>CAZWIT010000016.1:0-1029 GCA_964633905.1 uncultured Gammaproteobacteria bacterium | reverse complement strand
TGGCGGAAAATTACAACGCGACACTCAGCACGACGAGTACGAGCTTCGCCAACATTACCGGTGCATCGGTGACGATCACGACCACCGGCGGCCGCGCCATGATCGGCTTTCAAATCTCGCAGACGGCCAGCGGCGGCACGAGCAGCGACTTCACGTGCTACGAAATCACGATTGACGGTACGGCCGTCAGCGGCCACGCCAATGGGGTTCTGATCACTTACACGGGCGCGCCGATCAGCTTCACCCACTTGACTGCGGCGCTGTCTGCCGGCGCACACACCATTCGCATCCAGTGGCGCGTCAATACGGCAGCCCGCACAGCCAGCGCGTCAAAGTTCCAGCTGTGGGCGAGGGAGGCGTAGCCATGCGCGAAATCACGATTGAGAAACTGATTAACGTCGCGGCGCTGGATCGACGGCTGCGCGAACGGCTGGCGGAGCGCGTCTACGGCCTGAGCTATGACGGCACGCGCGTGATCATTCACCTTGCCGACGCCGCGACGAAAGACGACGAAGCGGCCGCGGCTGCCGAGGTGGAAGCGCACGACCCGACGGTGAAGACCGAAGACCAAACGCGGGCGGTGCTGATCGAAGCGGCTAAACAGGACTTGCTCACCAATGACTTCAAGGCGCTGAAGACGGCGATTGAAGGCGCGTCTACCCTGGCGGCCATCCGGCCGATCCTGCTGGCGATGCTGCTGCTGATGTGGAAGCTGGCGCTGGCGCAGGGCCTGACGAGACAGGACGACGTGGACGCCGCGGTGCGGACGTAGCCGCCTGTAGTGCATGACGCATAAGCGCCCTTATTCGACATGCGAATCACTCACCCTTTGACGAGCATCAACAGCGCGCAAGCTGACTAGCGAAAGGACAAACGCGCGCATGGAACCCACCTTTGAGACAATCGCGCAAACATGGCCGCTGTGGGTGGCCTTCGTCGCGCTGCAGCTTGTCTTACGTGTGATTGACTCACGCAAGAACACCGAGCGCGCGCAGACGCTGATCAATTCCGCCTACACCAAGCAGGAAG
>CAZWIT010000015.1:0-1052 GCA_964633905.1 uncultured Gammaproteobacteria bacterium | reverse complement strand
GGTAGTCTCAACAATTTAACGCAACGATTTGTTGTATAACTTCTACAGGTTTAAGGTAACCAAGCACTTTTCTTGGACGATCATTCAACTCACGCTCAACACGCTTGATTGTAGCAGTCGAGATTGTACTGAAGTCTGTTCCCTTAGGGAAGTATTGTCGAATGAGTCCATTCGTGTTCTCATTGGTACCTCTTTCCCACGGTGATGAGGGATGAGCAAAGTAGACTTGTATATTGGTGTCGATGGTAAACTGCTTGTGTTGGCTCATTTCCTTACCTTGGTCATAAGTCAAGCTGAGTGCTAGCTCTTTGGGCAGTTGTAGAAACTCTCGAGCCAACGCTTCTCTCACGCTAACAGCATCTTTTGCAGAGAGTGGTACCAATATTGTGTATCTGGTAGTTCTCTCAACTAGAGTACCCAAAGCACTCTGTTTATACTTGCCCAAGATGAGATCTCCCTCCCAATGACCAGGAACACTCCGATCTGCAACGTGCAGGGGTCTCTCTTCTATAGAGATCATGTCACTAATTTTACCTCTGTTTTCTTGTTCCTTGCCACGTTCTTGTTTCCTTCTGTATGCTCGTTCCTGCCGAAGTGATTTGAGGAGTACCTGCTTTAACTCACCTCTTGGGAGCACATAAATGAACTGATATACCGCTTCAGGAGAGATTCTCATTGTCATGTCTAGTGGGTATTCTACCTTGAGACGTCGACTGATTTCATCGGGAGACCACTTATGCACAAGTTTATCAACTACATAGTTGAGTAGAACCTGGTTGAACTGCAGCTTGCGTTTTCCTCTTCTGCGAGTACTTGCCACTTTTTGACTATTTCGCTGTGCTGAGACTGGACGGTAGCCTGTCTTCACGCTATTGCGCTGTATTTCCCTAGCAATGGTGCTTGTAGATCGTCTAAGTTTCCTACCGATAGCTGCAAGCTTGTAGTTTTGAGCTAAACAGAGGCTAATTTCCTCCCGTTCCCACTCAGTTAGACGTTTGTAAGTATTGTGCATCCGGATATTCTATCCGTTGCGTTAAATTGTTGAGACCAAG
>CAZWIT010000014.1:0-1572 GCA_964633905.1 uncultured Gammaproteobacteria bacterium | reverse complement strand
ACTGGGGCCTTTCGCTGCACTCTCTTCGGCTGCCTCTGCGCCTCGACGGAAGTTGACCATGGTCGTGTCTCGTTTCGTGGGTTGGGTTGGGGTGGTTGGATGGAAGATGGATTCATCTCTTGGAGAAGGCGACTCGCTCGATGGCGGCTCGCTGAAGCTCCTGAGCAATGGAGGCACAGTACTCCCAAGCTGGCTTGGAGTCAACAGGGACAAAGGCGACAAGTCGGAACCCGACGACCGATACGTTTCCGTCACCGCGACGAGCCCCCATGGCGAAATGGGTCGCCGGAGAGTGCGCTCTCCAGAGCAGGTAGGCGATCATGAAACGCCAGACCCCGAGTTGATCTCGATCGACGACCGACGGATCGATCGAGTCGACATAGAAGGCCCAGTCGTCATCCTGGAGCTTGGCCACCTCGAAGTCGCCCGACAGCACAGCCTCGACGAGCAGGACGTCGTTGGGCCAGAGCGTCCCGAGAGGGAGGGCGTCGTACAGCGGCTTGGTGCGTCGGTTGAGGAGCACCTCAGCGGCGTTCGTCATCGGGATGCTTCGATGGCCGTCGAGATCCATGTAGGCGCGAGCGACTTCGATCCTCGGGGCTCCAGGAGGGAGTCCGAGCCGGCGATAGAACCCGTTGGTGTCCCAGCAGAACGGCTGGCGCTCGATGTCGTGCGACGTCGAGGCTACGCAGGGGCCATCACCGACGAGGCGGATCGGCTGGCTGAGACTCGGCAGCGGCTGCCGCAAGCCTCTGTCGCCGAGCCTGATCGTCTGCCCCTTCGGTGACCACTGGTTCGTCATCCGGCAGCACCTGCCCCGTCCCGTACTTCTTGATCGCCATGCTCGTCCCTCCTGTACTCCAGAAGCGACGTCGGACGCCGCCACAGCGACCAATGTACTCGCCGTGTCGAGAGGATCTTGATGAAGTCCTCGTCGGAGAGATCGGCCGGGTCGGCGGCGAACGGGCAGTCGACGATGAAGAGCCTCGACGTGCGCTGTGAGAGGTGGGCGCACATCTGCTCCATCGAGTTCCAGCCTGCCGGGTCGTTGTCCATCCAGAGGGCGATGTCGCCCTGGTGCTGCTCCAACAGAGAGAGCTGGTGGGCCGTGACACTGGCCCCGAACGTCGCTTCGAGGTGAGCGAGATGACGCTTCGAGACGACGCTGATCGGAGCTTCGACGACCACGGTCAACAGTGCCTTCGGGTCGTAGTTGTAGAGCGTGAAATCCTTTGGCATCATCGGTGTCGAGACGTACTTGGGCGTCCCGTCGTCACTGAGCCGGCGCGACTGCCAACCGACCAGATTGCCCTTCCAGAAGTGGGGGATGGTGATCCGCTCGGAAGGGACGAAGAGACCGTCACCCATGTTGATTCGGATGGTCCCGTAGCCGACACGTGAATCGATCACGTTCTGTGCTGGGATGTGGCGGAACTCGGTCAGGTAAGGATGGATGAACGACCACTGATCGAGGATCCGCTCGTCGTAGTGAGGCATCTGCTGTACGGCAACGTCGACGGCCTCTCGCTGACCCATGATCGAGTCGAGGAAGTCGAGCAGAGCCTGGGTCTC
>CAZWIT010000013.1:0-1657 GCA_964633905.1 uncultured Gammaproteobacteria bacterium | reverse complement strand
AATACAGGAACGCTGAAAAGATTGAGGATCGTATCGCATGGCATGTAATACCGATACTAGAAGTTGGTGAGTTGCCGTTGTCGTAAATTGTCATGGAGTATAGCTGTGGAAAAAAGCACACTTGAGTCAAGACTATCAGACTGGGCGCGATGGAAACTGCAAAGCGGAAGCCATAACGGATACCCAAAATCCAGCAGTTTTACGCATTTGGCCGTTGATAATGGACGTAGATATGAGCAATCTTACGAAGAGATTGACTTGTATTGCATAGAAACCGACAGGGCTGTCAACTCTCTTGACTCTGACTACATAGAAATTATTAGGGTAGAGTATCTGTTGAATACCGGCAGGGAATCTCAAGAAATGAAACTCAAGTGTGAGTTATGTAGACTGAAAAGTCGCAAGGGTTACTATGAGAGATTGAACAGGGCATACTCAGCCTTGCTTGAAATTTTTGAGCGGCAGTTATCTATGGCTTAACTTCTTTTGCTGTTTTGTTTAGCGTTTCATTTACATATGTGCTTAGTGTCTTGCCGTCCAGTGCTGCGGCTTCTTTCCACGCCTCTTTGTCATCCGGGTTACACCAGATATTTAATCTGGATGATTTTTTCTCTGATTCGGGCTTTGTGTTATTTCCTTTCCTTCCAGTCAGTCCATGCTTTTTAGTCATCTTGTCCGAGTTTCTTTCATCTAAATCAATGTTTTGCCGCCCTGAAGTCGGGCGGCGGCGAGGTTCTTAATGCTTAGAATTCGCTGCTATCAAATCAATCAGCCACTGCGACAATGTTTTTCCGTTGTCCTGAGCGGTTTTCACCGCGCCGGCTTTCAACCGAGACTCGCAGCGGATGTGAATCTCGGCCATTTTTTTTGCGGTTTCCGGTTTTTCCGCGTTGCGTTTCCCTGTCATTCCGTGTGTGTTGCTCATTTTATTTTTGCCAAATCAATAGTTATGTCTGTCAAGTCTTTTGCCTTGTCAATTTGACTTAACATTTTGAAAACTTTTGACCCGATATAATCAGCCTCTCCAATCCCAGACGGGTTTTTTAGGCCAACCGCTGGCAATGCGTTTTTATCATTGCGCATAAAGGCGTATGCGGCATCGTAAACCTTTTTTGCGCCGTGATTCTGGCAAGCGTCTAATATTTCCTGGTCTGTGTTGATCATATCTATTCTCACAATAAAAACCCGGCATAGCCGGGTTGTGTTTGTTATTGTATTTTTGATTTTTGGAAAAATGCGAAATTGTTTTTAAGCATTTCTGAGTCTGTAGGGTAATAATCTCTATATGAGATTATTACTTCTGCGCTGTCTGATTCCATTCTTGCGAAGAAATCTTTTTTCATTTCTGCGAATTTCTCTTGAGCCTCAGGTTTGACGCCAGATTTCAGATCATCCCAAGCTTTATTTGCTTGATTGATTATGTCTTGTGCCCATTTGATTTGCTTTTCTGATCCTTTCATTTCTCAATCTCCTTTGTTCCAGATCCCGTCTGGCCGGTACCAACTTTGTGTTGATGATTTAATTATACCGATCTAATTTAAAATGTCAACCTATTTTAATGTGAATTATATTTATTGACGCCAGGTAACAAATGCTGTATGTTTGTGCTATATTCGCACGGAGTTGACACGATGCGAAACGAGGCCGGATTCATTTA
>CAZWIT010000012.1:0-1769 GCA_964633905.1 uncultured Gammaproteobacteria bacterium | reverse complement strand
AACCAAGTTCAATTGCTTTGGCTAAAAATAATTTAAATTTGATTTCATTATTACACAAAATATCAGGATTAGGAGTAAGACCGGCTTGATAAGAATCAAAAATATAATTTACTACCTTTTCATGATATTCTTTTTCAAAATCAAAAGTATGAATATTTACGCCCAAAAAAGCAGCTACACGATAAGCCATAATTCGATCTTCTTTCCAGGGGCATTCACCTTTTAAGTTTACTTTTTCGGAAAAGTTTTTCATAAAGGCAGCCTCTACTTCATAGCCTTGTTTTTTAAGTAAATATAAAGCTAGGGCCGAATCAACGCCACCTGATAAAGCTACTAATATTTTTGGCTTTTTTGAATTCATTACTTTATACTATAATATTTTTTATTATTTTTGTCAATATAATTTAATTGACTTTAGCTTATATTAGGAGTATTTTATATGCAAGTTAAATTGTTCTCTTACACCCCACCAACCACGATCCAATAGTAAAGGAGGTTTAGACATGACCGACAACAAAGAGATCGTGGTGGTTCAGCGAAAGCTACTAGTTGAAGTAGTGGTGTCAAGCGAAGAGCTGTCTGATAGAATCATCAAGATGGTGCAGGAGGTTGACGAACGTGTTCGTCAGGAACGCATTTCTTTCGTGGTGGATAGCTGCGAAAAGATGGCTGATGGTCACCATATTCGCATCCTTTGCGAATGGAGACAGCAGATGCACCTGCAAAACATCTTGGCTGAGATCAGCACAGTGCTCGGTCTTCACTTCCGTGACCAAACTCTTCAACAACCAAGCTCAGACTGAATCGCCTCTAGGGCAAGCTAGCAACTTGCCCTTTTTATTTTTAAAACAAAAAGACAGGCCTTATTTAAGGCCAATCTTTTTTATTTGATAAATTTAAAATGTTTTAAAGTCGGAATTATATTGTGAGCTAGATTTTCTGGTAAATTATTTTAGGCATATAGAAATTTTTTAATTAATTATATTTTTAAATATATATACTACTATTTATATTTTGTTATGCTCATTATTATGAGCAAGTAGGTCTATTAACGTTTTTAATATTATTAATAGTATTATTATTAATTTGGAATAACCTAAAGCTAAAATAATAAATCCACTAATTACAATAATAAAATGCATAGTAATAACTCTTCTAAATGGATTTTTCTGTAGATAATTAACTGTGCAATTTTTATACTCTTCTTTTACTATAAAATTATGATGATACGAAAAACCATGACTTACAATCATCATTAAAAAAGAAATAAATATTCCTAACACCGAAATTTGAGGCCAAATTATTTCAGAAATATTAACTGGACCAAGCCTTGCTATCGTAGAGCTTGTCGCTGTGGACATGCCAAACATAGCAAAAACAAAAACTCCATGCACTAATGTAAAGAATCCATAATCAAAAATAAATACTATAATCTGCCTCCACGTTGCAGGCAAGCTGTTGGTAACTGGTGATTTTTTTTGTTCTAAGATCAGGTAGCGATTTGTCTTTTTTATTTTTAATATACTATACAAGCCAATAACCAGATTTTCTAACCAATATAGGAGCATAATAGAAAAAAAATTCCATTCAAAAAATATAACTCCAATAATAGGAATAATATTTATACTAAGCAACACTCTAGCGGAATTATATTTTAAAATTTGCTTGCTTATTTCTTTTATTTGCATGATCAATACCTAATTCTTGATTCTTGTTAAGAAATTTTAAAAATTGATATCTTTTTTAAAGCAACAGTAGCTAAATCAATT
>CAZWIT010000011.1:0-2084 GCA_964633905.1 uncultured Gammaproteobacteria bacterium | reverse complement strand
GATTCTGCGATGTACATCGACCGGCTGGAAGGGCGCGAGGCTATCAGCGTCATTCCAACGAAGGTGCGCGAATATCGCATCGAAGCGTTCGGCGCAGACTTCACCTACGAGCATCACGACGGCACCTACGACCTGAAAACGGCGGCGTTCTACTCCAAGCCGCACGATTCGCCCGACGAGGTGCGCCGCCGCCTACTGCAAGACGTGATCCTGACCGTACTCTTCGAGCAACGCGCGGGGAGTCAGGTGTCACGCAGCGACCTGTATGAAAAGGTGGCCGGGATTGTCGAGGGGTCACTGGGCAAAAAGACGCCATCTCGCAATGAGTATCGTGGACAGCTCACGGTGTTGGCGGAACTGCAACTCGTCGTCGAGGGCAAGGAAAAGGACTACATGTATTCGCTATCGGATAAAGGCTGGATGGAAGCTCAAAACAGAAAGGTGAGAGGTGACAACAATGGCTGAGAAGATTTTTGACCGTGCAGACCTGCTGAAGTTCTTCGAGGAATCCAACGAAGTCGGGGAGGTGCGCGCCATCTTGCCGCCGCAGTCGCTCTACGATGACCAAGACGGCAAGCTCGAAGTGTTCCCCGTCGAGGCGGAAACGACGTGCCTGTGGTGCGAGAAGTATCGCTTTGCCGTCGTGGTGCGCAAGGTCGTCATGTCGTCTCAGGCGCGCAAGCTCTTCCCGCAGGATCACATCCTGCGCACGCGCCAGCAGGCGGAAGTCTGCTACGGCGATTCGTCGGCGGAAATGGTGCGATGGGCGGTTGACCAGGCGAACACCTGGCAAGACCTTGTAAAGTGGTCAATCCCGTCGCGGACATTCGACCTGCGCCCCTCGCAGACCGATGACAACCGGCCAACCGGCGTCACGTTTGATGACATCCTGGCAGGTGACGAATGATCGACTTCATTGCTGGCGTCGGCTTCGGCCTGGCGCTTGGCGTCGGCGTCTACATCGTCGGTCGGTTCCTGGCGTGGCGGCGCAGCATGGGGCCGAAGCTGCCGGAACTGTAGGAGGGTGCAAGATGGCAACAGTCTGGAGTTACGGAGGCGGCACACAGACAGCCGCAATTGCGGTGCTTATCTTGCAAGGCAAACTGCCACGTCCTGACGTAGCGGTGATGGCAGATACCGGTCGCGAGATTGCTTCAACATGGGAATATCTGCGCACCGTCGTGCAACCTGCGCTTGATTCTATCGGCCTAACGGTAGAGATTGCGCCGCATGAACTGAGCAAGGTGGATCTTTGGACAGGAGAAGATTACCTACTCATACCCGCATTCACTTCACTACACGGAGGCGGGAAACTTCCAACCTACTGTAGCAGCGAATGGAAAAAATACGTCGTGCAAAGATGGTTGCGTCAGCACAATGTCAACGATTGCGGTGTGTGGCTAGGTATCAGCACAGACGAAATCGAGCGCATGAAACCAAGCGGATTGAACTGGTATCGGCACGAATATCCGCTGATTGAGATAGTACCTACCAGCCGCGTCAATTGCGCCGCTCTGGTCGAGTCTTTCGGCTGGCCTACGCCGCCAAAATCACGATGCTGGATGTGCCCAAATCAGTCACCGCTGATGTGGGCAGATATGCGCAAGCATCAGCCGGTAGAGTTTGAGAAGGCAGTTGTTTTTGAGCGTGAAGTGCAGGAACGTGACCGGCACGTGTGGTTGCACAAGGCGATGATACCGCTGACTGAGGCTGTTGACATTACGGACAAACAACCTTCGCTGTTTGACGGTTGCGATAGTGGTTACTGTTTTGTGTAGGAGGAGCAACCGTGACCGCATGGGACTTGATTGAGCGCTACACGAGCAGCGGTTTTGCGCTGCCACAGCCGGGCATGGAGTACGACGAGATCGACGCGTACGCCCGTGCCCTTCACGTGGACACGCCAGAGCCTGACAGTATCGTCGCCGTCGTGCAGATGCTGCGCCAGCGCCAACAAGAGGCGCTCAGGGAAGCCGGACAGATGACGCTGATATAGAAAAAGCCCGGTCGCTCTGACCGGGCTTTCCTGTTACGCCAACCCCGTGCGCTTCGCTTCATCCACAATGAGCCAGCGAATCGCGCCG
>CAZWIT010000010.1:0-2318 GCA_964633905.1 uncultured Gammaproteobacteria bacterium | reverse complement strand
AAATCTATGCGGAATGGGCACTGCTTGGCGCCTACACCGAGCATCCGCCTCCGCCCTGTTGCTGCTGCGGTTGGGTAATCTGTGCTTTGACGTTTGCGAATCCGGCGCTGCTTGAGAAGCGCGCGCCCAATAGTTCTGAGGCGGGAACGCTTTCCCATGCGACATCCTTGCTCTCCAAGAACATCGCGATAGTACGATACGTGTCCGGAAACCAATATGAATTGACCGCCAATGCGGATCTGTACATTTCTTCCTCTCCAATTCCTTGTGATGCCATGAGCTCAAGAAGACCGAGCATCGCCATACCGTGGTTGCAATCGGGAAAATGGGTCGAGTTGCCGCAACAGGGACGGAATATGCCACGTGATACCTTGTCCACCAATGCCTGCTGTTCCGGTGTCAGATTGAAGAATGCGTGTGCGCTGTAGTGGTCCATCGGATTACCCCGCGCGAGGGTCCAGCCGCCGGTTGAGGCGAAGTTTTGTGCGCCGCCGTACTTTGGATCAGTCATTTCTCCCGAATCCAAAATCGGATTACTACTGGCAAGTCCAAGCGCCCACAAGAGATTGAGGAGGTACTGGGCATTTTCCGACGTAATAACAAGCGGTTCAGTATTTTCTCCGGTGAGGAGCATTTCGTCACTATCGGATAATCCGCCGCGACCGGCATAGAGCGATCGAAATTTTTCCTCGTCAATGACACCTGAGGCGACAAGTTGAGAACCAAGATCTCCCCAAGTGATTGGGAGTGTGACGCCGCGAGACGGCAATACTTCCTCCATAAGATCTTCTACAGACGTAACCGAGGGCGTGTCCGCACGCGCTGCTTGTGCTCCATTATCCGTACGTTTCCACATCATCGTTCCGCCGATGATAAGAGCGGCAATGACGATACTTGCGGGAACAGCAAACTTGTCTATTTTTTGTGTTTCATCCATATAATTAGTCACAACAATTATCTAATGCTTTGGTAACATCTCCCGAATGTCTCTCGTTCTTTTGTACAGTGAACATGCCGTTGAAAGCCGCCCACGCAAGAGCATACATAGCTGCCGCTCCGGCGACATACCACCATGCAAACTGAAGGGCCGCGTACATTGCCGCAAATCCCAGCGGGATTGCAACAAGCTTCCAATACACCGTCATCGATGTGCGAAAGACGGGTCGCAATCGTGTGCTCAGTGTGTATGAGATGCCGACTGCACTGCCTCCCATGAGCATCGCGAGGAGTTCATCGTTAACGTCATATCCGAGCAATTTGAACGCAAACATCACGAGCCATGTGGCAACGACAATTGCACATACCGGACAGATTTTTTTAAGGAATGTCATATCAGATGAAGAAGACAAGGATGCCGATAATAATCATCGCAATTCCTGCCCATAGGTGTACATCTTTCATCTGGGTTTGTTTCCACTGCGTGACTTTGTCGATGAGCGCCGGGTTCGCGGCAATCCAAAGTGTCGCCGCAAGCGGTGCAATCAGAATCACGTTGTACAGGAGAAGGTAGCCGAGCCCCGAGAAATACGTGACTTGGTCATGCAGAAGACCGATGACCATGAGGTACGGGCCACCCATGCACGGAAACTGACAGAGTCCCACAAGAAGACCGAGCGCAAACGCCGCAGGAAGAGACACCGTGTTAATGAGCTTTCCCATTGCTCCGTGAGCAGCGTCAGGGATTTTGAGCTTAATCGGAAACTTCGGGAAAAGTGCCCCAAGCAGATTGAGCACTCCAAACATAATAAGGAGTGCGGCGCCGAGCTTTCCCATGAAGTGCGGGACATTGAAGATATGAATGACTTTCAGGATGCCGATACCGATAGTAAAGTACGCGGCGAATATACCTGCAACATACAGACCTCCGATTAGGAGAATTTTCTTTCTGGTCACCTGCAGACCAAAAAGAAACGCAATAGTGATGAGTAGAATCGAGAACGAGCACGGATGCACGCTATCAAGAAGCGCTGAGAACCCGACAAGAGGCAGGAGCCAGACGCCGCCGTTGCTCGCATTCCACAGAAAGTCTGCGAAGCCGGAACTGTATTTCAGCGCAACGACTGCAATAAGCGCGAAGAGCACCGCCCCGATACTGATAATGAGTTTTTTCATATGCATTAGGGTGTGACGAGCGCCTTAATCTCGAGACGAAGTGCGTCTCCGGCAGCGTCAGTGATAGTGATGAATCGGTCAATTTTTCCGACACCCGCCGGACCGTGGGCGTTCGGGTCATAGACCACACGAATAATGCGACTTTCTCCCGCAGGAATCGTCTCGTTTGCCGGAGGAACTGCGCCGCCGTGACCGGGCATTCCGAA
>CAZWIT010000009.1:0-2451 GCA_964633905.1 uncultured Gammaproteobacteria bacterium | reverse complement strand
GGAGTTCCCCCGCCTCGCCGCCCAGACCGAGCGCCGCGTGCATCACCTGCTGCTGATGCGTCTGCCCATCTGCCCGCCACGTCCGCAAGCATTGCTCCTGGAACCCGTCCGGCTGATAAGGAGTCCGACCGGATCGGGCATTGTTGTTTGCCGCATACCACACCATATCTGTCATATCTCGTCCACCTCCCGCTCAATCCTCGCAATAGCCGCCCGCAGCGCCGCCCGGCGGCCAAGGCGACTCTCGTCGCCCGACTCCTGCTCGCCCACCATCGACCCGGCCGACTTCACCGCCTCCGCCCTTGCCGCATCCCGTCGCGCGATAAACGCCTCGCCCCAGCGCGGCGACCTCGACCGGACATTCGCCACATACCACTCCGCAAACGCCGCCAGATCATCGCGCCGAACCGCCTTCGACCGGCCAATCTCAACCACCACAATCCGGCCCGGATACTCCTCGCCGTGCCGGGCAATCGCCCGCCACACATGATCCGCCCGCGACATCCCCATCATCCCGGCCGCCGCGTTGCCGCCAACCAGTGAATCAAACATCTGTTCCCTCCACCTTCACCGTTCCGACCACCTTCGGCCGCCGGGCATACACGACAGATCGCCAATGCGGCAACTCCAGCAGCCCCTCCCGAAGCGATAACACGCCGATCTCCGCCAGCCGCCCGGCAACGACCTCCACCAGCGCCGCATGCTCGGCCGCCTGATAGACGTACTGCTCTTCATACTCAACCGCCCGCCGCACACCCCGCGCATCGACGGCAATCAACGCCGCCCGACGGAACGACAACGAAGCGATATGCTGCCCAACATCCCCGACGACGACCGCCCGGAAGCAGCTGGTCCAATCCGCGCCATCATGCGCCCCCACCCCCACGTCGTGGTAGACGGTATCCACCACCCCCGCCGCCAGATCGGCGACGAACTGGTTCAGCGACCGGAACTGAATGGCCGGCACTTCGTTATAGATACGGCTGGATTCGACCTCCGCCATCACTCGCTCTCCCGCGCCGCAGTCTGCATCGGCGATAACTTAAACTCGACCTTGTTCCCGACAAACGGCTTCCGCCACGCCGTCACCACCTCATCGGCAATCAACCGCGGATGCGGCTCCTCAACAATCCAGCGGTCGCCCAACGGCCCCCGCACCGCGTCAAGGATGATCTGCACCCGCTCCCCAGGTTCCGGCAACCCCTCGGCCGGCGGCGTCTCGGTCATCGCGCGGTTGCCATTGAGTTCCCGCGACCGGCCCGCGACCGGATATAGCTGATCCAGCCGACCGCGTTCCACGGCCGCCTCCAGTGTCACCACCACGTCGCCGGGTAGTTCGATCAAGGTGACAAGACGGCCGTCATCCAGCACCGTCATCACCTCCACCCACCCACCGGCCGCCACGTAGCGACCCAGTTCGTCGCCCACCCGCTGCAACCAGTACTCTCTCCAGGTCTCGCCATCGTCATCACGCATCGTCATCTCGTTATCTCCAGTCCCGCCGCCCGGCCGTCCAGCACGTCGGCAATTCGTACCAGGCTGTCGGCGATGACAAGCATGATTTCGGTCTGGAAGACGGCGTTCGTAACGGCCGTCTGATCGTAGAGCGCGGCGGCGCGTTTCATCGCGCTTTCGGCGTAAGCCAGGCTGCCGGTGGTTTCGCTTTCTTCATGACAGTTCTGAGCCATGTTCAGCGTGCGCTTAATGTTATCGAGTGTGTCGTTAAAGCTAGCGTTCATCGTGTTCCTCCTTGCCGGGCTTAGTCGCCCCGACGCTCGCGCAACAACCGCCGCAACAGATCACGGCACGATACCTCCGGCAGTTCCGCCACCAGCGCATCAATGACCGCGTCCGACAACGGTAACTCAACCCCACCTGCTTTAGTGTCCGTCATCCTTCTATCTCCAATATCCCGCCGCCCGGCCGTCCAGCCCATTGCGAGAGGTCGGCTTGCGGCCGTTGCCCCGGTCACGCACCGGGCAGCGGGATGACATTTTGCTAGAACGGCAGATCGTTATCGGAAGACGCCGGCTCCTGAACCGCCCCGGCCAGCTTGTCCAAAAACACACGAGGCGCAACCGACGCCCCGTTCCACGGGTTGCAATACAACAACGCCCGCCAAAACTCCACCGCCTGCGCGCCCGCGAACAACCGGCGCGGCAACAGTTGCCCCGGCACAAGCGCCGGCATGATCAACTCCACCACCGGCATCCGGCCGTCGTCGAAATCACGCAGTGCAAGTCGATATGTGATCCCCGTATCAACATTGTGAATCGTTGCCTCCGGCGCATCCTCGCCCTCATTCGCTGTATAGAACAACATGATGTCTCTCCTCTTCACCCGCCTAACGACCTCGCGCCTCAACCGCCAGCGCCGTCAAATCAATCGTCGCCCAACCCTCGCCCTCACCCGCCTTCACCAGCAACATCCCGTCATCCCGAACCTCCAGAA
>CAZWIT010000008.1:0-9307 GCA_964633905.1 uncultured Gammaproteobacteria bacterium | reverse complement strand
TGATTTATAAAATTCTCGTAGCACTATTTTATCTTCTTCAATTAATTTTTCTTCGGACAAGGCTTCTGTTTCACTAAACCAACGGCCATATTCACCTTCTAAAATATTTATCTCGTTTTCAAAATTATTATCAACTTTAATTATAAAAATATCTTTACTACTTCTTTCAAATTCATATTTTCTGAAATAACTGAAATCTTTGGGTATAAAATTTAATTCTTCTTTGATTTCTCGCTTTAAGGCTTGTTCTGGATTTTCATCTCCTTCGGCACCACCGCCAAAAAAACCAAAGTAACCTGGTATTCTTTGCGCATCTTGACTGCGTTTTTGTAAATAAACAAAAATTTTAGTTTCTTTAATTTTATACGGTATCAAAATTGATACTTTGCGTTTATTTTCCATGACACTGCTTATATTTTTTACCTGATCCGCAAAAACAAGGATCATTGCGACCTATTTTGTGGCCAGTTTCATCTTTAGGCTTAGACGGTAAGACTTGGTTAGCTTGTTCTCTACCTTCTACTTGTTTTTGAAAAGGATTAAAGCCAGCTTTTTGTTCGTTAAATTGTTTTTGCTTTTCAACTTGCGGTGCAGCCATACGACGAGCAATGCCGATTTTGTAAATAGAATAAACAATTTGTTGGCGGATATTAGCAAGTAAGGTATTAAATAAAGCAAAAGCTTCGCGTTTATATTCGATCAAAGGATCACGTTGACCATAACCTTGTAAACCAATACCAGTGCGTAATTTATCCATGGAAGTTAAATGCTCTACCCATAAAGTATCAATGCTTCTTAGCATTACTCCCCGCTCAATCATTTGCATTGGCGTAAAGACGCTGCTTTCTAAATTTACTTGAGAATTAATATCACTGGCTAAGGTCTCGTATTTTTCTTTGGCCAAAACTTCTAAATATTCAATCACTTCGGTGCGCTCGCTGTGAGAATTGTGATTTTTATTATTTAATAATAAATCATTAATTTTTGTTTCTTCAGCTTGGCTTAAAGGAAAAATAGTGCGGATGGTTTCTAAAATTTCTTTAGGATTAAAATCACCAACATTTTTTTGACTTAAAGTGTGAAAAGAAATTATATTTTGTAATTCTTGGCTAACATATTCAAAAATAATATCTTTGGTAGTTTTTTCATTTTCTTTATCGTCTTTAAATAAAGATAAAATATTTTGTCGTTGGCGATAAACTACTTGACGATGTTTATTAATAACATCATCGTATTCTACCAAATGTTTACGAATATCAAAGTTATTACCTTCTACTTTTTTCTGAGCCGCTTCAATGGAATTGGAAATTAATTGATTTTCAATTGGCATGTCATCTGGTAAGCCTAATTTATCCATCATGTTTTTCATGCGATCTGAACCAAAAATGCGCATCAAATCATCTTCCATAGAAATATAAAATTGAGAAGAGCCAGCATCACCCTGACGGCCAGCACGACCCCTGAGCTGATTATCAATGCGTCGTGATTCATGGCGCTCGGTGCCTAAGACATGTAGACCACCTAAAGCTTTTATTTCTTCAGCAGCTTGAGCATTAAATGGTGAACCACCTAAAGTAATATCAACACCACGGCCAGCCATATTGGTGGCAATAGTAACAGCGCCTTTGCGGCCAGCTTGAGCAATTATTTCTGCTTCTTTTTCGTGGAATTTAGCGTTTAATAATTTATGCGGTATGCCAGCTTTTTCTAAGTATTGAGACAGTAATTCGTTTTTTTCAATGGAAATAGTGCCGACTAAGACTGGTTGACCAGCTTTGTGCAAGCTATCTATTTCTTTAACAATTGCTTTATATTTGCCGCGTTCATTTTTGTAAATACGGTCTTTGAGATCACGACGAACAAAAGGTCTGTTAGTAGGAATTACCGTAACATCTAATTTATAAATTTTTGCCATTTCTTCAGCTTCAGTAGAAGCGGTTCCTGTCATACCAGCCAATTTTTCATACATTCTAAAAAAGTTTTGGAAAGTAATAGTAGCCAAGGTCATGCTTTCTTTTTGAACAGTAACATTTTCTTTAGCTTCAATAGCTTGATGTAAGCCTTCAGAGTATCTGCGCCCCTGCATCATACGACCAGTAAATTCATCAATAATTACTACTTCATTGTCACTGACAATATAATCACGATCTTTCAAGAATAAAGTTTTAGCGCGTAGAGCTTGTTCTAAATGGTGAACAGTATTTAAGCCATGACTTTCATAAATATTTTCAACACCCAGCATTTGCTCCATTTTCTTAATGCCGTCTTCAGTCAAAGTGGCGGCTTTCATTTTTTCGTCAATATTATAGTCAATATTTTCTTGTAAAGAATTTACTAGTTGAGCAAATTGTAAATATTGATTAGTTGATTCTTCCGCTGGCGCAGAAATAATAAGTGGCGTCCGCGCTTCATCAATCAAAATGCTATCAACTTCATCGACAATGGCATAATTTAAACCACGTTGAACTTGATTTTTAGCATCTTGAGCCATGTTATCGCGCAAGTAGTCAAAACCAAATTCGTTATTAGTGCCATAAGTAATATCAGCGCTATAGGCTTCTTGGCGATTAACAGGTTTTAAATAATCCATTACTACTTTAACAGCTTGATCACGCGCAACGTCTGCTTCTTCGGAAGTATGAGTGGGGTCATAAATAAAAGAAACTTCATGTTGGATAGTAGCCACGCTTAAGCCTAAAAAATGATAAATTTGGCCCATCCAAGTAGCATCACGTTTGGCTAAATAATCATTAACAGTAACCACGTGTACGCCTTTGCCTGACAAAGCATTGAGATAAATCGGCAATGTAGAAGTTAAAGTTTTACCTTCACCGGTTTTCATTTCAGCAATCTGACCACGATGCAAAACAATGCCACCTAAAAGCTGAACGTCAAAATGACGCTGTTTTAAAGTGCGTTTAGCTGCTTCGCGGACTAAAGCAAAAGCTGGCACTAAAATTTCATCTAGACTTTTACCATTGCTTACTTCTTTTTTTAAACTTAAACTTTTGGCTTTTAGTTCCTCATCGCTAAGACTAGCTAGTGTTTCTTCTAAAGCATTAATAGCTGCTACTTGTGGTTTTAAACTATCAATATATTTTTGATTAGCATCACCAAAGATTTTCTGTAAAATACCCATAAAATAATTATTCTGATTTATCCCAAAATTTTAAAGATTTTAAAAATTTAGGATTTCTTTTTAATTTACTAATTTGTTTATCTTTAACTTTTAATAAAACTCTAGCTAATTTTTCTTGAGCAATATCAACAGCGGCCCGAGCATCAATATGAGTTTCTTTAACGGTAATAGTTTTGTGTTGTGGTAATTGCAAATGAGCTTCAACTGTAAAGACGTCACCTTTATTATGTTTTTGACTGCGATTCAATTCTACTTTAAAAGAAGTAATGTTATCGTTATATTTTTCTAAATTTTTGAATTTGTTTTCTAAATATTCTTTGAAAGGATCAGTTAAATCAAAATTATTTTTGTAAATTTGAATGTCCATAAATTTTTATTATTTTTTTATTTAATTTATTGTAAAATTGCTTTTATTCTACGGACGCCGGCGCTGCTGGCTTCTTCTTTGATAATTTTAAAAGTGCCAAGTTCTTTGGTATTGGTAACATGGGGTCCACCGCAAATTTCGCGGCTAAAGAAATTATCATCAGTACCGACAGTATAAACTTTTACTTTTTCTCCGTATTTATCGCCAAATAAACCAATAGCCTGTTTAGCTTTGGCTTCTTCGACTGTCATTTCGCCCCAGCTGACTGGCAAAGATTTTTGGATTTGTTCATTTACCAAATCTTCGACAGCTTTGACTTGCTCAGGCGTCATTTTATCAGTATAAGAAAAATCAAAACGTAAACGTTCGGTATTAATATTACTGCCTTTTTGAGCAACTTGTGGACCTAGTATTTTACGTAAAGATTGGTGCAAAAGATGCGTAGCAGTATGGTATCTGGTGCTCATGACACTGTCGTCAGCCAAACCGCCTTTAAACATGCCAACCGAAGCGGTGCGGGATAAATCTTGGTGTTTTTTAAATTCAGCTTCAAATTCTTGTTTATTTATTTGAATATTATTTTCTTGAGCTAGCTCCTCAGTCATTTCTAAAGGAAAGCCGTAAGTAGAAAATAAAATAAAAGCAACTTTGCCATCAATAGTTTTTTGTTTGGCAAATTCGCGTAAGCCTTTTTCTAAAGTAGCGCTGAATTTTTTTTCTTCTTGTTCAATTTCTTTTATGATAAATTCTTTATTTGTAATTAATTCAGGATAAGCGGTGTTGTATTGTTCAATAATAATTTCTGTTAAAATTCTGCTAAAGTTATTTTTTATACCAATAATTTTGGCAAAACGAATAGCTCTCCTGATTAAGCGACGCAATACATAGCCTTGGTCTTTGTTTGAAGGTGATACTCCCTTAGGATCGCCCAAAATAAAGACAGCTGAGCGAATATGGTCAGCTATAATACGAAAAGCTTTTTTATCGTCAGTGTATTTTTTAGCAGATAGTTTTTCTAACTCTTGGATAATTGGTAAAAATAAATCAGTTTGGTAGTTATCATCTAAACCATTTAAAACTGCCAAGGTGCGCTCTAAGCCCATGCCAGTATCAATATTTTTTTGTTGCAGAGCTACAAATTTATCCGGAGCAGTTTTATTGTATTCCATAAAAACATTATTCCAGATCTCTACCCAAGCTTTGTTATCTGTATCAAAAGCGCTTGGAATATTATTTTTATCCCCTGTCCAATAAAAAATTTCGGTATCTGGTCCGCAAGGCCCTGTGTTACCTGCTGGCCCCCACCAATTATCTTTGATGCCTAATTTAGCAATTTTTTCTTCTAAAATACCTAATTTTAGCCAATGATCAAAAGCAATTTTGTCTTCAGGCACATTTTTATCGCCTTGAAATATTGAAACTGCTAATAATTTTGGATCAATTTTTAATTCTTTAGTTAAAAATTCCCAAGCAAAATCAATAGCTTCGATTTTTCCATAATCACCTAAAGACCAATTGCCAAGCATTTCAAAAAAAGTATGATGAGTTGCATCACCAATTTCATCAATGTCACCGGTGCGGACACATTTTTGTACACTAACCAGTCTAGTGCCTTGAGGATGTTTTTCGCCCATTAGGTAAGGTACTAAGGGGTGCATGCCAGCGGTGGTAAATAAAACCGTTGGGTCATTATCTGGTATCAAAGAAGCCGAGCTAACAACAGTATGATTTTGTTTTTTGAAGTATTCTAAAAATTTATTTCTTAATTCTTGTGCTTGCATATTTTTCCAATAAAAAAACCATTATGATAATGGTTAAATTTACTTAAATTATAGTAAAAAAAGGCCTAAAAGTCAAATTAAAAAAGAACCCGAATGTTTCGGGTTCCAAGCAGATTTTAGGGCTTTTTAAAAGCATTTAACGAGGCACACCGCTTAAAAAAGCTACTAGCCACATTAGCCAGGCATAGATAGAATATTTACTAAATAAGACCTGGCAATGTCCGCGTCTTGCCAAGGCATCGACTGCCCAAAGTAAATGGACAAACATAATAAGCAGAGCTAGTATGCCAAAACAGCTGTGAATATTCAACTTAGCATTAGGATGAGTAAGTCCCATCAGAGTGGTGCCAATCAGATCACAAATAAAAGCCAAAATAAATATACGCAACATCCATGGTTTTAGAATTTTTTTAGCTCTTTCAGACCAAATAGCAGTGGTATAAAGAATTAAGGCTAAACAAATAAGCACTATGGCTATTTTCATTTTTACCCCCCTTTTGCAAGTGTAAAGTACAAACTTTGATTAAAGTTTACTCGTGGCTTTTAAAAAAATCAAATTTAAAAAAAGAACCCTCTTTGCCGAAGCATTAAGGGTCCCGAATAATTGAGACTGCCTACAGTTCTCCCCCACTGAATAGACAAAGCCCAACTTGGCTTGCTTTCAGATAGTAAGGTAAGACGAAGCAGTCTCAAAGCGTAAAAGAACTGGAGCGGAGAGTAGGACTTGAACCTACGACGCCAGCATCAAGAGTGCTGTGCTCTACCAACTGAGCTATCTCCGCTCTATAGGTTCTGTATATTAGCATATTTATAATATTTGTCAAGGCCTTAAGGCCTTAAAAACAAAAAACTCCATAAATATGGAGTTTTTATAGTTTTTTAAGAAAATATCCTTTATTTTGAAGTTTTTTTAGCTACTTTAGCCTTTTTAGTGACTTTAGGAGTTTTAGTAGCCTTAGCTACTTTTTTATCTTTTACTTCCAGTTTAAGATCTTTTTCAGTTTTTATTGGCTTATCAACAATTAGTTTTTTAACTTCTGCTTTAGGAAAATTTTTCAAAATTTCATCAAGTTTTTGGTTGATGGTTTTTAACTGTTGTTCTAATTTGCTGTCGCTAGAGCCGTTTTCAACTCTTTTGTTGTTGGCTCTGCTATCTTGTCCAAAACAACTGGAGCAAAGCACCGGTTTGTCGCCAGTTGGTCTAAAGGGTACTTCGCAAGGATCACCACATTCAGTACAAACAGCTTTGAACATTTTTTTATCACGAAAATTACTTTTGCCAAAATCTCTCCCGCCATTAGATCGATTAGAACTAAAGCTACTGTCTTTACCTTTAAAGCAGTTGTTGCAGTAAACCGGTTTGTCGCCAGTTGGTCTAAAGGGTACTTCGCAAGGATCGCCACATTCAGCGCAAACAGCCTTATGCATAGCTGGTCTGGCACCACTGTCGCCTCTATTATTAAAAACTCTGCTTGAGTCTCGGCGACCAAATCCACCGCCACCTTTGCGGTCATTGAACCTTTTGCCCTTATTAAAATTACCCATAATTTCTTAGTTTTTAATTATATACTTTTAAAGTTTAGCTATTTAACAGATAAAAAGCAATAGTGCTTTTAGCTAAATAGTAGTTTTAAAACAAAATCCCACCGCAATCAGATTGGGTGGGATCTTGATTTTTAGATCAAAATGTTAAACACGTTGAACATTAACCGCATTCATTCCTTTTGGAGAATTTTCTACTTCAAAAGAAACTGTGTCACCTTGGTGTAATTCATTGAACTGAACGCCTACTAAGGAATTACTATGAAAGAATAAATCCTTTTCTTGTCCTTCAACGCTAATAAAACCAAAACCTCTATCGGTCAAATTTTTAATTGTACCAGTCATTATTTTAGACTTAATTTGTAAAATTGCAATTTAATCAGATTTTAAAAAATCGACCAATTTTTTAAAGACAATACACTTGCGCGAGTATAGTAGCATATATTGTTAAAAAAAGCAAGCCTAAGGCTTATTTTTGATAAAAAAAAGAACCCCTCCTGCAAAGATGTGAATATGTGGTGGTTGAGGAGGGGTAAGGGTTACCGCAGTGCACTTATGGCAAGGACATTTCTGGTAAAGCTGAGCTTGAGTTCGACGCGTCGAATTCACCCTTCCGGCTTTTGGAGCCGTCACCGTTTGGCGTTCCTAGAATGCCTAGTGGTAGTGGGGGTGTGGCAAGAGTTAGTCTTACCCAAGCAAAGCCTTGTAACGAAAGGTGACGCCTTTACGTTAGAAAGGCTCCGTCCGTATTCCAGAATGATCTGACCTTGGCGCAAAAGATGCTAGCAGTATTCCCTCTAAAAATCATTGAAGAACCAAGAAGATTATTAGATTAGCATATTATATATAATATGTCAATATATAAACAAAAAGGCCCTAGTGGGCCTTAAAATTTCTTAAAAGGGCTATTTTTACGGTCTTTGGCTACTGGTGGCCTATAAATATTAGTGCTATGGCATTTAGGGCAATTATCAGGCATATAGGTAATTGGTATTTTTGGATTGGCAATTATTGGATCACCAGGTTTATAGCCACAATCGCGACAATGACCTTTATCAGTAAATTCAAACACCATTATTGGCTCCTTTCTAGCTTGAACGTGAGTGTACATTAAATATTATTAAAATTATCATAAAATAATTAGACTGGCAATAAATTTAGTGGTCTATCTAAAAAATTGTTTATCAAGTATACTATGCTTAGAATATTTAAAATAATCAATTATGAGAGTACCAAGGAGAAAGGCTGGAGAATTTACCTTTGCTAAACCCGATCCTTTGATTACAGCCGAAAAATTAGCCGAGCTTAAAGTGAATCTAGAAAAATTAAAAAATACTGTTCAGCCAGCGCTTGCTAGTGAAGTAAAGCGTTTAGCCTTGATGGGTGATTTTTCGGAAAATGCTGCTTATCAAATAGCCAAAGGACGTTTACGCGGGGTAAATCAAAAAGTTACTGATTTACAAAAACAAATTGAAATAGCAGAAATTATTGAAACCAATACTAGTCATTCTACTGTTCAGATTGGTAGTTTAGTTAGTATAGAAGTAAATAAAGAAATAAAAAAATACCGCATCTTAGGATCCTTAGAAACTAATCCTAGCGGCGGTGTGATATCATATAATTCGCCTTTGGGGCAGGCTTTACTTAATAAGCCAGTTGGCGCAGTTTTAGAAATTAAGCTGGGAGAAAATACGCTAATTTATAAGATATTAAAAATAGAATAGATTAAACAATTTGTCCACTAGCAATTAATTCTTTGCCTTTATATATGGCTAATATTTGCCCAGAGGCTACACCTTTTTGGGCATTTTTAAATTCAGCGATAATACCATTATTTTGATTTTTAATAACAAGATCCTGTTCTGGCTGGCGATAACGAATTTGCGCTTTGGCTTTTAGTGGTAATTTATATTCTTTATTTAGCCAGTGTAAAGAAGAAATCTGTAGACTATTTTTATATAATTTTAAATCACCTTCTTTAGCAACGGTAATTTGGTTTTTGTTTAAATTTTTAGCTACAATATACCAGGGGCCGTTTGCCAAATTAAGACCTTGCCTCTGACCAATAGTATAATACCAAACCCCTTGGTGTTCCCCAAGTTTTTTACCACTAGTATCTATTATCTCCCCTGTTTTTGGTTTTATTTTTTGAGATAAAAAAGTTTTTAAATCTATTTTGCCAATAAAACAAATACCTTGGCTATCAGGACGACTAGCATTAGGTAGATTGGCATTTTTTGCAAGCTCTCTAACTTTAGGTTTAACTAAATCTCCAATAGGAAATAAAACTTTGGATAACTGTGTTTGGGTAAGTCCAGATAAAAAATAAGATTGATCTTTGTTTTTATCTTTAGCCCGTAATAAATGATAGCCGTCTTTATCTTTTTTAATTTTAGCATAATGACCAGTGGCAATTTTATCAAAACCAAGTTCAATTGCTTTGGCTAAAAATAATTTAAATTTGATTTCATTATTACA
>CAZWIT010000007.1:35087-73973 GCA_964633905.1 uncultured Gammaproteobacteria bacterium | reverse complement strand
AGGAATCGAACCCACGCTAAAGGTTTTGGAGACCCTTGTACTACCACTATACTACGCCCCCAAGAAGAGACTGTTTATTTAGTCTCTTTGTGTGGGGTATGTTTTTTGCAAGTTTTGCAATATTTTTTTAACTCAAGTTTAGCTTTGATAGTTTTTTTATTGCGAGTGCTATGATAATTGACTTGATGACAATCGGCACATTCTAGTTTAGCTAATGTTTCTTGTGACATAGATTTGCTTAATTATATTATAATATTTATTTAGCTCGGCAAAATATTGCTAAGTTAGCTGGAGCCGGGAAGAGGAATTGAACCCCCGACCCACGGTTTACAAAACCGTTGCTCTACCAACTGAGCTATCCCGGCAAACGATTATTTAAATAATTTGATAAGGTTATTTATATGGCTATAAAGCTTAATTTTTAGGCTACTCGCCCTGAGCGAAGTCGAAGGGAGCTATCCCAGCATAAATAACTACCAAATTATAAGAGAAAACCTTTAAAATGTCAACTATTCTGCTTTTTCCTCTGTTTATACTTAAACCAAGCAATATATAGTACTAAGCCTAAAATAATAGCAATTAAAACATAATTAGTAGAGAAAAGTATCTCTTGGGCTTTGGCTTTTTGGTCTAATTGTTTAATAGTAATAGGTATTTTGGCTGCCGAATTAATAGCAAAATTTTCAATAGCAAAAGGGCGACTAGTGATTGATAAATTAGTATTAGTGATACTAGCTTCTTTATTTGGTTTAATAGTAATTAAAATTTCTTTGCGCATGCCAGACTCTAAAGTAAAAGTTTTAGGATTAATATCAATAAAATCTACCAGATCATCAGCATAAATTTCAAATAGTTGTATTTCCTTAGCTGGATTACTGACCACTAATTTAGTTTGTACAGCTTGATCACGTATTTCTAAATCAAATGAAGTTGGTTGCAGTTGTAAACCAGCTGCTTGAACTGCTGAGCTAGGAAATAGAAATAATATTAATAAGTAAAATATTATCATATGATTGATTAGTTTGACCAAAAGGTAATAGTGCCAGTTTTTTGGCCACTAGTTTGGTAATTATTTGGTATGCTTAGTTTTAAATTGGTATTAAATGTTTGTCCAGCTTCTACAGCATTATTAAATAATGACCAGGCTTGATTATTTACTTGTAGCTTATCAACAAAAATTTGGTCACCATTAACAGTGCTAGCAATATTAATTACTTCGGAGCCATTATTAGTTATGTGAATTTCTCTTTGAGCATTTTGGCCAGGACTTAGATTGCCAAAATCAATATTGCCAGGCTCTACTACAAAAGATAATAAATCAATTTCTGGCAATGGAGTTTCCCCATTATTTATATTGACACTTAGACCGACATTTTCTCCACCAGCTTCACCAACAGTTATTAAAATTTGATTAGAGCGGATATGTCCATTGGCTTCAGCATAGATTCGATAGTAGCCATCGGGCATACTTAGTTGAGCTTGGCCTTGGGCATTAGTAGTAATATTTTGGGCGCCAAAATAAATTGTGGCATTAGCTAGGGCTTGCCATTGGTTGTTATTAAAAGTTTGTACTGTGGCAATAATAGTCCCTCCAGAACCGATTGTTTGATTTGAGACTGATATTTGACTGGCTAGCCATTCATATGAGCCAAAGTACCATAAGATTGTATCGTCATCTTTTAGTTGATAATCAGCCGCGCCCACGCTAGGTGAAAGATAATTTACTAAATACATCCAGCCAATTAGGCCATTGGCAATATCATTGTTAATTTGATCAAGATATGGGCCGTAGGCAGTTTCAGTTATGTGGTAGCTAAAACCACATAAAGAACTAGCATTAATAACAATATCTAAAGCAGTAGGGCCAGCTGCCTTGCCTTGGCAAACAGTATTATTTGCTCCTTCAATACGAAAATTGTATTCAGGAATATTTTGATTAGCTACAAAGATGTTAATAGGCAAGGTATGCTGGCTTAAAGCAAGGGCAGCATAGGCGCTGACTGTTGGTGTAAAATTATCTACTTGGCCTCCGCTTTGGTATAAAAAATAACCTTCGTTGCTTTGTAAATTTTCTAAGTAAGTAGTTGGATTGTTGCCATTTTTTATAAATTCACTACTAGGTATTTGCCAGGCATTTAAACTCCAGAGCACCCAAGCAGTAGAAGCGCTATCTGAATTTTGGCTAGCATTATCATAAGTAAAGCCACCATCAGCTTGTTGTTGATTTCTCAAATATTGCCAAGCATTTTGTAAGCCATTATGATTGGCGTCTATCTGGCTGGCTTTTAGAGCTATGATAGCAGCAGCTGTCATATTAGTATCAGAATTAGCCCCAATCATAAAACCCCAACCGTAGTCGGCATTTTGATGTTCAATGATATTGTTTTTTAGGCTAGTTATTATTTCAGATTGAGTATTTTCTCCAGCTGCTACTAAAGCTAGTAAACCAAAAATATCATCATTTAAGAGGCTAGGGTCACCGAGTTGGCCTTGGCTATAAAAATTTTTTAAATTAGCTACATAATCGCTATTGGCAAAAGTACTAGGGTTTTGATTAATGGCAGTAATAGCTAAAATTGGTGCTGTTAAGCTAATAGCATCACTGGCATTAATATTTTTTAAGTGGTTAGCATTGATATTGTTTTCACCCAAAGCAGCTAGTCCCATGACTGACCAAGCACTAGTATTATGGGCATTTAAATATTCGGCGAGACTATTTTGATTATAGGCTTGGGCTGGTTTTATTTGTAGCCAAGAAAAGCTTAAACAGATAATTAATTGCCAGATAATAATTTTTTTCATAGATTTATATTAAATATTTATATTTAAAAAACCACCCAGCTCTTGATGAAGGGCTAGGCGGGTATTAATTTAAAAAAATAACCCACCCCTTGCTCGAAGAGTGCTGGTGTTTAATTTTATGTAAGTACTAGTAATCTGACTTTCCACCATAGGTGGATCACAGTTGCGGCACAGCGCCGGATTTACACCGGCTTCCCTAGTACTGATCATGCAAAGATCAGTTGTACATAAAAATAATTTGTCAAAGTGAAATAATTTTAACAAGCTAATTTTTCTTTGTCAAATATTTTTTGGCAAAGGTCTAAAAATTGCCGATTTTATTAAAATAGTCTATTTATGTTATAATAAATATATTATGCCCAAGGAAGGAACGCATCAATATATAGCTAGCCAGGCGCAGAATTTATTTGTGCCCAAATTAGGTGAGGCTTATTTTTATGGGGCAACCGCGCCTGATATCTTCTTTTTTGATTTTTTTAAAAAACCAATTACCAGCGACCGTCTGCATGGTAAGGACGGCGAAGCTACTGATCAAATATTTTTTACGGCTAGTTCTCTGTGGCCAAGTTTAACAGAAGCTGAACAAAAAATATTAAGTGATTTTTTAGCAGGTTATGTGACTCATGTAATTACTGATAGAATTTTTCACCCTTGGGTAATTTATTGGTCAGGCGGACCAAAGGCCGAAAAAAAATATGGTTCTTTTGTCCATCATTATTTAGAAACAGCTTTAGATGCGACTATTGCCAATATTAAGCCAAAGATTAAATACAATCAGTCAATTTTAAAGTTATATAAATTAATATCTAAAGCTGATAATAATGTTAGTCGTTGTGCTTGGCAGCATAAATTTGTTACTGAACATTTAGATAGTTTGGCTTTTTTATCTTTTAGTCGCAATAAGCCAGCCTTACTGACACTTAGTTATAAATTTTGTGAAAAATATTATCAGCAGTATAGCTTAAAAGATTTGAATAGCTGGCATCACCCAGTTACAGGTGTTGTTTATAATCAGTCTTATCAAGATTTATTGAATCAGGCTATTGATTTATCAGTCCATGTTTTACAGCAAATAAATTGGCAAAAAATACCAGATAATGACTGGGCTACCTTAATCGGCCCGGCCAGTTTGGAGACTAATATGGTGGCAGTGCCATTTAGTGATTGTCGTTATCAAAATACTGAGTATTTTAAAAATTTTAAACCAAGTTTGTAATTTTATTTGTCGCTTTTTTGTGCTATGCTTAAATAAATAATGCAGTTAATATATAAAATATATGCCTACTAAAAAAACAAACGCTAGTCAATCTAGCAAACAAGAAGAATTCAAAGTGTCAGGCGAGCAAGTTGTCAAAAAAGTAAAACAGCTTATCAAAGAGGGTAATGCTCGTCGGATTATTATTAAAAATGAACATAATAAAGTGGTAATGGAATTTCCTTTGACCGTGGGAGCAGTGGGCGCTGTTTTTGTGCCAGTACTAGCAGCAGTAGGTGCTGTGGCGGCCCTAATGACTAATTGTACTATTATTGTTCAAAAAAAATAATTTAAGCATGGCTTTTGAAAATTTATTAAAAAAAAATTCAAACAAGACAATTGAGACTAAACCCAATTTTAGTACTTTAACGTCCACCGAAAAACGTCAGCTTGATTTGCAAAAAGACCAACTTTGGCAATCAATTATGATAAATCAAGGGGAATTGGACTTTGTGTCTTTATTAGTAAGGGCTGGTTATGAACAATTTTGGCCAGTCTGGCTAAAAAAAAGAGCAGAGTATATAGAAAAAAATATTTTATTCACTAGTAATATTGATTTGGAAAATCCATCAGATACTGAAGCGGTTAATCGTAAGGTTGATATTTTAGCAAGATATCGAGCAGAATTAAAACAGATTGAGCAGGCAAACGTTATTCAAAATAGTCCCTATATTATAGAGTGGCAAAAAAAATTAGAACCAGGAGTTGATATTGAAGAGCATTTAGTTACTGATCCGGATCAATTTTTGGTTGTTTTGGGCGATAAATTAAAATTTGGTGGCATTATTGACCGTAATCGTTTGAGTCGTTTGTGTGGTTTTGGTAGTCAGGCAGCAAAACTCGGAGATTTAGTAACGGGTATTAAATCTTATTCAATAGCTGGATTATTGCCTAGTATGTTGCTCGATTTTCAAAAGCTAATCAAAATTGCCAAAAAGAAAAAAAATCCTCAAGGGCAACTTGCTCAGGATTTATTAAATAATTTAGCACCAGTAAATAAAAAATCATGATTAAGAAAAAAAATTCCCCTAATATTTTGAGTAATCCCTATACTTTTAAAAAGCCAAGAATCAGCGGGCCTTATACTAGTATTTATTTAGTTAGACATTGCCACCCAGCTTATGAATTGCAAGAAAAATTAGGTGATATTAACATGCCTTTATCTAGCATTGGTTTAGAACAGCGCGGTTTTCTAAATAAAAAATTATTATCTTTGCCAATTGATAAAATTTATGTGAGTCAATTTTTGCGTTCCAAACAGACCGCTGAGCCAGCCGCTAAGCATTTTAATCTTAAGCCGCAAGTTGATCGTCGTTTAAATGAAATTAATTGGGAAAATTGGTATAAAGTAAAATATTTAAACATGTCGGATGAGACTAGAGTTAAGCGTTTAAAAAAATATAAAGAGATGAACAAAGAACTAGATAAAATTCATGTTTTATCTAGGCGTTTGATTGCTGATATTTATGAAAAAAATAAAAATAAAAATATTGCTGTTTTTTGTCATGGCAATTTAATACGTTCCATTATTACTAGTATTTTAAATGCAGACGTGATTGGTTTTTTATCAATGGAGATTTATCAATCATCTATTTCAAAACTGGTGATTGATAAAGATGGTTATATTAAAATAAATTATATTAATAACATTGGCCATTTACCACATCGACCACACGAAGATTTATTCATTGCATCAATTAATCAATAAAAATATGTCTAGAAAATATTTATTGTTAACTTTATTCTTAGTCTTTATTTTAGGAGGGTTGATTTATATTGTCTTGCCGCCAAAAATAGTATTAGCACCAGTACCAAACACAAATCAAGTTGAACTTGAGCCGGTAGACGATAAAAGTGATTTTATCAAAGTAGATAAACCTTTGGCAAATGGTCTTGTTAGTAGTCCAGTAGAGATTAGTGGACAAGCTAGGGGCACTTGGTTTTTTGAAGGATCTTTTCCTATTGTAATTACGGATGCTAATGATTTAATAATCGGTCAGGGTATAGCCACCAGTTCACAGGAATGGATGACAGAAAATTTTATACCATTTAATGCTACTGTTTATTTTGAGCGTCCTGAAACTGCAAGTGGAAAAATAATTTTAAAAAAAGATAATCCGTCAGGTCTAAAAGAAAACGATGATCAGTTAATTTTGCCTATTCAATTTGATCAAAATAACATGACGCTCAAGGTTTATTTTACTACGCCTATTACTGGCGGCGAAGAAGATTTTGATTGTCTTTATGTGCAGGCCCTTGATAAAGAAGTTCCTTATAGCCCTAATGTAGCCAGAGCAGCTATTGAGCAGCTCCTTAAAGGACCTTCAAGCGAAGATAAGGTAAATGGGTTTTCTACTAGTATTAACCCTAATGTTAAAGTTAACAGCTTGACTATTGAGTCAGGAATAGCTAGAGTTGACTTTAATCAGCAGTTAGAATACCAAGTGGGCGGCTCTTGCCGAGTAGCTAGTATTAATGAACAAATTACCAAAACATTAAAGCAATTTGACGAAGTGCAGTCCGTAGTTATTTCGATTGACGGACGTAGCGAAGATATACTACAGCCCTAAAAGGCATAAAATATTTATATGGATTTAAAGAATTTAGATAAAATTTTAATTAACGAACCAAAATATCGCCAAAAGCAAATTAATAATTTGTTGTTTAAAGATTTAATTAATGATTGGCAAGAAGCAAGTGTCTTGCCGCTTGTTTTACGAGAAACTTTAAATCAAGAGTGCCCTCTAAACATTGAGGGTAAAATTTTTAGCAGTAAAAGTAGTTATACTACTAAAGCTTTACTTACCCTAGTAGATGGTAGTCAGACGGAAACAGTTTTACTTAAACACAGTGATGGTCGGCGAACGGTTTGCGTTTCTTGTCAGTTAGGTTGTCCAATGGGCTGTCGATTCTGTGCTACTGGTCAAATGGGGTTTAAAAGAAATTTAACAGCCTGGGAAATAGTAGAGCAAATTTTATTTTGGGCAAGAAAACTTAAAGTTAAAGGTGAAAAGATTACTAACATTGTTTATATGGGAATGGGTGAACCATTTATGAATTATGCCAATGTTTTGAATTCTGTTCGCTTACTCAATGACGCTGATAAATTTGGCCTAGGGGCACGACACATATCAATCTCTACTTGTGGTTTAGTTGAAGGTATTAATAAGTTATCAAATGAGAATTTGCAAGTAAATTTAGCAGTCTCTTTGCATGCAGCAACTAATGAATTGCGTAGTGAGATTATGCCTATTAATAAAAAATATCCATTAGATAAAGTATTAGCCTCAGTTAAAAAATATGTTCAAAAAACATCACGGCGCGTGATGTTTGAGTATGTTTTACTTAAGGGGGTTAATGATTCTATAAAGCATGCCGAAGATTTGGCAAAAATTATGGCTAAGCCTTTATATCTAGTAAATATTATTAGTTATAATCCGACTGGTAAATTTAAAGCTACTGATAAAAATAAAGTTGAAGACTTTATAAATGTTTTAAAATCTCGAGGCGTAGCTGTTACTCAGCGCTATACTTTTGGTACTGATATTTTAGCAGCCTGTGGGCAGCTAGCTAATAAGGTTAAATAAAAATTTAATATTATTAAATATTAATATTAAGTACTTTGCACTTCAAGCGCCTTACAAGGGAGGTGAGTGATGGCACGAGAACGCATTAGTCGCGAGTCGCTTATGGGGCAGGGTAAACGTTTGCCCAAAAGTTACCGTAAGTGGCGCCGTAAGCAAATAGCTAAACTTGATATCAATAGTCCTGAATATCGGGCTTGGCTAGCAAGGCATCAGGAGATGCTCAATCGTTTGAATAAAGGAAGGAGCTAATGTGTTCTGGAAGTTTAAGCCTTAACACCACGGATAGTGTTAGGGCTTTTATTTTTTTAAAAAAAAGAGTCCGCTAAACGCGGGTAATTGCAAAGGTGCAATGTAAGTGGTAATTACTAGCGTTTAGCGGACTTGTCGTCAGTCAGTAGGATGTGCCAGCTCGGTCGCTAGCTGATCGCGCTCTGCAATTCGGCGACGAACTCGCGCCACTGCGGGTGAGCCGAAACGGTCGGCGGCACTTCGCGGATCAACTCGGTCACCAGAGCGGTGGCAGCCGGGTGCAAGGGCGAATGACGCACGGCCCGAAGGTTGTTGGTGATGGTGAGCTGGTGCTTGAGCGCGCGGTTCAACTTGATCGGCTTGTCGCTGCGCTGGTCGTGGTCCCACTCGGACTTGAGCGTCCGGGCAGCAGCCACGGCAGCCAGTCCGTCGTTGGGCAGTCTGGTCAAGCCGAGGGCAAGGCAGGCGTCGTTCAACCGGCCCCTGTGCTTGTCGGGGGTCCTGTTGACCGTGGACCTCGTCTGCGGCGTTTCGACAACCATGTTGTCGGTGTGCTTCTTGTTCCTCTTCCGCGGCTTCTTGGTCGACATGCGATCTCTCCTCCAAAAAACTGGACGTGTGGGTTTTTTGCTTGCTTAGAGTTATTTACCCTGGGCAAGCTTCCTCCGTGAACGAGCGGTCTATGCTCCTTTCTAACTGTTAGTGTTAAAGGGCGAGGGGGGGTATTTGATTACTATACATTATTTATGGTTATTTGTCAATAGATTGAATAAAAAACTTAATAAAGTCTAAATTTTGTGCTATAATATAAACATATGAAAGTTTATTTTTGGCTAATTATTTTTTTATTCATTCCTGTTTTAACACAAGCACAAATAGCGCCTATTAATGATAATGTTGTAGTATTGGTTGATACTGATAGCGATGGTCTGAGTGACGAAGAAGAATCTAATATATATTTTACAGATCCATATTTAGCAGATACTGACGCTGATGGTTTCTCTGATGGTGATGAAATTAAAACTGGTTTTTCGCCTTTGCTAGGGGACAAGAAAAAATTAATACAAGTAGATTCAGATAAAGATTATTTAAATGATGCCTGGGAATTGATTTTAGGCACAGGGCTTATGAATCCAGATTCAGATGGTGATAAATATTTAGATGGCACTGAAGTAATGGCCGCTTATAATCCTTTAAGTGTTGATAATGTAAAAATAGAAAAATTGATTAAAGTCAGTTTAGCTAAGCAGCAATTGGATTATTATTTTGGTGATAAATTGTTTGCTTCTTTCCCAATCTCTAGCGGGCTTAAAAGCATGCCAAGTCCAGTTGGTGAGTTTAAGGTTTTAGGTAAAGTACCAGTTAAATTTTACGGCGGGGCAAATTATAGCTATCCTAATACTAAATGGAATTTACATTTTTATACAAAAAAAGGCCGTTATTATATTCACGGTGCTTATTGGCATAATAATTTTGGTAAGCCTATGAGCCATGGTTGTATTAATGTGGCTTATGAAAATATGGAGCCACTATATAATTGGGCACAAATTGATACTAAAATTATTATAGAATAATTTATTTATTTTTTGGCCAAGGGAAGCTGGCCTGCTGATTAAAGTTTAAACGAGCATATTTTTTGCCCTTAGCGCTAAGCCTAACGCTGTCAATAAATAATTTATGTTGAGTTTTAGTGCCATAGCCAATTAGTAAACCACGATCAATTAGCCTTTCAATACTGGTGGTAATAATATTAGCTTGCAGCTCTTTAATTGGAGCTTTTTTTAGTCCAACATAGAATTCATAAAAATTTTGCCGGGAAACTTTAGTTTTAGTGTTTTCCCAGACCTTTAGTAAAATATAACGTTGCAGTTTCGAGAGGGTCATATTTTTAATATTATAATATAATTAAAGCACTGTTTGTTTAAAATGGCAAAATAATTAGCAATTAATTTTTTATGCCATTGACTAATAATTTGGATTTGTTATGATAGATATATGCTAGTATTAAATAGTTTATTTTACTTTTTTAGCTTTAAAGACCCCAAGCAACGGGCTATTTTTGGCTGTTAGTTAAATTTATTTGATTATAAGCAAGACCCGTTGGTAAAACCAAGCGGGTCTTTTTTGTTCTTTGAATTAGTCCTAACTTAAAACCACCCAACACAAGGAGAGTAGAGCATGTCCAGTGACCTGAAGCCCATTGACCAATTGCAAGTGCCAGCAGTAAAGGAATGTTTTGCTTGCAGAGAAAAAGCTATTTTTACGATTACACGCAATGACCGCACTCTCATGGCTTGCAGTAAAGCCAGCTGTATTCAGAAAGTAGATGATATGGTTATTAGTTTGTGTGCTATGGATAGCCGCGGTTTTTAAGAGGAAGGTATTTTGCGGCGTTCTTAAGGTAAGCCTTAAGAACGCCGCTCTTTTATTTTATTGAATTTAAATATCAAATTCTGCCCTTTATTGACAATAAGTATAAATTTGTTAAAATAAAATATATGTTGAATGTTTATCAGCAGTCAAAATCATTAGTTACCATTATTGGTATTATTATTATCGCTAATATAGGGCGGTAGTGATTTTGTTTGCGACTTAGACATTCACGAAAAATCGCCCGAAAATGGCGATTTTTCTTTTTTGTACCTTCACGTTCGAAATCAACAAGGAGGCTAGTCATGAACAAAGACCGTGAACAAGACGATATGGCAGCGGACAGAATCGATCCGATGAAAATGTTGCCAGGTGAAGATGTTAGGGAACACTTGGAACGTTTGCATAAGCTCGGTTTGCTCAAGTTTAAGCCTGGTTGCCCACGTTGCAACGATCATGGTTGCATTGCTTGCTATCCTTAGTTTTTAGTTGATGCCGCCAGCCCGCCACCGCTAATGCGGGGCGAGGCTGGCGGATTTTTTTACCTGTTGATAAATACTTTGGCCTATCTATTAACATTTTTTTTAAAATATGCTAATATTCTTAGGTAAATTAATAATTAATTAATAAATTTAATTTATGGCCAAGATGACAAAATCACAATTGCTTGAAGCTTTAGCCAGCAAAAGTGGCTTAAGCAAAAAAGACGTCAAGAATTTTTTGGACGTCATGGTAGAAGTGGCTTATAAGGAAGTTAAGACCAGCGGTGAATTTACCGTTCCTGGTGTTGGCAAATTAGTGAAAAAGCACCGTGCTGCTAGAATGGGTCGTAACCCATCAACCGGCGCTACTATCCAAATCCCTGCCAAAACCGTAGTAAAATTCCGTGTAGCAAAAGCTGCTAAAGACGCCATTTTATAAGCTTTTTAAGCTTTACTAAAAAGAAGCCTTTTATAAGGCTTCTTTTTTATTGTTTATTTTTAGTCTTATCTATTATAGACAAATACGTAAGTTAGGCCATTATCAATGCTAAAGTAGCGGTAAGCTGTATTTGAGGCAATGGCTGTACTCTTGTTGGCAGTGTGCCAGTATTTATGTACTACAAAATAGAGTAATTTTACTTGTGCTTTGTCCATGGCTTTGTTGGCAGTTTCGCGACTAGGATCATTTTCTATCATGCTTAAAAATTCTTGGTAAATATTATTAGTACCCAAAGGCATGGAGTAGTAAAAATTGTCGTTGTAATAATGAGCAAAGCCAAATTCATGAATTGCGGCTGCCCCTAACATTTGGTTAGCTAGTACTATATAGTCTTGACCACTAGCATCATCTTCAATAGCCTGAACGGTTTTTAGGTCGGTACTTGTGACATTAGCGCTATGACTATCTTTGGCCTTGTCATAAATTGGATAACTAAAGTAAATACTAATGCTTAGTAGACTGCTACTTAAAATAACTATAAATAAGTTAGGTAAAAGTTGTAATTGTTTTTTTAAACTAGGCTTAAATAGGTAGTAAAAATTGGTTAAGAATATTGGTAAACAGGCAAGGGCTAATAAAAATAAGAGGCGATTTGGGTAGTCGTCTTTTTGATAGGCAATTTGCAAGTTGAAATTAACTAATAATTTAGTTAATAAATAATTACTAGCTAGTAGTAGAATAAATATAATATTTTTTCTAAATAAAAATTGTTTATGGTTTTTAAATATTAAAATTAAACCAGTAATTACTAAAATGGCATAAATTAAATTTTGATTTTGACCAATATTATGTAAAAAGTCAAAAGGAAAATTAAAAGTTTCTCGCCAGTATATTTTAGGTAGATTAAATTCGTTTTGTTCAAGTGAGTTAAGAATCGATTTAGCTGGTACTTTATTAAATATTTGGTAAGCAGCTAAAAATAAAGGCAAACTGAGGGCGCTGAGCAGATAAGTTGGGTAAAAGATTAGATTTTTTAGCCATCTTTTTTTAAAATGCAAATTTTGTAAAAATAAGATAACAGATAAGTAGGTCAAGGCTATGCCTCCGAGAGGGTGGATGCTCAAAGTCATTAGGGCAATTATGAATATTAGCCAAGGCTTTAAGTTATTTTTAGTTAATTCTGGTAATAAGAAAATAACAACAGCAGTTAGTAAAAAAGCTAGGCCTTGCGGCGTAGTCATAATAGCAAAGCCAAAGCCAATAAATAAACTTAATAAAACACTTAAATAACTAATACGGAAAGACCAGCCTAAGCCATAGCGTAAGCCATAGTAGAGGCTAGTGGGCCACAATATGCTAAATAGTAGTGGTAATAGAATTTGATTAGTTTGAGCAAGTGATATTTGCCATAATTGTTGGAGAAAGAGGCTTAAGCCATATTGCCCCATGTACAGCCAGAGGCGCGGTGCTATTGTTCCAGTTTGATCTATGATATCTAAGCTGGCTAAATGGATAAAAGAGTCATAACCGTAGCCTAAGCGATATAAAATAATGGCAATACTGCTTAAAAGCAAAAAGTGTAAGCTGATCCAAAATATATTTTTATTAGCACGACGACTGACAATACTCCAAGCTAAAGATAAATTGCTAGATATCAGTAAGATCCAAAATTTATAGCTTAAGATTTCCCATGGTGAGCGAATTAAACCAGTGCTAGCTTTTTTGAATAAATAAACGCAAAGTAAAACATCAAGACCTATGCTAATAATAAGCCAGAGGGATTTTCTGAGGGTATTTAATTTTAAATCAGATAGCTTTGTATTATCAAGAAAATAATGTTTAGTGCGGGTACGTTTAGAAGCTATTTCTATTATTAATGGTAATAAAATTAGTAAAGTAAAAAATAGCCAGATTGATATTTTATAAACATGGTAGCAAAGAGTGTAGGCTAGACTAATATAAGCCATGATTATTAATAAACCAAGGATATTTTTTAATCCTTGGTGAACATGAGTAAATAAAATATCAGATAGTTTTTTACTGTTTAGCCAAAGGTAAGCTGTACCAAAAATTAAACCTACAATTGGGTTTTGCCACAAAATTGTATTAGCAATAATAACAGCAACGATAGTGCTTTGACCGATAAGATGTTGTTGACGACTAAAGGTTAACATTAGTTTATTTTTGACGCCCTTATTTTAACATAGATCTAATATTTTTCACACCTCCACTTTTTAGCTATTTTTTGGTAAAATATAAAGTATGTTAAATAAACAACGGCTAATAGTTTATATTTTTAGAAGCTTGTGGATAATTATGGCATTAGGGCTAATATTTTATGTGCTTAAGCAAAATATCTACACTAAGCGTTCTTTACTTTATAATCTAGATTTTTCTAAAAATATTACACGTGATATTAATGGTTGGTATCCAAGTAGCAGATTACTTTGGCAGGACAGGGAACAACTTTTGTATTTAAAGGCACAACCAATTTATTTAAGAGTTTATCTGCCAGTTAATTTTAATACCCTGACTGTAAAAGGTAGCGTGGACACTGATACTACATTAAAGATGGGCTTAAAACAAAAAGATGGCGCTTGGTTTTATAAAGATATCCCCAAAGGCGATTTTGTGTTAAGTTATAGTCTAGAACAAGCGCAAATGTATCGACGTAGTTTGGAATTAATTGTTTCAGCCCCGGAATTAAATGCTAGCTCAACAATTACTCTGACAAATAATTGGCAATTATTATTAGAACGATGATAGTTAAAGAGCAAATTATTAAAGATTTTTTTAATACAGCCTTAATTACTTGGTTGTTCTTATTGATATTCGAATTTACGCGAGCTGGTAGTGTGCAACGTTTTATTAATTTAGAATATTATTTTTATTTTCTCTTACTTATTTTTTTATTAAAGCGTTTTTTTAGATAGTTAATTTTTTTGTTAAATTATGTTATAATATAGCTATGAATAAAGCAAAAAAAATGGCAGCTAAAAAACACCGACGTAAAGCCGGTAAAAAGCTTGCTAGCGTACGTAATCGCTAAAATAAATAGTCTCAATGGAAAAACAAAAACAAAATATGTATGTAGTCGCTGTGGATATGGGTTATGGCCATCAGCGCGCTGCTTATCCTTTTTTAGATTTGGCTAGCGGAGGAGTAATTAATGCTAATCATTATCCTGGTATTTCTAAGGCAGAGATTAATTCTTGGAACAGTGGTCGTTATTGGTACGAATTTATTTCTAGATTCAAATCAGTGCCACTACTAGGCGATTTGGCTTTTAAGGTCATGGATCATTTTCAGAGGATTGAGCCTTTTTATCCGCGGCGTGATTTATCTAAAATTTCTCAACAATTAAAATGGTTTACTAATGAAGCTAAACAGGGCTTAGGGCGTAATCTAATTAATGAGTTAAATAAAAAACCATTGCCACTTGTTACTACTTTTTTTGTGGTAGCTTATTTTGCTGAGCATTTTAATTATAAAGAAAAAATTTATTGCGTAGTTTGTGATGCTGATATTGCGCGGGCTTGGGCTCCAGTTGATGGTGCTAGTAGCCGGATAATTTATTTAGCTCCTAATAAGAGAGTTAAAGAAAGATTACAGCTTTACGGAGTAAAGAGTAAGAATATTTATGTTACTGGCTTTCCTTTGCCAAAAGAAAATATTGGTGGAAGAGATCAAAGCACTCTAAAAAATGATTTAAAGGCTAGATTATTTGATTTAGATCCTAGGGGTATTTATCGTAAAAAATACGGAAAACTGATTGAGGATTATTTGTGTCCTGTAAGTGAAATCAAAAAAAATCGTCATCCTTTGACTATTACTTTTGCCGTAGGTGGAGCTGGTGCTCAAAGAGAAATTGGGGCTACTATTTTAAGAAAATTAGCCAAACACATCAAAAAAAATACTTTACGCCTTAATTTAGTAGCTGGTACGCGTAATGATGTTTATTTATATTTTCAAAAGGCTTTAAAAGAGTGCCATTTGTCTAATCATGACAATGCTCGGATTATTTATGCTGAAGACAAAATGACTTATTTTAAATTATTTAATAAAGCTTTGCGTACTACGGATGTGTTGTGGACTAAGCCCTCGGAACTTACTTTTTATTGTGGTTTAGGTTTGCCGATTTTAATGTCAGAGCCAGTAGGCGACCAAGAAAAGTATAATCGTGATTGGCTAATGGCTATTGGGGCTGGTATTGATAGCCCTAATCCAGAATATGTTGATGAATGGTTATTTGATTGGCTGGACTCTGGTTGGCTAGCAGAAGCTGCTATGCAGGGATTTTTGGATGCCCCTAAGCTAGGTAGCTATAATATCGAAAATATCGTTTTACATAATAAGATAACAGAAATAGAAGATATTCATTTGTTATAAAATGAAAATAAAACGTTTAAAAATTAATTATTATAAAAGCATAAAGCAAGCCATGGACTTGCCTTTGCTTAATATTAATATAGTTATTGGTCAAAATAATACTGGTAAAAGTAATATTTTAGATGCAATTCAATTTGCTTTACAAGGTGCTAAAGAAGGGGAAAGTATTTTTTATAACAAAGCTGATTTAGAATTAGATTTAGAATTTACAGCAGAAGAACAGTTTAAATATCAATTACCAGAACAATTTGGTAAATTTGTTTTGCAAAATGATAAAAGAGAATTAAGATTTGCTCGCCAGACTTTAGATTATAATAAAGTTTTGAGTAAAATTTTAAGCAAAGCAGTAAAGAGATTAGACGAGGTAGCTTTTGCTGATTTTCAGCAAATTGAAGCAGATTATGCCAGCTTATTTGAGTATCCTGGTTTAGCAGATAAATTTAATGCTAGTTTAAAAGAACATTTTCCAAAAATTTCGGCTACTCGTAATGCTTTAGATATCAACTATGAAGGTACTGGCTTATATGAGGGCAAAAGGCGAGTAACCATTGATCGTTTGGGTCAGGGCTTTCGTCGCATTTTTACAATTTTATTATATATCTATCACCCAGAATATCCGCTGGTAATGATTGATGAGCCGGAAACTCATTTACATCCAGCTATGGTAGAGCAACTACTTTGGGCTATGCAAAATAGTCAGGGTAGCCAGATAATATTTACTACCCATTCGCCCTTATTTGTGACACCGATGACTTTGCCGCAGGTAATTAGAGTTATAAAAAATGAAACGAGCACAGAAGCTTTTTATTTTGCTCATCAATATTATAATGCTCAGCGTTTATTGCAAGAATTAAATGCTGATAATTTAGAAATGTTTTTTGCTGACAAAGTAGTGATGGTAGAGGGGATGTCAGATAAATTATTATTAAGAGGTTTAATTGATAATTTTTATTTAGGCGATAAGGATATTAAAGTAGTGCAAATGTATGGTAAAGGTAATGTTAAAATTTATGTTGATCTACTCAGAATATTTAAAATTCCTTTTTTAATAGTTTTGGATAAGGATATTTTTTATAATCATGGTTTAGATGATTTACGTAATACCTTGGGTATTGATTACATTCCAGGTGAGCAGAGTCTAGTTATTAATGAATTAAAAAAACATCAGGTTTTTATTTTTCCTAATGGTGATTTAGAAGCAAATTATCCCAAGAAGTATCAGCTTGATAATAGTAAGTCCCTTAATGCTTTGCGCGCCGCTAGCTTGATTGATGAGAAAGAATACCAAAGTAGAGTTATGGTTAATTTGCGAGAAATTGTTGAAAATTTGTAATTTTAAAATAAAAAAAAGAGGCCAATCATCGCTGATCGGCCCCAGCCTTTGGCAGGCCACTAGGGTCTGCCTACCTTACGTCGGCCGTAACGACGGGGTACAGGCTCATAGCCTTCTCCGTTTCAGTGTCTCTTGTCAGACCCCCCGTTTTGTTTGGAGGGTTGGTGGTCATGGTGGATGGTGCGGTCGGTGATGACGCCGCAGGGCAGTCGGTCGTAGTGGCAAAAAAGCTTTGCTCTGCGGCGCTGTGCGCTGTGGTTTGACTCGCTACGGCGGGTGCGTGTGAGCAGGCATAGAGGCTCCTCCTCCTATCCTAGCATCGTGGCGCCCTTAGTTAGTCCCCAGATGCATGACCTAGGGGGTGAAACGAAAAGGTTTAAATTTAAAACGAACGATTAAGTATCCTATCATATATATTAAAATTTGTCAAGGGTATTTGAATAAAGAGTTTATATTTTGCCTAATATTAGCAAAAAATTAATTATTATTTTTATATATTATGTCATGGTTAATCTTAGCAATTTTGGCTTATCTAGTGTTGGCTTTAGTTAATTTAGCAGATAAATTTTTATTAGATAAAGTATTACCCAGCTCCTTAACTTACACTTTTTTAGTGGGAATGCTTAGTTTATTAGTGCTTTTGTTGGCACCTTGGTTTTTAGAGTGGCCTGGATTTAGTATCTTTTTATTAAATATAGTTACGGGTGCTTTGTTTCCTTTGGCTTTATTACTTTTATATAGATCTCTTAAAGAAGGAGAAGCGTCGCTAGTTATTCCTTTAATTGGTGGTGGTTCCCAAATTCTTACTATATTACTGGCTATAATTTTTTTAGGAGAAGTTTTTGTAATTAGGCAATGGTTAGCTCTAGCTTTACTGGTAGTTGGTACAGTGATGATTTCTTGGTTTCCATCAGGACATCATTGGTGGACCAAGACTTTTGCTTGGTTTAAAGTAAGTGGTTCTAAACATAGCTTGATAATTTTTAGATCAGTACTGGCGGCTTTGTTTTTTGCGGCTTTTATGATTTTAAGCAAATACGCTTATAATAATCAGAATTTTTTAAGTGCTTTTATTTGGATACGTTTAGGTACTTTTATTGGAGTTTTGTTTTTATTAATTAAAATTAAAAATCGTAAGGAGATTAGTAAAAATTTAAGACGTTTATTAAAGGGTCGCCATGAATCTTTATTTTTAGCTAACCAGGCTTTAGCGGCAGTGGGTGCTTTTTTGCAACAGTATGCAATATTTTTAGGTTCGGTTGCTTTGGTTAATGCACTGCAAGGATTACAGTATGCATTACTTTTATCCTTGGGTGGTTTACTGGCCGTTTTTTATCCAAAGTTAATGAAAGAAAATTTTAGTCGTAATATTATTATTCAAAAAATAGTAGCAGTCAGTTTAATCAGTTTGGGTCTATATTTTATTGTAAGTTAATGTTTGCTAAAAATAAAAAAAACAAAAGAATATTAGCTTGGATTTTTTGGCCTTTATTTTTAGTATGGCTGTTATGGTTTTTGAAATTGGCTGATCATTATCCGCGGGTGATAGATTTACAAGCTAAAGAAAATTTTTGGGGTTTAACTTTTTCTACTAAACTTACCAAATCATTAAATTTAGATTGGCAGCAAGTTTATTTGGAAACTATTAATGATTTGGGAGTAAAAAATATTAGAATTCCAATTTATTGGGATGAAGTTGAACCTAGGCCAGGTGAGTTTAACTTTGCCGACTATGATTTTATTTTTGATCAAGCTAAAGGTAAGGATGTTAAATTTATAGTAAATGTTGGGCAACGTTTACCACGTTGGCCAGAGTGTCATCAACCAGCTTGGTCAAAATCAAAAAATAATTTAGAACAACAGGCCGATATTTTAAGAATGATTACGGCTATAGTGCAACGTTATCAGTCTAGGGAGGAGATAGTAATGTGGCAAGTAGAAAATGAACCTTTGTTTGATTGGTTTGGTGAATGCCCAGACGGTGATTTAGATTTTTTAAAAAAAGAAGTAGCTTTAGTAAAAAGTTTAGATGATAAGCGTTCGATTTTGATTTCAGCCTCAGGCGAGCTTAGTACTTGGCGCCGTGAAGCTAAAGTTGCTGATATGTTAGGGACCACTATGTATCGAGTAGTTTGGAATAATTGGTTTGGTTATTTCCGTTATCCTTGGCCGAGTTGGTTTTATGCTACTAAAGCTTGGCTAATTGGTTTACCTAAAGAAAATTTGATTATTAGCGAATTACAAGCTGAGCCTTGGGTGCCAAAAGGCGATTTAGCCAATTTTGCTAAAGAAGACTATGTAAAATCTATGTCTTTGGAGCAACTTAAGGCTAATTTACAATATGCTATTAATACTGATTTGGAACAAGCGTATTTATGGGGAGTAGAATGGTGGTATTTACAAAAACAACAGGGTAATGGTGAGTATTGGAGTTTGATGAAACAAGTTTTTAGAGGTATTAATATATGAAATTAGAACAACCACAAGTAGATTTTGAAAGAGTATTTAAAGCGGAAAGTATTCTGCACTTAATTGAATATACTTTATTACATAGTCAAAAAGCTAATGAAGGTAACAAGGGTATTATCTTAGAGTTTGATTTGTCAAAAATTAGTCCAGAAGATTTACGTTTGCTATTGCCAGCTGATATAGAGCTGACACCAGAATTATTGGCTGCTAAGGTATTAAAGATATATTCTCCTGGGCAAATGGCCAACGAAGCAAAAATGCAAGAACGAGCTTATGAGCTAATCAATGATCAGGCTGAAGAAGGCCTTGATTATGCTCAAGTTCCTAGAGTGTATTATAATGGGGAAATAAATTTAGCTAATCAGGAGCTGGGTAATTATTTAGAATCTTCTGGTGTTAATATTGTAGGGGGCAAAGCTGGTATTATGTTAATGGACCACATCGAAGGTGAAGATTTGGCAACTTATATTTATAAATATTTAATTCGTCATGATAGTAGATTTATTGATTTAAGACAGAGACTAGATGAAGATGGTGAAAGTTTTGATTTTCCTAGCTTAGAAAGAAGAGTTGGTGGTACTCTTGGTTATCAGGATCCATCTTCATTATCCAATCCGGCTGAGCAGTTGCGCGTAGAAGCTGCTAATAGTGAGCGTTTATTTTCGGCTTTAAAGAAAAATGGTTTTACTTTAGACGGGCAAGTTATAGTTAAGTTGCAGAATACTATAAAATTATTACATGATAATAATATTTGGCATAATGATTTGCATAGGCGTAATGTAATGCTTTCTTTTGATGATGCTGGACAAATAAAAGAAACCTACATAATTGATTTTGGTAGTGCTGCTGATACTCAAGACAAAGATGGTTTAGCTTACGATTTTGATATTGTGGATAGTTATCGACAGTTTGTTGAGGGTGAGCGTCAACCAGCTGATGATATTTGGTTAAATGATATTAATAGACTTAGGCAGCGCCTTGAAAAAAATCAAAACTCAGTCAAATATAAGGAATGGCAGGATTTACAAGCTAAAATTAAAGATATTATTGCTATTGGTGGTTCTAGTATGTTAGTGAATCTTGATAATGAAATTTGTTCTAAAACTTATAATTTAATGTCTTCTGAAGATTGGCTTAAATTAGCAGCGGCTTTAATATTAGATATTGCTAAAGATAATCCAGATTTAGCAAAAAAATTAACACAGTTAAATATGACTAAGCCAGTTAACGCTTATACTTCAAATTTTTGGGCTAATTTATTTAAACAATTATAATTTTTATTATTTTACTATTGACAAATTAATGATTATATACTATAATCATTAATCGTTTTAGTTGGTAGTACAAACAAGCCTTTGGGCTTGCAACTTAAAGAGGTTGCTATGGCTAACGATAAAAAGAGAACGCGTGTCATCAAGTTGACCCTAGAAGAGCGCATTGGACTAAGAAAGGTCTTTGAGCAAGCCGGATATAAGGTTTCTTTCCATCGTGGCTATATGCGCATAAAAAGAGATGGTCTGCAAGATGATATTAGCTATAACAAGATTAGGCATTTTCAGGGCGCTGTTATTGTGAGGCGCAGATAAATGGCCACTTGTTTTTCAGGAACAGGTTCAGCTGCCCAGCTGACCTGTTTTTTCTTGTTTTTGTAAGCCGATTCTGTTATAATTTAGGTAAATTATTAAATATTTTGCTTGTGAAGAACAGCCTTAAAGTATTATTTTTAGTTTTGCTTCTTGCTTTAAGCAAGCAGGCACTGGCTTATCAACAGGATTATTTACCAGTTGATCCTAATATTATTTACCAAAATTATTTTGGTACTATTAATGCTAAATCAAGTTGGTCTAATGAATTATTATATAATAAAGAAGTAGTTGTAGCTGTTTTAGATTCTGGTGTTGATTTAAGTCATCCAGATTTGATAGATAATCTATGGGTTAATACGGCTGAGATTCCTGATGACGGTATAGATAATGATAATAATAGTTACATTGATGATGTAGTTGGTTGGGATTTTTTGGATTCGGATAATAATCCGCGTCCTGATTTAGATGCTGATTATGATTTTACAGCTATTAATCATGGCACAGTTATAGCCGGCATTATCGCAGCCACTGCTAATGAAGCTGGTATTTTAGGATTGGCACCGCGCGCTAAAATAATGCCTTTAAAGATTTTGGATGCCAAGGGTAGTGGTAATACTTTAGTTTTATCGCAGGCTATTAATTACGCTGTAGAAAATGGAGCAGATATTATTAATTTAAGTTTAGTTGGTAAATCTTTTGATAATAATTTAAAGCAAGCCATTATCAATGCTTATGCGCAAGGAGTAATGATTGTAGCGGCCTCTGGTAACGAAACTAATATTGGTCAAGATTTAGATTTAACACCAAGTTATCCAGTTTGTGATTTTGATAATGTTAATAGAGTTTTGGGAGTAGCAGCTGTTGATCAGGATAAGGTGTTAGCCAATTTTTCTAATTATGGTGAAAAATGTATTGATATTTCAGCACCAGGCGTCAATATATATTCTACTATGTATCACGATAATAATGATACTAATTTTGCTAATTATTATCGCGGCGGTTGGTCTGGTACCTCAGTAGCAGCTCCGATGGTTAGTGCCACCCTAGCTTTGCTTAAAATGCAATATCCAGATTGGCAGGTAATAAATTATTATAATTTAATTTTAGAAAATACAGCTAGTCTACAAGTCAACAATCCTCTTAAATATAAGGATTTAGGTAGAGGTCTTTTAGATATTGGTAAAACTTTAGAAGCAGCTAATAAGTATTATAATCAGGCAATAAAAATAGTCTTAGCACCTCAAGCTGGTTTACAGCCAGAAATTTTGATTATGGATGATAAGGCTAATTTACAAAAATCATTTTTAGCTTATAATAAAAAATTTAAAGGCGGTGTAAATTTGGCAATTGGCGATGTTGATGGAGATGGTAGTTCAGAAATTATTACTGCGCCCCAGTCTGGCGGTGGGCCACATATTAGAATTTTTAACAGTGATGGCATTTTGAAATATGAATTTTTTGCTTACCCTAGCAATGTCCAAACTGGTTTAAGTTTAGCCGTTGGTGATTTAGACCAAGATGGTAGGGCAGAAATTATTACTGCGCCCCAGGCTGGCGGTGGGCCACATATTAAAGTTTTTAAATATGACGGAGAGTTAAAAACTCAGTTTTTTGCTTATAGTGATAAATTTAGAGGCGGGGTTAATTTAAGTATTGGCGATATTAATAATGATGGTATTGGCGATATTATTACTGTGCCAGCTAGCGCTTCTGATCCTCAAGTTAAGATATTTAGTAATACTGGTTTATTATTGTATTCTTGGTTAGCTTATGATAAAAAATTAGTGCGCGGCATGCAAGTGGCAGTCGGTGATATTGATAATGATAAATGGGCAGATATTATTACTACACCAGCTAAAGGATATCAGCCTCAGGTAAAAGTTTTTGATTTTTCTGGTAAATTAAAATCGGATTTTATCGCTTACAGTCGTTATTTAACTGGCGGTATAAAAATTATTGCCCGTGATATTTCAGGAGACCAGCAAGCGGAAATTTTAGCTTTACCTAACAAGGGCAATGTTGCTTTACTTAGAATTTATGATGTTAAAGGTTTAGAAAAAAATAATTTTTATCTACGTAGTCCTTATGATAAAAATGGTTATAATTTAGAGATTTTGGTTAAATAATATGTTTGTTAGTGTTGTTATTCCAGCTTATAATGAAGCTAAATGCATAGTTGCTACCTTAGATAAGGTTAGAGATTTTTTGAAAAATAATTTTGATAATTTTGAAATTATTGTCGTTGATGATAAATCAACTGATGCTACTTTGTCAATCTTAAAACAGCAGAGTGGTTTACGTTTAATTAGGAATTTAAAAAATCACGGCAAGGGCTATACAGTAGCTAAAGGTATAAAATTTACCAGAGGCGAATGGGTATTATTTATGGATGCGGATAGTTCGACTGATATTTCCGAGATTAAAAAATTTTTACCTTATTTTAAAGATTTTGATTTGATCATCGGTTCTCGAGGGCTAGCTAATTCGGAAATTAAAATCAAACAAAAATTTTATAAAGTATTTCTAGGTAAAATTGGTAATCGTTTAATCAGGTTTTTGATAGCACCTGGCATTAAGGATACGCAATGTGGTTTTAAATTGATTAGCCAAAAGCACAAATTTTTATTTGAAAAATTAACTATTGCTACTTTTGGTTTTGATTTTGAATTATTATGGTTAGCTCGTAAATATAATTTAAGAGTCAAAGAAGTGCCAGTGGTTTGGGTTAATGATTTTGATTCCAAAGTAAAGTGGTATGATTACCCCAAAACTTTATTGCAAGTTTTTAAAGTAAGGCTTAATGATAAATTAGGTAAGTATAATTAAAATAAAATATATGACGACTAAAGTCTACATGGAAAATAAAAACATTTTAGTATTAGGAGGAGCTGGGTTCATCGGCTCGCATTTATGTGAGGAATTAGTAAAAAAGGGAAACAATGTTATTTGTGTGGATAATTTTGTTTCTTCGGATGTTGAAAATATTCGTAGTTTGCTTGAATATCCTAATTTTGAATTTATCCGTCATAATGCCGCTCGCCATATAGAGTACGAAACAATTTCAGAATTAAGAAGATTCAAAGTTGATGTGCAGGGTTTTCAAGAAATTTATAATTTAGCTTGTCCAACTGCTCCTAAAGATTTTTCCAAATTTCCAGTGCAAACTGCTACTGCTAATTCAGTAGCCATGGTTAAAAGTTTAGAACTTGCTAAAAAACATCAAGCTAAATATCTGCTAGTTTCTTCTTCGGCAGTTTATGGCAATCCACCGGCTGATGGCGAAGCAGTTAAAGAAGATTATCGTGGTTTGCTTGATTGGCTGGGACCCAGAGCTTGCTATAACGAAGGTAAACGTTTTGCTGAAATGATCACCACGGTTTATCGCGATACTTGTAAGCTGGATACCAAGATTGCTAGAGTGTTTAGTGTTTATGGGCCCAGAATGCTGCAGCATAGCGGTCGACAAGTTTCCGATTTTATTAGAGCAGCTGTGGCTGGTGATGAAGTGGTGATTGCTGGTGATAAGAAGTTAACTATGACTTTTTGCTATGTCAAAGATTTAGTAGATGGCTTAATCGCTTTGATGGATTCAGATCTTAAAGATCCTATTAATCTGGGTAATGACAGGCCTTATAGTTTGACCCAAGTTGCCGAACAAATTATTACGCTTGCTAATTCTAGCTCTAAAATTACTTATTCTGATCCTTATGCTTATGGTAATCAGCCAACTGTTCCAGATATTAGTTTGGCTAAAAATGAGCTTAATTGGTTTCCTCTGATAGATTTAGCCGAAGGTTTAAAAATGGCTATTGATTATTACAAAGCAACAGCTGTATTACGTAAGCCTATTGAGGACCAATCTTATTCTGATGTTGACGAACAATAGTTTATGAGGCAAACTAGTTTAAATCAAGCTTATTTATCTTATGCCGCAAATTTACGTAGTCATAGCAGCTTATAATGAAGAGCTCCACATCGGTGCGGTTTTAGAATCTTTATTAAAAATAAATAAATACAACATTATCGTTGTTAATGATGGATCGCAAGATAATACTGCTCAAATCGTCAGTCATTATCCTGTAATTTTATTATCGCATAAAATCAATAGGGGTCAGGGCGCAGCTTTAGCTACTGGTACGCAATATGCTTTGAGTCAGTCAGCAGATATTATTGTTCATTTTGACGCTGACGGACAATTTTTAGCTTCAGAAATTGAAAAAGTAATAGCGCCAATAATAAATAACAAAGTAGAAGTAGTCTTTGGTTCAAAATTTTTGCAAGCCAATTCCGTTCCATTGCTTAAGAAAATATTATTAATTAAACCAGCTATTATCTTTAATAATTTATTTACCGGCATAAAGTTAACAGATGTGCATAATGGTTTTAGAGCTCTGAGCTCTGAAGCTGCTAAAAAAATAAATATTAGGCAAGATGCTATGGCTCATGCCAGTGAAATTGTAGCCCAAGTAAAAGAATGCAAATTATCATATCAAGAAGTACCGGTCACTGTAATTTATAAAGAATTTGGTCAGGGCCTAAGTGGCGGATTAAAGATATTAAAAGATTTATTTATCAAAAAAATAATATCATGAAAATTTTACCAATTTTAGTTAGTATTTTTATCGTGATTGTTATTACTAAGTTAATAAAACAACGTCGTGATAACAAATTGTCAAATTTTAGTTTGCTAGCCTGGTTAGTTTTGTGGTTAGCAGTACTGCTTGTTTTTTGGCAACCAGAAATTACTAGCCTAATAGCTTTTAATTTAGGTGTTAAGCGGGGCGCAGATTTAGTTGTTTATTTATCTATTATTGTCATCTTTTATTTATTGTACAGAATTTTTGTTCATCTTAATAAGATAGAAGAGGCAATCACTAAAGTAGTGAGAGCAGAAGCAATAAAAAATGTAAAAGATGGTCGGACGCGATAAAATTTTTATTATTATTGTTAGTTTTAATAGCCAAAAATATTGGCCTGATTTATTATCAACCTTAGCTCAAGAATCTTATACTGATTTTGATTTGGAAGTAATTATAGTTGATAATAATTCTAGCGATGATAGCGTGGCTTATGTTAGGGAGCATTATCCTCAATTTATTTTATTTGAGCAAAAAACCAATTTAGGTTTTACTGGTGCTAATAATTTAGCTTATGAATATGCTTTAGCGCAAGGAGCTAAATATATTTATTTATTAAACCCAGATACTAAAGTAAGCCCAGGTTTTTTAACACCTCTATATAATTTTGCCAAAATTCATCCTTTTGGCAGCTTGCAATCAAAAATAAATTTATGGCCACAAACTGATCATTTAAATAGTAGCGGTAATGCTATTAATTTTTTAGGCTTTGGTTATTGTTTAGATTGGAATAGCTTAGATGATAAAGCTTTATTGATAAAAAAAATTGATTATGCTTCTGGAGCGGGCGTTTTTTTATCTATGGCTGCACTAGCTAAAAAAGGTGGCTTATTTGCTCCAAATTTATTTATGTATTTAGAAGACTTGGATTTAGGTTGGTCTTTGAGTCTATTAGGTTTTGATAATTATTTAGTGCCAGCTAGTCAAATTTATCATAAGTATGAATTTAAGCGCAGTATCAAGCAAGTTTATTGGTTTGAGCATAATCGCTTGTGGGTTTATTTAAAGAATTATTCTTTAGCTACTATCATATTACTTTTGCCTGCTTATTTGATTATGGAATTAGGGCAATTGTTTTTTGCCATAAAAAATCATTATTTGTTAAGTAAATTAAAAGCCTATGCTTGGCTTTTTTCTGCTTCAGAATGGCGTAATTTAATCCAAGCTAGAAAACAAATTCAAAGTGCCAGAGTGCGTTCAGAGCGCCAAGTGATTAGTAGTTTTTCAGGAAAGATATTATTTCAACCCTTGGATTCTTGGGCTTTAAGTTTGGCAAATTTTGGTTTTAATATATATTGGCAAATCGTTAAATTTATAATTTTTTGGTAAAAATGAAAATAGCAGAAGTCACTTCAACTTTTCCTCCTTATCGAGCTGGCATGGGCAATGTTGCTTATTATAATGCTTGGGCTCTTTCTACCTTAGGTCATCAGGTGACTGTTTTTACGCCTCTGTATCGCAAGCTCAATAATCATATTGACGAATATCCTTTTAGAGTGGAAAGGTTAAAGCCTTGGTTTAAATATGGTAATGCTGGTATCTTGCCACAATTGTCATGGAAGCTTTGGTCTTATGACTTAATTCATTTGCATTATCCTTTTTTTGGTGGGGCAGAAATTATTTATGCTCTAGATAAACTCAAAGATACCAAATTGGTAGTTACTTATCATATGGATGTGGTTGGTAGTGGCTTAGCTTCGCGTTTTTTTAAATGGCACACAGCTAATATCTTGCCGCGTATTTTAGATCGAGCCGATAAGATTATTGTGACTTCTTGGGATTATGCTAAAAATTCAAGCATTAAAGATAGACTAGAAGCTGAGCCAGAAAAGTTTGTGGAAATACCTTGCGGTGTTAATCATTTAGTTTTTAAGCCAAGATACCGGGATAAAGAAATTTTAGAAAAATATAATCTGTATGATAAACAAGTAATATTATTTGTTGGTGCTTTAGACAAGCCGCATTATTTTAAAGGTGTTAATATATTATTGCAGGCTATTAGTAGTTTAAATGATTCTGATAATTTTAGAGTAATTATTGCTGGCGATGGTAATTTAAGACATTCATATGAAAGTCTAGCAAGTAGTTTAGGTTTAAGTAAAAAGATTATTTTTATAGGGAGCGCTAGTGACAGCTTATTACCAAAGCTTTATAGTTTAGCTGATATGTTAGTTTTTCCTTCCATTGATAAATCTGAAGCCTTTGGCATTGTGGCATTAGAAGCAATGGCCTCTGGTACACCAGTGATTGCTTCAGATTTAGCAGGTGTCCGCTCGGTAGTAGTAAAAAAAGAGACTGGGCTTTTAGTTAAGCCGGGCAGTGTGCAAAATTTAGCTGATATGATTAAATTATTATTAAAGAATCCGCGTTTAGCCAAGCAATATGGTGCAGCTGGCAGACAAAGAGTTTTAGATTATTACACTTGGGAAGATATTGGGCAAAAATTAAATAAAGTTTTATTGAGTATTAAATAATGAAATTTGTTATTATTTCCAATTTATATCCACCTTTAATACGTGGGGGAGCCGAGATGGTGGCGGCTCAAGAAGCCGAAGCCTTAAAGGTTGCTTGGCAACATGTGGCAGTGCTTACTACTAAGCCAAAACAAATTGATATTGGCGGTTTTAATGTTAAGGCTAATAATAAATTAGTTTGGCAAGATGAAGTAAATGGCGTTTCAGTTTATCGTTTTACACCAGTTAATTTATTCTATTATTTAGATGATTATAAATTTCCTGCTTTAGTGCGTTTATTGTGGCATTTATTTGATATTTTTAATATATTTTCTTATTTTAAAGTAAAGAAATTTTTATTAGCCGAAAAGCCAGATGTGGTTATTACTCATAATTTGATGGGGCTTGGTTTTTTAATTCCTTGCTTGCTTAGGAGAATGAAAATCAAACATTTTCATACCTTGCACGACGTGCAACTTTATACGCCTTCTGGTTTAATTTTAAAGAATCAGGAAAATCATTGGCAACACCGATTTTTTAAACTTATTGCTTATCCTGCCTTAATGAAAAAATTATTTGCTTCACCAGCAGCAATAATTTCACCTTCTCAATTTTTACTAAATTTTTATCAAGAACGCGGTTTTTTTCCTAAGTCAAAATTATTGTTATTGCCTAATCCTAGTCCCGCCCCTATGTCGCTTGTGAGACAGCCGAGTATTAATTTGGAATTATTATATTTAGGTCAGGTAAATGAGGCTAAGGGTGTTTTAAAATTAATTGAAACAATGGCTAAGATTCACTTACCGCATTTACATTTACATATTGTGGGTATGGGCGCTGATCTGGCTAAAGCAAAAATTTTAGCTAAAGATGATAAGCGGATTATTTTTCATGGCTGGCTACCACATAAAAAATTAGTACCAATTTTAAGTAAGGCGGATGTAGTGGTAGTGCCTTCTTTGTGTTATGAGAATTCTCCTTTAGTAGTTTACGAATCATTGAGTTTTGGTTTGCCAGTACTAGCGGCTGATATTGGTGGTGTGGCAGAATTGATAAAAGAGGGGATAAACGGTTGGTCTTTTCCAGCTGATAATTGGGAAGTCTTGGCTGATAAAATAAATAAACTTTATTTGCAACGTGATAAAATTCGCTTGTTAGCACCAGCCTGCAGATCTAGCGTAGCTCAATTTTCAATCAAAAATTATGTTGATAAAATTTTATCTTTAGCTGAAAATGAATAGTAAATATAAAAAATTTTTTGTACCCATAATTTTATTAACATTTTTTTTGTTATATAGTTTTACTATTTTTTTTAGTTGGTGGCCACAGTGGCAAGCCGGTGGGCACTTAATTTTTAACTGGCCAGATGCTAATGCTAATTATTTTTTTGCTAAACTTTTAGCTAATAATTATCAATTTAGTTATTTAGAGCCTTTAAATAATTTAAGCGACAATCTCTTGCATAGTCGTAGTATTAATGTGATTGATGCTAAACTAGTATCAATAACATTTTTGCCTAATATTATTATTTTCGGTTTATTTTATAAAATATTAGGCGGTTTAGGGGTTTTGTTTTTAGTGCCGTTTCTTGCTATAATTTCAGCTTATTTCTTTTATCGTATTTTAAAAATTGTTTTTGAGGAAAAAATAGCTTTAATTGCTTTATTGCTGCTCTTGCCATTTGCACCTTGGTTATACTTTGCCAATTTAGCCATGTTGAGTAATATTTTATTTATTTGCCTGGCCTTAGGGGCTGGCTATTTTTGGGCACTTAAAAAATATTATTTAAGTGTATTATTTTTAGCTTTAGCTTTAATTTGTCGGCCTAGCGAGACAATATTAATGCTAGTATTTTTTGGTTTTTTATTTTATTGGCAAAAAGCAGAATTAAAAAAATATTTGCCACTTAGCTTATTGATTTTATTTATTGTTGGTAGTGGCTTTTTGTTGCTAAATTATTTCGTTTATGGTCATATTTTTAGTGCTGGCTATTTTAATTTACAAACACAAAATTTACCAACTGAGTTTGTAGATCAAAATAATAGTTTTGCAGTTTGGCTGAAATTATTATTTGCTCCCTTTGGTTTTAATTTTAAATTAATTATTTATAATTTTAGTAAGTATTTTGTTAAAATATTTTTACCGTATTTGATATTGGCAATTTTAGCTATTATTTATAGCATTAAACGCTCTCCATATAAAATATTATGGCAGCGTTATTTATTAGTGGCTTCTTTAGCTTCTTTTCTTTTATTAATTTATTATGCTTCTTGGAATTTAGCAGATCCGCTTGTGAAGAATTTGAATTTAATAAGCAATTCTTATGTTCGTTATTTTTTACCTTTATATATTATTTGGTTGCCTTTTGCAGCGCTGGCTATTGCTGATCTTTTTTATAAAAAATATTTAACACAACTTATAATTTTTGCTTTAGCTATTATTTCAGTGTATACTGCTTTTTGGATAAAGCCAGATGGTCTGCTAGAGCATAAATATTATTTGCACCTATACTTTGAACAATTTAAAGAAGTAAAAAGTATTGCGCCAGAGCAGGCGATTATTATTTCGGAGCGAGAAGATAAGGTCTTTTTTCCTTATTATCGCGTGGTTGTGCCTCAAGGCAATTTACCAACTTGGTCGCGGCTAGAAAAAGTTATTAACCAGGTACCAGTTTATTATTTTACTAATAAGAGCACCGTTGATTTAGCGGTTGAGCAGATATATGCTAAAGCCAGTAATTTAGAGATTACGAGTCCTGTAGAAATTAGCGGTGGTTTTAAACTTTATGAAATCAAATTATTAAATAAGAAAGAATAAAAATATGGATTGCATCTTTTGTAAAATTATAAAAAAAGAAATACCGGCTAAAATTATTTATGAGGACGATAAATTTTTATCTTTTTTAGATATTGAACCAAATACAGAAGGCCATGCTCTTGTGATTTCAAAAGATCATGTTGAGAATTTTTCTAGTTTATCAAGCCTGGCTGCTGCCGAGTTAATTCAAGCAGTTCATAAGATTGCTCCGCAGCTAGTGAAAATTTTAGGAGCCGATGGTTACAACTTAGCTATTAATAATGGTCGGGCGGCTGGACAATTAGTTGATCATGCTCATTGGCATATTATTCCTCGCTGGACAGACGATAATTTGATTCATTGGCCGCATAGTCAGCTTGCTAAAGAAAAATTAGATCTTACTTTTACTAAATTAGAAGGGCAAATAAAATAAATGAAAGGCATTATTTTGGCCGGAGGAGCTGGCACTAGGCTTTATCCTTTGACAAAAATTACCAGTAAGCAATTATTGCCGATTTATGATCGGCCGATGATTTATTATCCTTTGCAAACTTTGCTTGATGCTGGTATTAAGGATATTTTGCTTATTTCCGATCCAGTCAATATTGGTAATTTTGTTAGACTTTTAGGAAGTGGTAAGGAGTTTAATTGTAAAATAACTTACGAGATTCAAGATAAGCCAGAGGGTTTGGCTCAAGCCTTTTTAATTGGTGAAAATTTTATTGCTCAAGATAAAGTTACTATGATTTTGGGTGATAATCTATTTATTGGTAATAAAGATTTTTTACGTGAGGCTATAGCTAATTTTAGTGATGGTGCTAGAATATTTGTAAAACAAGTTTCAGATCCGCAGCGTTTTGGTGTAGCGGAATTTGATAATCAACAGAAAGTGATTAGTATTGTAGAAAAACCAAAAGAAGCAAAAAGTGATTATGCGGTTACTGGTTTATATATCTATGATAATACCGTAATTAATAAAGTTAAAAATTTAAAGCCGTCAGCTAGAGCTGAGTTAGAAATTACCGATCTTAACAATATGTATCTGCAGACTGGCCAGTTAAAAGTTGATATTTATCCAGGGCACTGGCTAGATACGGGCACTTTTGACTCATTGCTAGCGGCTAGTAATTTAGTGGCTAAAAATAAAAAAAATGAATAAATTAGAAGAAATTTTAGATAATATTAGACCAGCTTTAGTGCGCGATGGTGGCAATCTAAAGTTAGTATCATATAATAAAAAGCAGGGACTAGTTACAATCGCTTTAACTGGCGCTTGTGCTCACTGTCAGGCGGCTGATATTACCTTCAAATATTTGATTGAGCAGGAAATCAAAAGCCAAATGCCAGAAGTCAAAGAAGTGCGTTTAGCTTAAGTATTGACTTTTTTTGATTTTTATTTTGTAGTATTTGGCAAAAAGCCAATATTTTTGATTTTTAACTTAAATTATGTTAAACTAAAGCTTAGTTTTATGCAGTTTTTTAGTTTTAAAAAAATAATAGAACTTTATAAACATCGTTGGTCAGCCGTATTAATCAATATTTGGTTTGGGGCAGTCTTAATGAGTGTTTTTATTTTTTGGAAAAAAGATATAGCCAGGACAGACTTAGCAGCTTTGCATTATAATATTTATTCAGGCATAAATTTGCTTGGTCCTTGGCAGTGGCTTTGGGCTTTACCAATAATTTTATTTTTAATTTCGATAATTAATATTATTATTGCTAGTCAATTGGCTCATAGATATCGCACTTGGGTTTATTGGTTATTACTTGCTAACTTATTAAATCAACTTATAATGTTGATTTATCTATATAATATTTTAAATTTTAACCGTCATGCCTGATCAAGCTATTATTAAAATTTTTGTCTTAACTACAATTGCCTTTTTTGTAGCCTTTTTTTTAACACCCCTTTGGACTCATATATTGTATAAATATCGCTTGGGAAAGAACATTAGAGATGACGGGCAAACTCCAATTTTCTCAGAGTTACACAAGAGTAAAGCCGGCACGCCAACAATGGGTGGAGTATTAATTTGGCTGACAGTTGTTATTTTAGCTTTATTTTTTTGGACTTGGTCAATTTTTTGGCCGGAATCAATTTTAGGAAATTTAAATTTTGTATCTCGTCCAGAAACTTACTTGCCTTTAGCAGCTTTGGTTGCTTCTGCTTTAATTGGTTTAATGGATGACTGGTTTAATATTAATCGCCAAGGTGGTGGTAAGGGCGGTGGTTTGACTATTAAACACCGCTTATTAATGTATGCTTTGGTGGCTTTAGTTGGAGCTTGGTGGTTTTATTTTAAATTAGAGTGGGACGTAATTCGCTTGCCTTTTTATGGTGTATATAATATGGGTTGGTGGTTTATACCTATGTTTATTTTTATTTTAGTGGCTACTTCTTTTTCCATTAATGAAACAGATGGTTTAGATGGTTTGGCAGCAGGCGTAATGCTTACTGCTTTTGCAGCCTATGGCACAATTGCTTTTATGCAAGCTAATTATAATTTAGCCGCTTTCTGCGGGGCAATTTCTGGAGCTTTACTTGCTTTTTTATGGTTCAATATTAATCCAGCCCGTTTTTTTATGGGAGATACTGGAGCTATGTCCTTGGGTATTTCTCTAGGCATTGTAGCTATGCTTACCGGTTATCCTTTACTTTTGCCTTTGATTGTTTTTGTACCTTTACTTGAATCTTTATCAGTTATTATTCAATTAATTTCTAAAAAATTAAGGCATAAAAAAGTTTTTTTATCAGCACCTCTGCATCATCATTTTGAAGCCAAAGGTTGGCCAGAAACTAAAGTAGTAATGCGTTTTTGGATTGTATCAGCGGTTTTTGCAGTCGGCGGTTTAATACTGGCTATGATTGATTTACGCTTATGGTAAAAGCTTTTAAAAATAAAAAAGTATTATTGATGGGTTTAGGCTTGCACGGTGGAGCACTGGCTGTTGCTACTTGGCTTCTTAAACAAGGTGCAAATCTTACTATTACTGATATTAAGACAGAGGAACAGCTTAAAAGTAGTTTGCAAAAATTAAAAAAGTATAAAAATACAAAATTTTCTTTAGGCGGTCATCGTTTAGGCGATTTTATTGAGCAGGATTTAATTATTCAAAATCCAGGCGTGCCAAAAGATTCAGTTTATTTGAGTATTGCTAGACAATTAAACATCCCAATTGTGAATGAAGCCGTGATGTTTTTTGGTTTGTACGCAGGTAAAAAAGTAGCTGTTACTGGTACGCGTGGTAAATCAACTACGGCTACTTTGATTCATCAGCTATTAAAAACTGAAATAAAAAATAATATTTTAGCTGGTAATATTGCTACTACACCAATGTTTGCGGTGCTAGATAAAATAAAAAAAGATACTTGGCCGGTGCTTGAACTTTCTAGCTGGCAGTTAGAAAATTTAGATGAATACCAACAAGCACCTGAAATAGCAGTAGTTACCAATGTTTTAGTGGATCATTTGAATCGTTATAAAAATTTTAATGAATATGCTAGAGCTAAATTTGCTATTACTAGATGGCAAACTAAGCATGATAGCGTAGTTTTAAATTGTGATAATAAAATTACTAGAGCTATGGCTAAAAAGACCAGAGCTCAAGTTTATTGGTTTTCTTTAAATAAAAAAGTAGAGCGCGGTGCTTATGTATTTGGAGGAGATATTTATTTTAGTAATGGTAAGAAATCAGAAAAAATAATGCCATCTGATCAGCTAGCTATGCTAGGTAAACACAATTTAGCCAATGCGTTAGCAGCGCTGACAGTTGCCAAAATATTATCTATTGATAATAAAGATATTATTAAAGTTTTAAAAAATTTTTCAGGTATTGATTATCGTTTGCAGTATGAAGGTGTTGTTATGGGTCGAGCAGTTTATAATGATTCAACAGCTACTACGCCAGATGCAACTCAAGCTGCTATTAAAGCGTTAGCGCCTAAAAAAATACTTTTGATTGCTGGTGGACAAGATAAAGCTCTAGATTATAAAGATTTAGCTAAGCTTATAAAAGAAAAAGTAGCTTATCTTATTTTATTACCAGGTACTGGTAGTGATAAATTAATACAGGAACTTAAGAAAATAAATTTTCCAAACAGTCAGCTCAAAGCAAATGTTTCAGCTTTAAGCCTAGCCTGGAACTTGGCTTTAAAATACAAAAATACTGATTGTATTTTATTTTCACCAGCAGCAGCTAGTTTTAATATGTTTTTACATGAGTTTGATCGAGCCAAGCAATTTAATAAATTAGTAAATGCTAGCAAGAAGAAATAAAAGTTTTTTAACTTGGTTTTTACAACCATTTCAAGCTAGGCGAGGTGAGGGTCATCAGCCAGATTTAATAATGCTAGCAATTGTTGCTATTTTATTATTTTTAGGATTACTTTTTTTATCTTCGGCTTCTTCGGCAAGTGCTTTTTATCGCTACCACGATACTTATCGTTTTGTAAAACAACAAATTACCCATGGCTTGTTGCCAGGTTTGTTGCTTTTTTATTTAGCCTTACGCACTGATTATCAAATTTTTAAAAAGTTTTATAGATTTTTTTTAATTTTTTCTTTGATTTTGTTATCTTTAGTTTTTATTACCCATTTCAATAATGATTATGGTTCAGCACAATCCTGGATAGTTTTAGGCGGCGCTTCTTTTCAGCCCAGTGAATTAGTCAAACTTTGCTACATTATTTATTTAGCAGGTTGGCTAGAGACTAAACAAGAAGATATTATTTCTTGGAGCAAGGGTACTATTCCATTTTTAGTAATTTTAGGAATTATTGCAGTGATGTTAATGAAGCAACCAGATTTTGGTACTTTAAGTATTATTTTAGCCATTGCGCTTAGTATGTATTTTGTCGCAGGAGCTAGAATAAAACATCTCGTTTATATTATTAGTGCTGGCTTAGTAGCTTTTGTAGTTATGATTAAAGCAGCACCCTATCGTATGAACAGAATTATTGCCTGGTGGAATCCAGATATTGATCCTCGGGGTATTAGTTGGCAACTTAAACAATCTTTGATTGCCATTGGTTCAGGTGGTTGGTTTGGGGTTGGTTTGGGTTTATCAAAGCAAAAGTCTTATGTGCCAATGCCAGCTAATGACTCTATCTTTGCTATCATTGCTGAAGAAATTGGTTTTGTTTTTGTTTTGGCTTTAATTTTTATATTTGCCGCTTTACTTTGGCGAGGCTTATTAATAGTTAAAAATGCGCCTGATAATTTCGCTCGTTTTGTAGCCCTGGGTATTGTAGTTTGGTTAGTTGCTCAAATATTAATTAATATTGCTGGTATGATGCAACTTTTGCCTTTGACTGGATTACCTTTGCCTTTTATTTCTTTAGGCGGTAGTAATTTGACCGTGACCTTGCTAGCAATCGGTATTTTAGCTAATATATCTAGATTTACTACTAGGTAAATATGTCCAAAGATTTACGTATTATCTTAAGTGGAGGGGGTACTTTAGGCTCAGTTAGCCCTTTGCTTGCAATTGCTCAAAAATTACCAGCTAAATATTTATTTGTCGGTACAGAGTCAGGTCCAGAAAAAATTGTAGTATTAAGTTATAATATTGAATTTCGGGCTATTTGTGCTGGTAAATTAAGGCGCTATTTTGACTTAAAGAATTTTCAAGATATATTTAAAATTAAACTAGGTATTTGGCAGAGTTTAAAAATTATTAATGAGTTTAAGCCAAATTTAATTTTAACAGCCGGCAGCTTTGTGGCAGTGCCGATGGCAATAGCGGCTAGATTAAAAGGCGTGCCCGTAATTGTGCATCAACAAGATTTGACCTTGGGTCTGGCTAATAAAATCATGGCACCATTGGCAAAAAAAATTACCGTTACTTTTCCTGAGCAATTAAAATTTTTTCCACAACATAAAAGCGTAGTAACTGGCAATCCAGTACGTACGGTGTTAACTAAAAATAATGATAAGCCTATAGTATTAATTACCGGTGGGGGATTAGGTGCTAGGGCATTAAATGATTTTATCAAGCCATTTATTCCGCGCTTGCTAGAAAAATACCAAGTGCACCATATTTTAGGAGATGCTAATTGGGATCAGTGTTTAGAGTTCGATAATTATGTACCATACAAAATAGCTACTCAGGAAATGAATAATTTACTCAATCGGTCTGATATTATTATTTCGCGAGCTGGTATGTCTTTGATTTCGGAAGCAGCTATGTTAAAAAAAGCTTTAGTGCTAGTGCCTATTCCTAATACTCATCAAGTTAAAAATGCTGAGTTTTTTGCTAAACATAATGCTGCCTGTTTGGTGCCTCAGGGTAATCACCAGATTATGGATAGATATTTATATAAATTAATGAATAATGATGTTTGGCGCAGGGCTTTGGGTGATAATTTGTATAATTTATATCCAGAAAATGCTACTAGAAATTATCAAGCTTTAATTAAAGAAATAGTTGAGTAATATCATGTCAAAAAATTACTGCACTTTATATATTGCTCGTCATGGTGAAACAGAGTTTAATGTTCAAAAAATTCTACAAGGGCATTGTGATTCGCCATTAACCTTAAAAGGTTTAGGGCAAGCAGAAAATTTGGCCGAAGGTTTAAAAAGTGTTAATTTTGACATGATTTATTCTTCTGATTTATTGCGAGCTAAAAGGACAGCAGAAATAGTAAAGTTAGAAAGAGATTTAGCTATTATAACTACTAAAGTTTTAAGAGAACGTTTTTACGGTGATTATGATGGCAGGCCTAATCAAGATTATGTTGCAGCTAGGGATAAGCTAGTTGCTGAGTTAAAAATTTTTACTGAAGCAGATAAGAGGTCATTAAAAGTAGATCCAAAAGCGGAAAGCGTTGACGAATTAATGCTAAGGTTTATTACTTTTTTAAGAGAAATAGCGGTTGCTAACTTGAATAAGAAAATATTGATAGTAACTCACGGTGGGGTAATGCGAAATTTTTTAATTCACTTAGCTTGGGCTAAAGACGAAGAATTACCGCCCTATTCTTTGAATAATTGTTGTTATATAGTATTAGAGAGTGATGGTGTTGATTTTTTTGTTAAAAAAGCCGTTGGCATAAATAAAAAAACATTATGAACTTAGATTTATCAAAAATAAATAAAGTTTATTTAGCTGGCATTGGCGGTATAGGACTATCATCTTTAGCTTATTATTTTGTACAAATAGACAAAAAAGTATTAGGTTCTGATTTACAAAAATCAGTAGTTACCAAAAAGTTAGAAGATAAAGGAGTGTTTATAAACTACAAACAAAAAGCTAGCAATATTACGCCTGATTTAGATTTACTTGTTTATAGTTCGGCTTTGCCTTTGGATCATGTAGAATTAGTAAAAGCTAGAAAATTAAAAATTCCAGTTTTAAGCTATTTTGAATTTTTGGGATTTTTAAGTAAAAAACATAAAACCATTGCCATTGCTGGTACTAATGGCAAAACAACTACTACAGCCATGTTGGGTTTAATCATGGAAAAGGCGGGCCTTGATCCAACCGTTATTGTTGGTAGTTTAGTGCCACAATGGGGCAGTAATTTTCGTTTTGGTAAATCGGATTGGTTGGTAGTTGAGGCTTGTGAATGGCAAGCACATATGTTAGAAATCAATCCGCAAATGATAGTGCTTACCAATGTCGCTGAAGATCATCTTGATTATTTTAAGGATCTAGCTGATATTAAAAAACATTTTCAGGAATTTATTAATAAATTACCGACTGATGGAATTTTATTTAAAAATGTTGATGATAAAAATAGTACTAAGTTAAATTTTGCCGGTAGGCAAGAACAATTTGGTGCTAGTATTAAAGCGGATTATCGTTTTTCTAAAATAAAGCTAGCTGAACAAAAACAGAAATTTACAGTTGAAAATAAACAAAAGAAAAATGATTTTGTGTTAGGCATCCCTGGACTTTATAATATTTATAATGCCACAGCCGCTATTGCCGTAGCTAGAACTATTGGCATTAACGAACATCAGATTTGGAATGCTTTAAATGAATTTAATAGTACTTGGCGACGTTTTGAGCGAGTAGGTAGGTGGAAAAATAAT
>CAZWIT010000007.1:29935-34987 GCA_964633905.1 uncultured Gammaproteobacteria bacterium | reverse complement strand
GATATTAAAAAAACGCTGCGGCAAATTAATCCAGTTGATAGTATTTTAATTTTTATTGGCGCTGGTGATATTGATAGTTTAGCTAGAGAATTAACAAAATAATTAAATATGTTAAATATAAAAGAAAAAGTCTTATTAAAAGACTACACTACTTTCAAAATCGGTGGTCCGGCTGATTATTTAGTAGAAGTAAATAGTGTCGCTGAAGCCCAAGAGGCGGTTAGTTTTGCTAAAACTAAAAATTTACCTATTTTAGTTATTGGTAGTGGTAGTAACTTGCTAGTTTCCGATCAAGGCTACAGAGGTTTAGTAATAAAATTAAAATTAGAGAATTTAGAATTTAATAAAACTAAAGTGACAGTGGGAGCTGGGGTGTTAGTAGCTTATTTATTAAATCAAGCCTTAGCGCATAATTTAACCGGCTTAGAGTTTTGCGCTGGCATACCAGGCACTGTTGGCGGAGCCGTTAGAGGCAATGCTGGTACTTATGGACTAGCCATGTCTAATGTAGTAAAGAGCATTGTTTATTTTGATGCCAAGTACGAAGTTCGGACAATGCTAGCTCAAGATGCTAAGTTTACTTATCGCCATAGTATTTTTAAAGAAATGCCAAGTATGATTTTGAGCGTGGAAATGGAGCTAGCTAGTGGTGACATTGTGGCGGCTAGACAATTAGTAGCAGAGCGTTTGCAATATCGTCAAGACACTCAACCTAATGAGCCTTCAGCTGGCTGTATTTTTAAAAACATTGCCTTTGCTGAAGTTGATTTAGAAAAATTAAAAGTTTTAGGCGTAGAAATAGAAAAATTTGAAAAACATCAAAAAATTCCTACTTCTTATCTTATAGAAAGAGCTGGTTTAAAAGGTCATGCTATTGGCGGTGCTCAAATATCAAGCAAGCACGCTAATTATATTATTAATACCGGTAATGCTACTGCTGAACAGGTTATAATGTTAGTTAGTTTTATTAAACAGCAGATCAGAGATAAATATGGCATACAATTGCAAGAAGAGGTGCAATTTATAGTCTAAATAGAAATAGCAAAAATTAGCTAAATTTTAATATTTTTTTGCTAATATTAGCTAAAACTTTACAAAATCAAAATTTTAAGCTATAATTATTGACAAAAGCAAAAAAATCTGTATAATATAGGGGCGTTTATTAAAATAAGTATTAAAAATTTCAAATATTAAAAGTAATTCGCTTATATAATATTCATTATTATATAATGGATTAATTTTTTTGTTAGCAAGATGTCAGATAACCAACCTAAAGATAATAAAAAAGGTTTCTTGGAAGTAGAGGGCGAAGTTGTTGAGCTCCTACCCAATGCCACTTTTAAAGTTAATTTAAGCAGTGGCCATGAAATTTTAGCCCATTTGTCTGGCAAAATGCGTATGTTTAAAATCAGAATCTTACCTGGAGATAAAGTTTTAGTGGAGATGAGTCCTTATGATTTAACAAAAGGTAGGATCACTTATCGAAGATAATTTAATTATAATAATTTCCAAAAGGATGAAAGTTCGATCATCTGTCAAAAAAATTTGTAAAGATTGTAAAATTATAAGGCGAGAAAATCGCGTTTATTGTATTTGTAAAAATCCAAAACATAAACAAAGACAAGGTTAAGATCAGTTAAGCTTTTATTAAAATTATGGCTAGAATTGCCGGTGTAAATTTACCAAATGAAAAAAGAGTCGAAATTGCTTTGACTTATATTTATGGTATTGCTTTAACTAGTTCCCAAAAGATTTTGGCTAGTTTAAAAATTGACCCAAATATTAGGGTTAAAAATTTAAGCGAAGAGCAAGTTAATGCTTTGCGTCAAAAAATTGAAAAAGATTATAAAGTAGAAGGCGAATTACGTCGCGAACGTATTACTAATATCAAACGCTTAAGAGAAATTAAGTGTTATCGTGGCGTTCGCCATACCAAAGGTTTACCAGTGCGTGGTCAAAGAACTAAGACTAATACTCGTACTGTTCGTGGTAATAAACGTATTACTATGGGCTCTGGCCGTGCTCCAGCCGCACAAAAGACCTAATTTTGTTAAATTTTTATTAATCTATGAAAGCAGTTAAATCCAAAAAGAAAGTTAAGAAGCTAGTAAAAAAGGGTCAAGCCCATATTCAAGCTACTTATAATAACACTATTGTCACCTTATCTGACGCTCAGGGTAATGTTTTAGCTTGGTCTTCAGCCGGTTTAAACGGTTTTAAAGGACCTAAAAAAGCTACGCCTTATGCCGCTGGCATCATTGTTCGTAGTGCTATTGAAAAAGTAAAAGACTATGGTTTGACCGATGTTGATGTTTTTGTAACTGGCGTTGGCGCTGGCAGAGAAGCTGCTATTCGTGCTTTACATAGCCATGGTTTAGCCGTACATTCTATTAAAGATATGACGCCAATTCCGCACAACGGTTGCCGTCCTAAAAAGACTAGACGAGTATAATTATTGATTTATGGGTAGAAATCTAAAACCAAGACATAAAGCCAGTCGCCGTTTCGGTGAAAATGTGGCTGATACTATCAAATCACCTAAGCGGAATTATCCAGCTGGTGTTCATGGTCCTAAGAAAGCTTTTAAAAAAGTTTCTGAATACGGTAAACAACTTTTAGAAAAACAAAAAGCTAAAGTAATTTACGGTTTGTTAGAAAAACAATTTGTGGTTACTTTTAATCGGGCTCAAAAAATGCCAGGTGATGTTGGCGAAAATTTATTGATTAGCTTAGAGTCACGTTTAGATAATGTAATTTATCGAGCCGGACTTGCTCAAACTAGACGTTTAGCAAGACAGTTGGTTAGTCATGCTCATTTTACTATCAATGGTCAAGTTGTAAACATTCCTTCTTATTCTGTAAAACCAGGACAAGTAATCAAAATTAAAGAAAATAAACTTAAAAAAGGTTATTGGAAAACTATTGAAGATAAGATGGAAAAGATTGAAAGCGCTGGTTGGTTAACCTTGGATAAGAAAAATATGTCTATTTTGGTAAATAGTTTACCTAATAAATCTGATTTACCACAGAATATTGCTACTAACTTAATAGTAGACTTTTACTCACGTTAATTTTAAAACCGGTTAATTCCGGATAAATAAAAATTTACTACAAAAAACATGTCGCTAATTACATTACCAGAAAAAATTGAAATCAAGGATCAAGGCGATAATCGTTATCAAGCGATTATTGGACCTTGCTATCCTGGTTTTGGTGTAACCTTAGGTAATTCTCTTCGTCGGGTGCTTTTGTCTTCTTTGCCTGGCGCAGCAGTGACGGCCTTTAAGATTGAAGGCGCTCAGCATGAATTTGACTCAGTTGATCACGTCAAAGAAGACTTAGTAGAAATAATGCTGAATTTGAAAAAATTACGTTTAAAACTATTTGGTGATGAACCAGTAGTATTAAACATTGAAGCTAAAGGTGAAAAAGTAGTAACTGCCGCTGATATCAAAAAGAATTCAGCCGTGGAAATTATGAATAAAGATTTGGTCATTGCCAATCTAACTGACAAGAATGCTAAATTCAATGTCGAAATTACAGTTGATAGGGGTATTGGTTATGTAACCGTTGAACAACGTGGTGATAAAGCCAAGCTTCCTATTGGCACTGTAGCAATTGACTCTAGTTTTTCTCCAGTATTGAACGTTGGTTTTGATATTGTTAATGTGCGTGTTGGTGAAATGACCAATTACGAGCAATTAACCATGGATATTTTAACTGATGGTACTGTCGATGGCACTCAGGCTATAGTGCAAGCGGCTGGTATTTTGGCTGAACATTTTCAATTTTTAGCTAATCAAGAAGTCGAAGCCACAGAAGTAGAGGATGAAGAAGAAATTGAAGTTATAGAAGAACCAGTAACACCAAAGAAAAAAGTTAGTAAAGCTAAAAAAACTAAGTAAGGAAAAATAATTTTTGATTGTATATGCGACACCGTAAAGTAAATAAAAAATTAAGACGCGAATCCGGACCAAGAAGAGCTTTGTTGGATAATTTGGCTACTTCTATTATTTTGTATGAAAAAGTAGTGACTACCGAGGTCAAAGCTAAAGCTATTAAACCAATAGTAGAGCGTTTGATTACTCGTGCTAAAGTAAAATCAGTCCATAATAAGCAACAACTGGCTAAAGTTTTGCATGACAAAAAAGCTGTGCAGAAAGCTTTGGATATTTTAGGTCCTAGATATAAAGATCGTAAAGGTGGTTATTGTCGCATTATCAAGATTTCCCAACGTCAAGGTGACGGTGCTTTAATGGCTCAGATTGAATTGGTTTAATTAAATTTATATGATTGAGAGAAAAGTACATAAAATTGATGCTACTGACAAAATTGCTGGAAGACTTGCTTCCCGTATTGCTATTTTGTTGACCGGCAAACATAAGGCTAGTTTTGAACGTCATTTAGATTGCGGTGATTTTGTAGAAGTGACTAACGTCAAAGCTATTAAATTTTCTGGTAACAAAGCTAGCGCCAAGGTTTATTATCGTCATAGTCAACATCCAGGTGGTTTACATAAAACTGCTGTTAAGGATTTATTAAAAACTAACCCAGCCGCAGTTTTGCGTAAAACTGTTTATAATATGTTACCAAAAAATAGATTGCGCCCTAAGATGTTAAAAAGATTAAATATTAGCTAGATATGGTAAAAACTGATAATAAAAATTTTATTCCTAGCGTTGGCAAGCGAAAATCGGCTATTGCTCGTGTTCGTGTTTTGCATGATAAAGTTAATGATACAAAAATAACCATTAACGGCAAGGACTATAAAGAATACTTTAATTATTTTGAATGGCAAGATTTATTACTCAAGCCTTTAAAAGCAGTGGGTAAAGAAAAAATCGCTATTTCAGTCATGGTTAAAGGTGGCGGTTCTCGCGGACAATTAGATGCTATTAAACATGGTATTGCTAGAGCTCTGCTAATTATGGATGAAAATTTTAGAGCCACTCTTCGTAAAGAAGGCTTATTAACTCGAGATTCTCGTATTAAAGAAAGAAAGAAACCAGGCCTTAAGAAAGCTCGTCGTGCCCCACAGTGGAGCAAACGTTA
>CAZWIT010000007.1:5265-29835 GCA_964633905.1 uncultured Gammaproteobacteria bacterium | reverse complement strand
TTGATTTATTTAATAAAAACCCCTTATTTTTTGGGGTTTTTTGCTTTTCAAAGGCTGATTCTTTTGTTATAATAAAGTCATGCTAAGTGCTCAAAAAATTACCTCCAATACCGCTTGGTACCTCTTAGCTTTAGTATTGCAAAAGCTAATGTCTTTTGTTTATTTTACTTTGTTAGCTAGGCATTTAGGAGCCGAGTTTTTAGGGCAATATTATTTTGCTATTTCTTTTGCAACTATGTTTTCGGTAGCTATGGACTTGGGCTTGTCAACTGTTTTAATTAGAGAAGTGGCTAAAAAGCAATTTGAGCTAGACAAATTATTTCAACAAATTTTTAGTTTAAAAATTATTTTAAGCCTAGTTACAGCCTTGCTTATTATTGCTTTGGATTTATTACTATTTAGTAGTGATGCGGTTAGACCTTTAATTTATTTAACAGCGTTGATAGTTTTAATAGATAGCTTTACTTTATTTTTTTATGCCTATATCAGGGGTCAGCAGAATTTACGCTATGAATCTTTTGGCACCATCTTATTTCAGCTGATTATTATGATCCTTGGAATAGTGGCTATGCGTTGGTATCATTCGGTTTGGCCATTTATTATCATTACTTTATTTGCAAGTTTGTTTAATTTTATTTGGTCAGCTTTTTTTGTTTTAAAAAAATATCAAGTTAAGCTTAATTGGCTGTATGACAAAATCTTGCTACGCAAAATACTCATTATCACTTGGCCTTTTGCCTTGTCAGCGGTTTTTGCTAAAATTTATGCTTATGTTGATGGCTTTATTTTAAAAATATTGACTAACGATAGTCAACTTGGTTTTTATAGTGTAGCTTACAAAGTTACTTTTGCTTGGCAGTTTATTCCTTTGGCTTTTGTAGCTGCTTTGTACCCAGCCTTTGCTCATTACTGGCAGCACGATAAACAAAATCTAGAGCAGATTTTACGTAGAGCTATTTTTTATTTAGCTTATATTGCTTTGCCGATCGCTGCCGGTATTGCTATTTTGGCTGAGGTTTTAATTCATCAATTTTATACAAAGAATTTCAGTATTTCTATTTTACCCTTACAAATTTTGATTATTAGTTTGCCATTCTTATTTATTAATTTTGCTTTATCTTATTTTTTGAATGCAAGCGATAGACAAACTATTAATACTAGAAATTTAGGATTTACCATGGTTTTGAATGTTGCTTTAAATATAATTTTAATACCAAAATTTGCAGCTGTTGGTGCCGCCTTGGCATCTTCTATTAGTACTATTTTTTTATGCGTGATAGATTTTTGGGCAGTAAAAAAGGTCTTTAGTAATAATTTAAAAATTTGGTGGCCCTTAAGTAAAGCCTTACTGGCGGCTATTTTAATGGCAATATTTTTAATTTTATTTAAAGATAGTCTGCCATTGTTTTTAACAGCTATTTTAGCAGCCTTAATTTATTTTATTTTATTACTATTATTTGGTAATTTGAGTCGGGCTGATTGGCAGTTTGTAAAAAGCTCTATGCTTAAAAGATAAAATTATGTTAAAGACCTTATTATTAACACATGAATATTATCCTTTTTCTGGCGGCGTAGCTCGTTATTGTTATAATTTATTTAAATTTTTTCCTAAAGGTGAATATTTAGTAGTTTGTGATAATCCAGCAGTTAAGAATGGTGATAACATTATTAATTTAAAGTTAAAGAATAAATTTATTAAACCCAGCTGGTTATTTTCCTTATTTCAGCTTAGTCGGATTATTAGGCAACAAAAAATAGAACAAATTTTTACACCAAACATTCTGCCATTAGGTTCAATTGCTTATTTATTTTTTAAATTTTTTAAAATTCCCTATGTAATATCTTTGCATGGCTTGGATATAAATAATGCTTTAAATAATAAACCAGTAATTACTAAATTGATTTTGAAATCAGCCAAAGCCATTGTCTGTAATACAAAATATACAGCTAGTCTTTTGACGGGCCTAGGCTTAGAAGAAAAAATAGTTATTATTTATCCTAGTTTAACTAATTTAACAGAATCAGCAATTAGCGTAGCGGATTTGAAAGAGCAATATAAAATTAAAGCAGACGAAAAAGTTTTATTAACAGTAGCAAGGCTAGCGTATCGTAAGGGCCATGATTTGGTAATAAAATCATTAGCGCATTTAACTGATTTTAAATTTAAATATTTAATTGTTGGTCTTGGTCCAGAAATTGATAAGCTAAAGAAATTAGTGCAAGAAGAAAAATTAGAAGGTAGGGTAGTCTTTTGTGGGGAAGTGGCTGATAACAAGCTTGCTAGTTTTTATAAATTAGCTGATATTTTTGTAATGCCTCATCGTCAGCTCAATAATGACGTTGAAGGTTTTGGCATGGTATTTTTAGAAGCAGCTAGCTTTTCTTTGCCAATTATTGCTGGTTTTTCTGGCGGTGTTAGTGAAATATTTACTGATCAAAAGAATATTATTTTTATTAAAAATGATAGTGTAAGTGAGCTAGAGCTTGCTTTGACCAGTTTGTTAAATAATGATAAACTGGCCCTGAATTTAGGCCAAGAAGCAAGTTTGGTAGTCAAAAACTTTCCAAAGGCTAATCAGCAAAATCAAGAATTAACTAAAATTTTAAGTTAAAATATGAAACAATTTGACGTTATTATTTTTAACATGTCTAACTATTCCGAATGGGAAGGCGGTGTTTCTAATCGCAATTATCATGTTTTGAAACAATTACAGGCTCGGCCAGAGATAAATAAAATTTTGGCTATTGATTATTTACCTTTAACTTTAAAAAGGGCAATTCGTATTTATAAAGAAGATTTGGTATTAAATCTAAAATCAGGTGAAGTAATAAAACGTCGTCCCACAAATAAGTTAACTAAAGTTTCTGACAAACTTTATGTTTATACTGATATTGATTGGCTCTGGCGACCGACTTTAACTATGAAGCGAATTAAAAAAATTGCCATTGATTTAAATTTTGGTGATTTTATTTTGTGGTCTTATTCTCCATTTATTAGTCCATATTGGCAATCTTTAGGTCAAAAATTAACAGTGTTTGATGCGGTTGATAATTGGCTTTTGCATTCTTCCTACCAAAAAGTAAAAGCTAAATTAAGTAAGTGTTATGATATTATCAAAGATGAAGCCGATGTTGTTTTTACTGTTGCTAAAAGTTTATTGAATTTTTTTGATGACCAGCCTAATGTTTATTGGGTGCCCAATGGTGTTGATTTGGTTCATTATAATCAGAATTTTTCTTTGGTGAATCGTGATATTGCGGATATCAGAAAACCAATTATTGGCTATATTGGAGTGATTCAAAATAAAATTGATATGGAATTAGTCAAATATATTGCTGAAAAAAATCAGGATAAATCAATAGTTTTAGTTGGTCCAATTTGGGCGGAGCAAGATGAAGCTAGAGATGTTTTGATGAAATTACCAAATGTTCATTTTTTGGGATACAAGACTTATACTGAAGCACCCATGTATATTCAGCAGTTTGATTTAGGTATTGTGCCTCATAAAGCTGGTAATTTTTCGGCTAGCACTAACCCAATGAAAATTTATGAATATTTAGCTTGCGGTAAACCAGTAGTTTCCATGGCTAATGTTGGTAGTGAAAATATTAGTGATTTAGTGGCAATTGCTAGTGATTATGCCGAGTTTAATAAGCTAATTCAGGAGGCTTTAGTCTTAGATAAAGATAAAGTTAAAATACAGGCTCAAGAGGTGGTTAAACAATATTCTTGGTTTAATACAGTTAATAAGATGTTAGATTTAATTAATAATAAATTAAATTAATATGAAACCGGCAGATATTTCTATTATTATTGTTAATTGGCGAGTCAGGCATTTGATAGAAAAATGTTTAGAAAGTATCAAAACTCAAGAAAATGGTCTTAATGTAGAAATTATTATTGTTGATAATTATTCTAACGATGGTTTAGCTGAGATGCTAATGCTTGATTGGCCAATGGTCAAGTATACTGGCCTGATAAAAAATTATGGTTTTGCTAAGGCTAATAATTTAGCTTTGGGGCAGGCTAGGGGTAAATATATTTGTTTGCTTAATCCTGATACAGAACTTAAACCAGGATTTTTAGCAGGTGTTTTAAAATATTTTTTAGATAATCCTAGCGTAGATATTATTGGTCCACGTTTATTAAATCCAGATGGCTCTTTGCAATATTCTGTTCGTCGTTTGCCAACTCTCACTAGTCAGATTTTTACTTTATTAAAATTACAAAATATTATTAATCCACAAGTGAATTTGTCGGATGTTTTGCCTAAATATTTTTTGGGCTTGGGTAAATTTTTACGGCGTTTATTTGGTAAAAATAAAGTATCTTTGGATTATTTAGCTAGCGATTTTGATTACACACAAGAACAGTCCGTGGAGCAACTGATGGGTGCAGCGATTATTTGTCGCGCGGAAGTTTTTAAAAAGATTGGTAATTTAGATGAAAAATTTTATATCTGGTTTGAAGAGGTTGATTTTTGTAAACGAGCTAAAGCAGCTGGTCTTATTATTAACTACGTGCCAAGTTTAGAAGTAGTGCATCATGGTGGGCAAAGCTTTAATCAGGCTCCTAATTTAAGAAAACAATGGATTTTTGATCGCAGTTTGTTATATTATTTTTGGAAGCATAATCCCAAGTGGCAGGCGTTTATTTTATTTTTATTTATACCAATTAATTTATTTTTGACGCTAAGTTATGTCTTACTTGCTAAAAATAAAAAATAAATCCCTAACCTTTAATTTATTAGTAGCTCTACTTACCATAGAACTTTTTTCAGTGTTAGCTTGGCAGTGGCCTATTTTGGCTATTATTTTTTTATTTTTTATTGCTGTAATTTTATTTTATGCTCTTTGGCATTATCCCAAATTAGCTTTATTTGTACCAGCTATTGAATTATTTAGCGGAGCCATGGGTAGGACTTTGAGTTATGCTTTTATTTCTTTACGCATGCTTATTTTTGCGCTGGTAATCTTATATTTTGTTATTCATATAATATCTAAAAAACAAAATCTTAAGATTACAAATAATAAAAAATTATGGCGTTTTTATTTAATCTGGTTTGGTATTTTATTCTTAGCTTTAGTTAATGGATTTTTACACAAGCAAGAATATTTAAAAATATTTTTAGATTTTAATAATTATTTATATTGGCTTTATTTGCCAATTTGGTATCAATTTTACGATGATCAGGATTGGCCTTATTTATGGAGATCTTTGCGTTTAATTGCTATTTATTTAAGTATAAAAACTCTAGTAATTTTTAGCATTTTTAGCCAAGTTGATTATCAATATTTAGTGAATTTTTATAAATGGTTACGCGATACACGCTTTAGCGAGATTACGCCTTTGGGATCCAATTTTTATCGTATTTTTAGTCAAAGTCAGCTTTTTATATTAATTGCTTGGCTGGCTTTATGGCTAAAACAAATTTATAATTTTAAAGATTATAAAAATTTATTTTTGATTATTATTTTTTTTAGTGCCTTATTAATAAGTTTATCACGTAGTTTTTGGCTAGGTGGGGGGATTGCTTTTTTAATAATGATGCTATTAGCTAATTTTAAGTTAGTAAAATTTAGTTGGAAAGAGTTATTAAATAAAGTTTTTATAGTTTTTGTATTTAGCTCAGCTCTGGTCATGTTGTTATATAATGTTCCAAAATTTAATGGTGATAATATTTTTAAATTTAGCCACACTCAAAGTTCTGAGCAGTCTTTGTCTAGTCGTCAGGCCTTATGGCAACCTCTAAAAGAGGCTATTAGCTCTCAGCCTATATTTGGTTATGGCTTTGCTAAAGAAATAAGTTATTATTCTAATGATCCACGTATTAAAAATGAGGCTAATCCCAGTGGTCAGTATTCAAGCTATGCTCTAGAATGGGGCTGGTTAGATTTTATGTTAAAATTTGGTTTAATAGCTACAATTTTTATATTAGCTTGCCTAGTTTTAGTTTTAAGGCAAGCTTATGTTATAATAAAGCAAGCTAAGGTCAGTATTTTTTTAATTGCCAGTCTACTTGCCCTAGTGTTTATTCATTTTTTTAGTCCTTATCTAAATCATCCTTTGGGTATTGGCTGGCTGATGATTTTAATTATTTATATCTATAATATCAGGCTTGTAGATACAGAAAAAATATAATATGGATCAAGTTGCGCGTAAAGTTACAGTTAGTTTACTTACTTGGAATGGGGCAAAATATCTGCCTCTGCTTTTGCATAGTTTACAAAATCAGACTTTTAAAGACTGGGAACTATTAGTTTTAGATAATGCTTCGGTTGATAACTCAGTGGCTTTGGTAGAGGAGTATTGGCCACCAGCTACTATCATAAAACAAAAGCAGAACATTGGCTTTGCCCGTGGTCATAATTTATTACTAAAGTGGTCAAAATCAGAATATGTTTTAGTTTTAAATCAAGATGTTATTTTGGAGCCAGATTATCTTGAGACTTTAGTCAATTTTTTAGATAAACATTCTCAGGTCGCTTCAGCGTCTGGTAAAATATTTTATTGGGATTTTGAAGAAAATAAAAAGACAACACAAATAGATACGCTTGGTTTAAAAATGTATCATGATCGTAGAGTAGAGGATTGGTTGCAGGGCGCCGAAGATAGACTGATTGAAGATCAAGAGGTATTTGGTTTGTCAGCTGTAGCAGTACTGTATCGTCGGGCAGCTTTAGAAAGCGTCCGTGTACCTAATGCTAATAATGATTTTGAATATTTTGATGAAGATTTTTTTTCTTATAAAGAAGATATAGATTTAGCTTGGCGTTTACGTTTATGGTCATGGCAAAATTATTTAGTGAGTAGCACCAAGGCTTATCACGATAGAACTTTATCCAGTCGACAGAGTCTAAAAGTTAGGCGTAAATACAGGGGTTTAGCTAATAAGCTATCTTATCGTAATCATTTTTTATTGCTTTATAAGAATTCATTTTGGAAAAATTATTTTAAGGATTGGCATCTTATATTCTGGTATGAATTTAAAAAATTTATTTACTTATTAATTTTTGAAAGATCAACTTTAGGTGGTATTAAAGAGTTTTTTAACTTGTTAGCCAAGATGTCTAAAAAAAGAAAATATATTCAAAAAAATTGTCATCAGGAATTTAGAGATATTTATAAATGGTTAAGTTAATAAAATGGATTTATCTTTTATAATTTTAAATTATAAAAATAAGAATTTAACTAAAGAGTTATTGCAAAACTTGTTGGATTTAAATTTGAATTTAAGCTACGAGATTATTGTAGTTGATAATGCTTCTTATGATGGTATTGCCTCGGTAATTCAAAATAATTTTCCCAAAGTAAAATTTATTCAGAGTAAAATAAATGGCGGTTTTGCTTATGGTAATAATTTAGGTATTAGAGAGTCTAGTGGCAAATACATAATAATTTGTAATCCAGATTTAGCTTTTTTATCTAATGCCGTTAATCAACTGTATGAGTATATGGAGGCAAATCCCGAAGTGGCTTTAGCCGGACCTAGACTTATTAATGCTGATAAAAGCATTCAGTATTCTTGTACCACTTTTCCAGATTGGCATTTGCCGCTTTATCGTCGTACACCGCTAGGTGAGACTAAAAAAGGGCAATTATGGTTAGATAAATATTTAATGAAAGATCTTGATCATTATCATAATTTTTTTGTACCGGCTTTATTCGGAGCCTGTCTAATCACACGTCGTCAAGCTTTGGATAAGGTTGGCTTTTTAGATGAGCGTTATTTTATGTATATGGAAGATTTAGATTGGTCGCGTCGTTTTTGGCAAGCCGGTTTTAAAGTAGCTTACGTGGGTGAGGCCGAAGTTATTCATTTACACCGTCGGCAGTCAGCTACTGACAATCTTCCTAAATCTTTTTTTAATAAATCAGCTCGTTATCATATTATTAGTTTTCTTAAATATTTATTAAAATTTAAAGGGCAAAATTTACCAGTTATAAAATAAAAATCTATAAAATATAATATTTAATATTAAATTAAAATTATGAAAAAACTTATTTTATTAATTTTATTGCCAGTTATTATTTCCGGCTGTACACTCATTCCTAAAAAAAATAGCCAGCAGAATAATGAGAGAAATGTGAATACAACAGTTAATTCTATAAATAGTGAGATTATAAACCAAAATAATAGCGATGTGGAATTGGTCAAGATAGAAAAATTAAAATATTTAGGATATGGCTATTACACAGATGAAAAAAATATATATTATGCCCTTTGGTCGCCTAAGAATAATAATTATGCTAATTATTATGATATTAACTTCAAAGATCTATTTGAAATAGATAAGCCAGTAATAGTTAATGATGCTGATTTGCTTAGCTTTCAACCAATTTATAAAGCTTGTCGTATTGGTGGTTGTGATGGGGTTGCTAAGGATAAAAATAATGTGTATAGAGGTGCGTCTCTTATTAATTTAAATGAACAGATTGATGTTAAAACTTTTGAGTATGTTGATTATGTATATTTTAAAGATAAAAATGCTATATATTATACTGGATATGGTGGTATGGGTAGAGCAGGCTTTGTGGATATAAATACTTTTGAAGCCTTGAGTGATATTTATAGTAAAGATAAGAATAATGTCTATACTATGGGTAATGATGTTTTTGAAATTTTAAAAGGCGCTGATCCAAAAACATTTGTAGTCCCAAATAATTAATTTCTCAATCAAAACACTTGCTGATAATAAAATAAAAGCCTCTGTATTCAGAGGCTTCCGTTTTTGGCCTTAATAGAAATAGGTTAAGGATCCATTAGTGCCCAAGCACGAGCCAGTAGTGGCGCAATGATACGCCGTAGTACTATGTAGTGGCCGAATAGAGTGGCAAAAATAGCAATTAGCAGGCCAATAAATAGGCTACTAGTAGGTAGAAAAACTGCTTTGATAAAAAGAGTTTCAAGCATAATCACAAGAGTAATTATAGCTAATTTTTTTATTGGCTTCATTTTGACTCCTTTTTTTGGGCCACAAAAGGGAAAGGACGAGCTTATTTAAAGTTTACACCTTTTGGCTATATCGTCAATCAATAAACTTGATTTTTAGCATTATATTGGGTATTATTAGTGCATAACTATTGAAATAAGATATGTTAAAAAATACAGTAGCCAGTCTAGATATTAACGATGAATATCAACAACGTTTGGCAAAACTCAAAGAACTTAAGAGTAAAAATATTGAAGCTTTTCCAAGTCAGGCAATAAAAAATATCAGTATTGCCGATTTTTTAGCTGATTTTAAAAAACACCTAGCTTCGCAAAAAAAAGTAATTTTAGCTGGGCGGTTAGTTAGCATTAGGCTACAAGGTGGCTCCTGTTTTGTGCATTTAGTTGATGCTTCAGCTAAAGTGCAAGCTTTTTTGCGTAAGGACACTATGGGCGCTGAACTTTATGATAATTTTAAAAATTATATTGATCAGGCAGATTTTGTAGAGTTTAGTGGCCAAGCCTTTTTAACTAAAACTAATGAACCTACTATTTTAGTCAAAGATTTTAAATTGTTGACTAAAACTTTATTACCAATGCCAGATCAGTATTATGGTTTAAAAGATCCAGATCTACGTTATCGCAAACGTTATTTAGACCTACTTGTTAATCCTAATATTAAACAGATTTTTAACTTACGTAATCAGTTGATAAAATTAACTAGACAGTGGTTTGATAAGTATGATTTTTTAGAGGTGGATACGCCTGTTTTGCAAACTGTGGCTGGCGGTGCTGCTGCTGAACCTTTTATTACGCATCATAATGCTTTGGATATTGATTTATATTTACGGGTTGCGCCGGAGCTTTATTTAAAACGTTTGATTATCGGCGGCTATGAAAGAGTTTACGAAATAGCTCGTTGTTTTCGCAATGAGGGCATAGACCATCAACATAATCCTGAATTTACTCAGATTGAAGCATATTGGGCTTATCAAGATTATCAAGGTTTGATGGTTTTTATTGAAAAGTTTTTTAACTGGCTAGTACCACAAATTAATAATAAAAATTTAGTGCTTATTAACGGTGATGATAAGCTTGATTTTAAAGCACCGTTTAAGCGTTTAGACTTTAAAGAAGCTTTAGATGCAGCTATGAATGTTGATACTGATGCTTGTAGTGATGAAGATTTATTTAATTTAGGCAAAAAAGCAAATATTACTTTAGATAAAGCTTGGGGTCGAGGAAAACTGCTAGATGAGTTGTATAAAAAATTTGTACGTAAAAATATTATTCAACCTACATTTATTATCAATCATCCTTTAGCTTTATCACCACTGGCTAAAAAAATAGCAGACCGTCCTAATTATGTGGAGCGCTTTCAGTTGGTAATAAAAGGAGCGGAAGTAGTTAATGCTTTTTCGGAGCTCAATGATCCAATTGATCAAGAAGCTAGATTTAAAGAGCAGTCTAAACTTAAAGATAAGGGTGATGATGAAGCCATGTCGGCTGATGCTGATTTTGTTGAGGCCTTAAAACACGGTTTACCGCCAACAGCTGGCTTAGGTATGGGTATTGATCGTTTGCTTATGATCTTAGGTAATAATGAAAATATTAAGGAAGTTATTTTATTTCCTACTGTTAAACCAAAAAAAGATTAAATACAAATATATGTTGGATATAAAATTTATCAAAGAAAATTTAGACTTAGTAAATAAAAATAACGAGAGTAGAGGAGTTAAAATTGATTTAAATCAATTATTAAAATTAGTAGAGCAACGCAATAATCTTTTAAAAAAAATAGAAGAAAAACGTCATCAGTTAAAAAATGATTCTAAAGCAAAGCCTAGTGCTGAAGCCTTGGCAGAACTAAGGTCTTATGGCGCAGCTATTAAAAATTTAGAATTAGATCTTAAAGTTTTAGATGATGAGGTAAATGCTTTATTATGCCAATTACCAAACATCAATAGTACTGATACGCCGATTGGTAAAACTGACGCTGATAATAAAATTGAGCGTACAGTTGGCGAAATGCCAGATTTTGATTTTCCAGCCTTAGATCATGTTAGCTTAGGTCAAAATTTAGATTTGATTGATACAGTAAAGGGCGCTGAAGTTTCTGGGGCTAGATTTTGGTATTTAAAAAATGAATTAGTTTTACTTGAGTTTGCTTTGATAAATTTTGTAATAAAAAAATTAGTCGCCAAAGGTTTTAAGCCTTTAATTGTGCCGCAATTAGTTAAAGAGCAGGCGATGTTTGGCACTGGCTTTTTCCCAGCCGAAATCAATGAAATTTATAAAGTTAACCCTGGTGAAGATGATTTATATTTAGTTGGTACAGCCGAGGTGCCTTTAATCAGCTTCCATGCTAATTCAGTATTAGATTTAGATGCTCCTAAAAAATATTTTGCTTTTTCTACTTGTTTTCGCAGAGAAGCAGGTAGCTATGGCAAAGATACTAAGGGTATTTTGCGTGGTCATCAATTTGATAAAATTGAAATGGTGGCTTTTTGCCGGCCCGAGGATTCAGAAAAATTACACCAAGAAATTTTAAGCGTTGAAGAAGAAATTTATCAGGATTTAAAAATACCTTATCATGTCGTCAATATTTGTAGCGGTGATTTGGGTCCGGTGGCTGCTAAAAAATATGATTTAGAAGCTTGGCTACCTGGTCAAAATTGTTATCGGGAAATTACTTCTTGTTCAAATACCATGAGCTATCAAAGTCGTCGTTTAAATATCAAATATAACGATGCTAAGAAAAAAGATTTTTGTCATACCTTAAATGGCACAGCTTCTGCTTTGGGACGCACCATGATTGCGATTATGGAGAATTATCAAACTAAATCAGGTAGTATTATGATTCCTAAGGTTTTGCAAAGCTATTTAGATTTCAAAGAAATAAAAGCTTAAAAGGCATGGTTGAAAGTTTTATCGAAATTAACCGTGCCAATCTATTACACAATCTAAAACAATTTAAGACCATGGCAGCTTCAGCAGAAATTTGGCCAGTGATTAAAAGTAATGCTTATGGTCACGGTTTATTGGAAATAGGCACTATTTTAAATACGGAGGCTTTAGTAGCTGGTTTTATGGTGGTTAATTTAACTGAAGCTAAATTACTCAGGCAGCAAACACAAAAGCCAATAATGGTTTTAAGTTATTTTGACTCACTGGCTAGTGAAATTAAGTGGGCTATAGATAAAAAAATTTCTTTGCCAATTTATGATTTAGAAACTGCTAAATTAATTAATGATATTGCTAAACAAAATAATCAAGTAGCAGTAGTAAATATTAAGATTGATACGGGCACGGGTCGCTTGGGGGTGAGAGCAGAGGAGGCAGTTGCTTTTATAAAACAAATAGCAGCTTTAAGCTCTTTAAATATTTTTAGTCTTTATAGTCATCTGGCTGAGTCAGAGTCTGATAACTTAGATTTTAGTAAAGAACAAGTGGCCAGATTTTTAGAGATCTGTAATCAGTTTCCGCAATACAAAAAACATATTGCTTGTTCGGCAGCTAGTATTAGTTTAGACTCAGCTCGCTTTGATATTATTCGTTTAGGTTTGTCTTTGTATGGTTTGTGGCCATCAGCAGCAACTAAATTGAGGGCTAAGCTTCAGGGCTTAGAGTTAAAACCAGTTTTAAGTTGGCAGACCAGCATTATTCAAATTAAAAAAATTAAAGCTGGCGAAAGTATTGGTTATAATCGTACTTATGTTGCCAAAAATGATTGCCAGATAGCTATTTTGCCAGTTGGTTATTTTGAAGGTTATACTAGGGCTTTGTCTAATAAATCTCGAGTTTTAATCAATGGTGTGAGTTGTCCAGTTAGAGGTAATATTTGCATGAATTTAATGATGGTTGAATTAGCTCAAGGGCAAGACTTTAAAGTTGGCGATTGGGCTTATTTAATCGGTGGCCAAGGTGAACAAGTGGTTTCAGTAGAAGAATTAGCCGAGCAAGCTGCTACTATTAATTATGAAATTATAGCCCGATTAAATCCAAATATTTTTAGAAAAATAATTTAATTTAATATAATACGACACAAACTATTATTACCCTTTTTAAAGAGCGGGGAAAGCAACTATGAGGCAAATTACTACTAGGCAAAATTGGCGCAAACATGCCGGAATAAAATCTAGGCGTTTAACAGGTGCCTATTACCAAGACTATGACTTAAGGAGAAAAAAACGTTTAAGTCGGATTATTTTTTTAATTTTTATTATTTTGTTAATCCAAAGTATTTTTCAAGCCCGATTCTTATCCTTGCACAAGGTAGTTGTTTTAAACAATCAAGATGTAAGCAGTGAAGCAGTTGCTAACTTTGCTCAAGACAAGCTGAATGTTCGTCGTTATTTATTCTTTAAAAATAATAATTTCTTTTTAGCAGATACTGCTAAATTGGCTTTGGAATTAAAAGACAATTTTAATTTAAATAGTGTAAGTTTAAAAAAGAAATTTCCTAATAAGTTAGAAATACGCCTTGAGGAAAAGGTTTCGCAATTTATTTGGTTAAAAGATGGAGCTTATTACCTGATTGACGGCCAAGGGGCCTTAAATCGCCAAATAGAGGCTCCTGATGAGAAGTATGTTATTTTAGATGATCAGCGTAGCTATAAACCAGCTGCAGATCAAGATATTTTCCGTGCTGACGAAATTAAGGCCATTCAAGATATATATGCATATTGGCAAAAGGAAATTTCAAGTCATTCGCGCCTAGCTCGGATTATTATTAGTGACAATTGGGCTGAATTACGCTTACAGTCAAATTTAGGATTTTACGTTAAAATCAATGCTAGTATTAATACCGATGAACAATTACTTAATTTAAAAAGGGCGATAGTAGCTGGTAATTTACAAGGAACTGACATTGATTATATTGATGTTAGGTTTTCTGACAAAATCTATTATAAGTAAGGGGAATAAGGCTGTTATTAAAAAAGGCCTTATTTTTAGGATAGATTGAATTGAGTATAATAACTCTTACACTCAATTTGACAAGCTTTAAGTTCAGCTTTATAATATATCCATGACTAAGATTAAAAAAACCCTACCCCTCTTTGAGGAGTATTTAGAAAACATTCAATCAAATAATTATTCGGCAGAAACAGTTTATAATTATGAACGCGATCTAAAAACTTTTGAAGATTTTTTATTTAATGATATTAAAACAGATTTTAAGAATATAGATAAAAGGTCTTTGATCAAATTTAAAGCCTACCTCTCCTCTGTTGACCGCCTGACAGCCGGAGCCAAGGCTGGTGAGACAAAATTATCAAGTTATAGTATTAATCGTATTTTATCTTCGCTAAGATCTTATTTAAAATTTTTAATTGATGTTGATTATAAGACGCCAATTTCACCAGACTCAGTTAAGCTTTTAAAGACTGAAAAAAAACGTGCTCAAGTACCAGAGATGGCAGAGCTGATTCGCTTAATTGAAGCGCCAGAAAAATTTGAAACTGATCCCACAATTAAATTACGTAATCGAGCAATGTTAGAAACTTTGTTTGCAACTGGTATGCGTATTTCGGAATTATTATCTTTAAAACGGGAACAACTAGATCACTCCGGACGTATTTATGTAATGGGCAAAGGTAAAAAACAACGCTTTGTTTATTTGACTCCTCGTTCGATTAAATGTTTGCAAAATTATTTTAGTACTCGTAGAGATAATTCTCCTTATATGTTTGTCCCCTATCGTGGTCGTAATAATCAAGCGCGAACGAAAAAAATATCAACTAACTATCTGCAATATAAAATAAAAAAATATCGGGAATTATTATTTATTAACCTACCGATTTCAGCTCATACTTTGCGTCACGGATTTGCTACTTATTTAGCAGAAAATGGCGCTAATCCAGCAGCCATTCAAATTCTCTTGGGCCATGAGTCCTTAGATACTACTACTCGCTATGTGCATGCTTCGGATAAGTATGCTGAAAAAAGTCATACTAAGTTTCATCCTTTAAGACAATAAGTCATATTTTGGCTAATATTAGATAAAATATAGCTTTTATTATTGACAAAAAAAATTAACTATGCTAAGATATCTATCCATACATTCACTCGTCCTGATTGTATGCCAAATTTTGTGGGCTGCGGCTCTCGTTAAGAGGGATCGAATACGGTTCCCAAATGTACCATAGTACCCGTTTCACGGGACGTTCGTCAGGATGACGAAAGGTACTCGGGACCATCGAGAGCAGCTCCTGGGGGACGCGCTTCGGCACGTCCCCTTTTCTTTTTGCTTAAATTATTTCTTTTTTTAAAAAAACAGCCCTGCACCATATGGTGCAGGGCTGTTTAATATTTATTATGGTAAATAATTTAGTGGATCCACTGGTACACCATTTAAGCGTATTTCTAAGTGCAAATGTGGTCCGGTAGAAAATGGTCCAGCGCCACGTGTGCCAGGCATACCGCCAGAATAACCGATTATTTGTCCTTTACTTACAAATTGATCTTCAGAAATACTAATTTGGTTAACATGCCCATAAACACTAGATAAGCCATCAGCATGGACAATCATTATATAGCTATAGCCAGTTTTACCGCCGTCTTTAGTTTTGGCAACATAACCAGATTCTACGGCTTTAATAGCTGTGCCTTGAGCAGTAGCAATATCAATGGCTGGATGTTCAAAAATATAACGATATGGATAATCAGGGTCATGAAAATAAGCGGTGATTCTATGAGAAGTAAGTGGCCAGATTAAACCCTTACTATCGCCAACTTGTTGTTGTAATTGGCGATTTAGTTTTTCACGAGCAATTTTTTCTAAATAGACAATATCAGTATCGATTTGAGCCTGCTCTTTTTTGGCTTCTGCCAGCATGGCTTGGAATTTTGCTTCTTGCCCTTGGGTTAATTTAATTAAAGAAGATTTAGCGCTTTTTTGTTCGCTTAAGTCATCTTTTTTGTTATCCAATAAATTTTTTAAGGCATCTACTTCGGTTTTGCTTTTTTCCAAATCATCAACGTCAGTTAATAGAGCCATTTTGATAGTTTGCAAGCCATCAACTTCTTTGACAATATTTTGTTGTACTAAATCTAAACGGTCAAGCTCAGCTACAAATTCACTAAAATTGTTATTTAAAAATAAAATTTCTAATACAGAATTTTTTTGTTGCTCACGATGCAAAGAACGCAAAATTTCGGCTACATTTTCTTTTTGAGTAGCAATCTCCTTTTCTTTAGATTGAATTTTAAGTTCAGTATTTTCTAATTTTAGATTTAGAGTTTCAATTTCTAGTTCAGCTGTTTTTATTTCTAAATTTATTTTAGCAATATTTTCATTAAGCAAACTCATTTGATTAGATAGATTGCTAATTTCAGCCTGCTTAGTAGCGATATTTTTTTGGTAAAGCTCTACTTGCTTTTTTAATTCTTGAATTTGAGCACGTTTGTCATTAATGTCTTGATTAATTTGCCAAGTTTCAACATTGTCTAGATTATCTAGATTATATTCAACGGCTAGTCCCCTGCTAATAAAAAAAATAAAGCTTAAAAAAATTAAGCTCAAGCTAAAAGCTAAGAATTTTTTTTGTTTTGGTTTAATGACAAGCATGAATAGTTATCAAACTATTTATATTATAGCATAAGTTGCCTCTTTTTGCAAACTATTGTATTTTGGCTAATCCTAGCTCAATTCTACGAATACTCTCTTTTTTGCCCAAAATAGCCAAAATTTCGGCTGGAGAAGGGCTTTTTTCTAAACCGCTTAGACATACCCTAATTGGCCAAAAAACATCACCAGGGGTCAAATTTTGGGCTTTAATCAGGTCTTCTAAGGCTGTAAATAGCTTGTTTTCTTGCCAGTTATTATCTTTAAAATTAGTCAGAATTTCTAAAGCCGCTTTAAGACCTTGTTTAGTTTTATTATTATCGCTTTTTTTAAAGATTAACATAGAGCCGTCATAGTCTGGCAAAGTAAAAATAAAGGCACTCAAGTCTTTGATTTCAGCTAAGTAATTTAGACGGCTGCCAAATATTTTTAATAAATCTGGAATTTGCGCTTCGTGTTCGGGGATAAATTGTTTAGTGAGATTTAAAATTTCAGGGTATAGTTTTTTGTCAGCAAGATATTTTTTAATATAATGATTATTGAGCCACTGTAATTTTTTAAGATCAAAAACAGCCCCAGATTTATTTATTTTTTCTAAAGAAAAACTTTTGATTAGTTCATTTAAAGAAAAAATTTCTTGCTCAGTGCCGGGGTTCCAGCCTAGGAGGGCAATATAATTTATTAAAGCTGCTGGTAAATAGCCTTTGGCTAAATAATCTTCTACAGCTACATCGCCTTGTCTTTTTGATAGTTTTGATTTGTCGGGGTTAAGTAGTAAAGGTAAGTGGACAAAAATTGGTGGAGTATAGCTAAAAGCTTGGTAAAGTAAGATGTGTTTTGGTAAAGAAGGTAACCACTCCTCGCCTCTAATTACATGGCTAATTTGCATAGCATGGTCATCTACAACATTAGCTAAATGATAAGTAGCAAAGCCGTCTGATTTTAATAAAACAAAATCATCTAAGTCTTCGCTTTTAACTTTGATTTCACCATAAATTAAATCTTGGGCACTGACAATAATATTTTCGGCTACTTTAAAACGAATAACGTATTTTTCTTTGTTATCTAATTTTTCGTTTATTATTTTAGGATCAAGATTGCGACAATGGCCATCGTACTTGGGTACTTGTTTACTGGCTTGTTGTTGTTCGCGTAATTTTTCTAAGCGCTCGCTACTACAAAAACAATAATAAGCTTTATCTTTTTCAACTAATACTTTTGCGGCTGTCTGGTAAATATCTAAACGTTGTGATTGAATATAGGGACCTAATTTTCCATTTTGAGCTAGTTGACCTTTTTTATCTAAAAAAACTCCCTCATCTGCATTTAAGCCAATGCCATCTAAAGCTTGAATAAGTTTTTCAGCAGCCTGTGGGACTAAACGATTTTGATCAGTGTCCTCTATTCTTAAAATAAAAACGCCTTTATTTTTTTTAGCAAATAAATAATTGAATAAAGTAGTACGTAAGCCACCAATATGTAAAAAACCAGTTGGGCTTGGAGCAAAACGGACTCTAATTGTTTCTTTTTTTGTCATATATTCTGCTTAGTTTGTATTTTAATAAGAAAAAATAAAAAACAAAAATAGCTCTAAAAATACGCGGTAATCTGTGAGGCTGTTTAAGTAAACGCCAAAACCATTCTAAACCAAAACTGCGAAATATTTTTGGCGCTCTTTGAATAGCACCAGATAAAAAATCAATAGCACCACCAACGCCAACGGCTATTTTTACACTTGGCATTTGGTCAATATATTCATTGATCCAAAATTCTTGACGCGGAGCGCCTAGGCCAACGATTAGGATATCAGCTGGAAAAGTTTGGACATCAGTTAAACAATTTTTTTCATCACTTATTTTGTATTCAAGTTGTGGATAAATTTGTTCTAATTTTGAAGCTAATTCATCTTTTTTACTTAAGCCTTTACTATAAATAAGAAACATTACTTTATAATGATCATATGCAGCAATTTCTAATATTTTAGTTAATAATTGGGCTCCAGTTAAACGATCCTCTAAGCTTACCTTGTGACCAAAAAATTTTAAAGCTTGAACAATGCCAGTGCCATCGATAGTGCTCAAACTGCTTTCATTTAAAATATTTTTAAATTCGGAATTTTTTTGGGCAGCAACAATAAATTCAGGATTAACAGTAACTAAATGATGTTGGCTGTCAGATTTTAAGTAAGACCGCAGTAGTTCTTTGCTTGACTGCGGTGATAGAGCTTGTAATTTTACGTTTAATAGCTTATATTCCTTGATCATAAATTAAAACTTTGCAGGATATTGTAATCGGGCCCATGGGAACTTAAAACACTTTCTTGTAGATCAAAATGATTAATAGAAAAATCTTTTTCTACTTGCCAATCATTTATTGTTTTAAATTCTTCGCTAGTAGCGGTTTGTTTTACTCTGGCTAAAGTAATATGTGGAGAAAATCTTTTCATTTCCTTATGAGCAATGCCAGCGGCAAAAAGTTCCTCTTCAATAGCTTGATACAAAGCCATTAATTCCAGATTTTCATCTAAACCCAAAACAATTACTTGTGGTCTTTGCGGGTTAAAAATTTTAGCTTTATTGATTTTAAGATCTAGGTTATTAATATTTAGATTAATATTTTCTAAAGCATTAATAATATCTGGTAATTTTTCTAAAGGTGTGTCCCCTAAAAATTTTAGAGTTAAGTGTAGGTCCTGGGGCTCTACGGTTTTTAACTTTTCCCAAGGCAAATCAAGCCTTTTAAATTCTTTTAATAATTTAGAAGCTACCCCTGATTCAACTGGCAAACTAATGAATAATCTAAAAGTATCCATAGGCTTGATTTTACCGTAGTTTTAGGCAAAAAGCAAACTAATAAATAAGCTCAAATTTCCCATTTTTGTTTAATTTTGCTATAATATATAAAATTAAGTTTATAAAAATAACATGAAATACACATTTTTAACTAAAATTATAATACTTTTATTTTGTTTGGGATTTTTTTATCCTAATTTAACTTTAGCGCAGACAAATGAAGATAGTATTGATTATAATAATCTACTAACTGACGAAGAGGCAGAAAATTATAGCTCTATGAGTTTGGCTGATATTACTGCTTTTTTGCAGAGCAAAAACAGTTATTTACAATATTATACTTATTATGGTTATAATCCAGCGCCAGGAGAAGTTATTTATACTGATGATGCTTTAAAATTAGAAAATAGTCGTTTGCGTAATGCGGCTGAAATAGTGTATAACGCTGCTCAAGAAGCTCGGATTAATCCAAAATTTTTATTAGTAACTCTCCAAAAAGAGCAAGGTTTAATAGAAAGATCTGAATACAACCAAAGAGCCTTGGATTATGCCATGGGTTATTATTGTTTTGATGGTCAGGCTTGTAATCCTCAATGGCAAGGTTTTGGCAAACAAGTGAGAGCCGCTGCTCTGCAGTTTAGAGATTATATTGATAATATCCACACTCGCCCTTATCGTCCAGGGCAAACATCAAGTATTGATGGTCAAGCCGTAACCCCAGTTAATCGTATTACAGCTGCTATGTATGTTTATACTCCTCACCTGCATGGCAATCGTTTATTTATGACAATCTGGCAACGCTATGGCTTTGGCACGCTTAATGCAATAATCAGAGGTATTCTTCCAGAAGGTTCAATAGTACAGGCCAAAACTACTGCTAAAGATTCCAAAAATGAGGCTGTGTATTTGATTAATAATAATAAAAAATTATTATTTGCTTCTAAAAATGCTTTAATTTCTCGTTATGATCCCAAAAAAGTTTTATTAGTAGATAAAGCAGAAATAGATAAATTTGCCGATGGTCCAGAAATAAAATTTGCGAATTATTCGGTGTTAGAAGGGCCGGATGGACAACGTTATTTATTAGATGGATTGCAAAAAAGAATTATTAGCTCTAATGAAGTGTTTCGTCAGTTAGGTTATAGTCTTGATGAAATTATTAAAGTAAGCTCGCTTGATTTAGCCAGTTTAAATCCAGGTTTACCTTTGACTAAAGAAAATCCAAGTCCTTACGAAAGCTTATTACGCGATAGTAAATCGGGTGGCGTTTTTTATATCAAAGATGGCAATAAATATCCGATTATTGATAAGTCTATTCTTAATATAAATTTTTCCAATTTAAAAATTGTTAATGCTACTACTAAGGCTTTAGAAAAATATATTAGTCAAACTCCAGTTTTAATTAAAGATGGTAATTTAGTTAAATTAGCTAATAGTCCAGTGGTCTATGTTATTGCCGGTGGTCAAAGAAGGCCAATTGCCGATGAGGCCAGCTTTGTTGCCTTAGGTTATAAATGGTCTGATATTAAAACAATTTCTGAGCGCGTCTTAATTTTACATAATTTAGGCGATCCAGTTAACTTATAATATGCTAGTTTTTGCTTGTTTAGTACCACATACTCCTTTACTGATCCCTGAAGTTGCTAAAGAAAACCTTTCTTTATTAAGTGATACAGTCAAGGCTTATCAATTTTTAGAGCACGAGCTTTATGCTACTAAGCCTGATTTAATAATAATCATCTCTTCTCACGCTCAAGATACTAAAGAAACTTTTAGCATTAATCAAAATCCTAAATTAAGGGTTGATTTTAAAAAGTTTGGTGATTTTTTAACTAATTTAGAATTTAATAACGATATTGGTTTTGGTTATAAAATAAAAGAAGCGGCTGAAACTAAAATGCCGGTTTTTTTAAGTGCCGAAGCAGATTTGAGTTATGGTTTTGCAGTGCCTTTATTTTATTTGACGCCACACTTACCAAAGATAAAGATTGTGGCTATTAATTCAGCTAAGTTAGCAGCGCAGACACATTTGTCTTTTGGTGAAATTATCAAAGAACAAATAGATAGCTCTAGCCAAAGAATAGCTGTGGTAGTAGCTGGTGATTTATCACATCGTTTACACCAAGATTCACCAGCTGGTTTTTCACCACGCGGTCAAGAATTTGATCAGGCAATTATGAAATATTTAACTCAAGCTGATTTAAAGTCATTAGTTGCTTTGGATGAAAATTTAGTAAAAGAAGCCCAAGAATGCAGCTGGCGTTCTTTATTGATCTTAACTAGTATTATTAAGGATTTTAATTTTAAAATAGAAAAATTAAGCTACCAGGCTCCATTTGGCATTGGTTATTTGACTTTGAATTTTGGTTTAAAATAGATTTTTAGATTATTTAAAAAAGACCTTAATATAATTTGGTCTTTTTTATATTTTAATTATTCATTGACATCAAGACTAATATTTTGCAGTTGGTTTTGGGCATTTTGAGCTTTATTGACACTGTCTTGATAAAAGTGATATTGATTAGTAATTACATCCTCGTTTTTAAGTTGTTTATTTTGGCAAGCAGATAGTATTACTAATAAAAATAATAGAAAAAATATTTTTTTCATTGTGGCAATTTATTTTGTGGCTTACCTTTTTGATCAATTAATTTAAAAAAATAACGCCAAGACTCGCCACCTCTAGCTAGTTCCTTGGTATCATCTAAACACTTTTCGATAAAATTACGGTCATTGTCTCGGCAAGCTTTAAAAACAGAGCTACGCTTAAAAGCTGGTATGGCTAGTTGCTGAATAACTTGTAAAGCTAAATCCTGCCATTGATAAGCTGGCGCTTTAATAACTTTTTTTTGGCTAAAGATTTCACTGATATTTTGCATATTATTATTATAGCAAACAAAGTATCTATTTGACAAAAAGTAAATAAAATATTATAATATAAAGCATGTTAAAAATAAGCAAATACCCAGATCCTATCTTAAGAAAACGGGCTAAAATTATTACTAATTTTGACCAGGCCTTATTTGATTTAGCCGAAAATATGGCTAGTATTATGTATCAAGATGATGGTATTGGTCTAGCTGCTCCGCAAGTAAGTGAGAGCTTGCGCTTGATTGTAGTTGGCAATGAAGCTGCTCAGGGATATAAAGTTTACGTTAATCCAGAAATAACTTTTCGTTCTAAAGATACTGGTATTTCAGAAGAAGGTTGTTTATCTTTGCCTAAAATTTTTGGTTTAGTAAGACGAGCTAAAAAAATTCATGTTAAATATCAAGATTTAAGTGGTAAAGTTTTTAAAGAAAAATTAGCAGGCTTAGAAGCTATTATCTTACAGCATGAATTCGATCACCTAGAAGGAATATTATTTATTGATCGGGCCGAGAAGATTACTCGTGGTCAAGAAATTTTAGATAGTTTAAAACCATAATGCTAGATAAAAAAATAATTTTTTGGGGTAGCCCCCTGTTTTCATTACCAAGCTTGCAGGCCTTGGCGGATATTGGAATAGTGGCAGCAGTAGTTACACAAGCTGATAAGCCAGCTGGCCGTAATTTAAAACCACAAAGTTCAGCTGTAAAAACTTGGGCTCAAGCACAGGGCATTAAGGTATTGGATCCGCTTAAATTAGATGAAAATTTTATTTCAGAATTAAAAAAAATATTGCCAGCTACTTTTGTGATTGTGGCTTATGGTCGGATTATTAAAGACCAGATTCTATCTTTATCAGAATTGCCAGCTATCAATATTCATCCTTCTTTATTGCCAATTTTAAGAGGCCCCTCGCCTATTCAAACGGCTTTATGGCAAGGCCAAAAAGAAACAGGTGTTTCGCTAATGCAACTAGACGCGCAAATGGATCACGGTCCAATATTAGCGCAAGTGCCAGTAAGCATTGCTGATAATGATGATTATTTTAGTTTAAGTGAAAGATTGGCAAAAATTGGAGCCGATTTACTTAAAAAAAATATTAGTGATTATTTGGAAAATAAGATTGAGGCTAAAGCGCAAGATGATAATCTAGCCACCATTTGTAAATTAATTAATAAGGAAGATGGTTTGATTACTTGGCAAGAAGCCAGTACTGATATTTTAAATAAAATCAGAGCCTTTAAACTATGGCCCGGCACTTATACCAAAATTGCTAATTTAGATTTAATTATTAGTGAGGCTAAAATAGCTGATATTAAATTAAAGCCCGCTGAAATTTTAATTCAAAATGATAAGTTATTTATTGGCACTCAAGATTTGGCTTTAGAAATAACAAAACTAAAACCAGCTAATAAAAAATTAATGTCTGCTGCTGAGTTTATTCGCGGTTATCAAAATAAGTTAAAATAATCCAGCTCCTTAGCTAAGGAGCTGGATTAAGTTACGTTATTGTGACTTCAGATAAAATCGCAACTAAAGTTAGTGGTTTTTTATTGAGCTAATACTTGCACGGCTTGATAAAGCTGATTATCAAATTGATTATCTTGACTACGAATTATTTCAATGTCTGGTTGAATTCCTATTTTTTCTATTGATTTACCGGCTGGGTCTAGCCATTCAAAAACAGTATATTTTAAAGCGGAGCCGTCAGCAAAAGGCTTTAAAGCTTGGCCAGTGCCTTTGCCAAAACTACGCTCGCCAATAACTGTAGCTTTACGATAATTTTTTAAAGCACTAGTAAATATTTCTGAAGCTGAGGCAGAGCCGTTATTTATTAGTATAACTGTAGGCAAATTAATTTCTACAGGCGTGGAAGCGCTATACTCTTCTAAGGATTTTAAATATTTTTCTTTAAAAATTACCTGCTTAGTATCTAACCATTGATCTGCTAAATAAATAGCCGAATTAGTGTAACCACCAGGATTATTACGTAAATCAATAATTATGCCTTTAGTATTATTATCAACTAATTGTTGTTTTAAATTTTTGAACTCCGTTGGTAAGGATGCTGAAAAAGTATTGATTTTTATATAAACAAGGTTATTGTCTAATTTTTTACCAGTAACATTAGGCACTACTATTTTGGCACGAGTAATAATAACTTCAAAATTTTTCTGGCTGCTAGGACGGTAAACATTTAATTTTACTTGAGTGCCAATTGGACCACGGATTAAAGATACCGCCTCGTCCACGCTATAACCGTGAATATCTTGATCGTCAACTTTTAGTATTTGGTCATAAGGCAGTAGTCCAGCACTAGCGGCTGGAAAATTATCTATAGGGGTAATAATTGTTAGCTCGCCATCTTTGACATCAACTATAGCGCCAATACCTTCGGTAACACCTTCTA
>CAZWIT010000007.1:0-5165 GCA_964633905.1 uncultured Gammaproteobacteria bacterium | reverse complement strand
CCACGGTATTTTTGAGCAATGTTAAAATCAATTCCCCTTTTATTTTGACTAGTAGCGATTTTTTGCAAATCTTTATCTTTGATAATTGTAGCAAATTTATTTACAATATTTTCTAATTGTATTTTTTCATCTAGAGCGTAACGAGTTTTGCTCAGCGGTTCTAAATACCAATATTGTTGCTCAAAGCCATAATCAACAAATAAGACAGCGCCACTATAACGCTCCATCAGAGTATTGTCAGCGGCCTGACTAAAATTTGGCCAAAAAACAACAAGCAAAAAAGCAAAGCTAAAATAAATTCTTTTTAACATATTTGATTACTTATTTAATTAATTAGTTTTCTTTTTTTCTGTTACCCAAAAGCCCAAGTATTTACCAAATAACAATCTAGTCTGAGCATCAATGGCTGGCACTGAACCAAAAGCAATCATGGTAAAAGGGATAATTAGCCACTGCAAGAACATTAAGGGATAACGGTAGTATTTGCTGATGGGATTTTTTTTGATATGAATTGGCATTGGCGGTAAAATCACTACGCCCATAATAGCCAGTATTACAATGCCAATCATACCAGAACGCATTAATGTTTCTAGTAATAAAGGCGTGTTTTGGGCAACCACAGTGCTTAAGGAGCGTATTTCAGCTAGTTTTAGGGGTAAATAGCCCATGATAGTAATAATAAAGGGAGCGGTTGCCCAGCAATAAACACCTTCAGTTTGATTCCAAATATAACGTATTTTAGTATGACGAGAGATTTTAGGGTGTCTGCGAAAATTCCAGACCATATAAGGAAAATGCTCTACACCCCAAGCCCAGCGGCGCATTTGCTTGTATTGGTTTTTTAAAGATCGCCATAAACTGCCAACATAAACTGTGTTCATGGAAACTGGTATATGCATAGGCTCTACCTTATAGTCGCCCTCATAGTGGATTAAGCATTGGATAAAAATGCGGGAATCTTCAGTCACAATATTATTTTGCCAAAAACCAATGTCAACTAAAGCTTGCCAACTCATGCTGTGTGAAGAAAAAGTAAAGAGCCGACTTGGCCTAGCTAGTTCAGTTAATAACCAAAAAGTAGTAGAGTTAGCAACTACGCGAGTAATAATATCCGATTCCCAGACATTATTATTATAAAAAGCCATTGGTTGAAAACTAGCATGATAAGGATCAGGATGGCTAATAAATTTATAACTTAAATAGCTAAAATAATCAGGGTGAGTAATAGTGTCAATATCAAAACTGGAAACAATTAATTTTTTGTAATCTAAATTATTTTGATCAATGTATTTTTTTACTTCATGGCCAGCATGATAGAGATTTGAGCCTTTCCCTTTTACCTCCCCTTCGATATTATCAGGGTGAATAGTTACAATAATTTTATAAAAAGTAGATTGATATTTGATTTCTATTTGTTTAGCAATACTTAAAAATTGTTCTTGGAAACGACCTTCACCAGCCAAAATAACAATCATTTTTTTAGGATCGTATTTAACTTGGGTTAAATTTTGAAAAGTAGTATCTACTATTTCAAAGGGCTCGCCAGCAGTTGGTAAAAAAACTAGATGATAATATTCGCTCCATTGGGGATATTCTTCTTTTAATTTTTTCCACCAATCAATTTTGATAGCGCGTCGATACTTAAACCAAGAGATTAATAAAAATAGTAGCATGTACAGAATGCGCAATATCCAATAAACATCAAAAGCAATAATAAAATAAATACCAGCAATCGGATTAATAAAAGAAAGAGTTATAATAAAAATAAAAGTAAACCAAACCATTCCACCAGGAATAAGCTCCAAAAAACGGTAAGAATAATAATCTTTTTGTTGCTGACTAATGTTTTTAAAAAATTTCATAATTTTGCGCCTCTTTACCAATTGCTTGGCTTAAATGAGAATAATTATTTTCTTTTAATAATTTAACTAAATCTTGGTTTATTTTTTTGACAGTAAATGGTCCGCCATAAATAAAGCCAGTCGCCAGGGTAATAAGATCAGCGCCAGCTTTAATTTTAGTAAAAGCATCTAATCCTGAGAATACACCGCCACAAGCAACAATTTTATATTTATTTTCACTATTTTTATATAAATAGGCAATAATTTTGTTAACTTTTTGACTGATTGGTTGGCCAGAGACACCACCAGGCTTGTCTTGATTTTTGGAAGTCAAATTTAATTTGCTTTTATCTTTTGATAAATTAGTAGCAATAATAGCAGCAATATTATATTGCTTTACCAAAGTAATAACATCATCTAATTCATTTTTAGATAAGTCTTGTCCTATTTTTAGCCATAATGGTTTATTACCAGTATTAACCTTGTTCACGGCTGCTAAAATTGGTTCTAATAATTCTTTTTGCTGTAAACCAGTAAAATTACTAACATTAGGACAACTTAAATTAATAGAAATAATATCAGCTTGGGGAGCAATTATTTTAAAAGCTTCAATATAGTCATTGGCAGCTTGCTCTAGGCTAGTTTGGTTATTTTTGGCAATACTAATAATGCGTACTCCTCTTTTTCTAGTTTTGATATTTTGTAAGCGCTGATTAATTTTTTTAGCACCCATATTGGCTAAACCAAAATAAACTACTAAAGCCTTATCTTGGGGCAGGCGCCAGAGTCTAGGCTTGGGATTACCGCTTTGGGCTTGAGAAGTGATAGATCCAATTTCTAAAAAACCAAAATTAAAACTCGGCCAGACATTTACAGCGGTGGCATTTTTATCCATGCCAGCTGATAAACCAATGGGCGTGCGGAAATAGTGGCCGAATAATTTTTGTTTAGTTTTGGGGCTAGTAAAATTAAAAAATTTAAATAATAGATTATTTAAAAAATTAAAACGGTTAAAAATTTTTAAGCAGAATAAAGTAAAGTCATGCGCCGTTTCGGCTGGCATTAAAAACAAAATGGGTCTGATTATTTTTTGGTATAACATTGTTAATTTATAATTATTTCTTTTTCAATTACACCTTCTTTTTGTATATATTCATTACGTCTTTGTTCAAATTTATTAAAAAAATCAATTTCCTTTGCTCTACCTTGTCCCCAGTCATCGCCTCTTTCTTTCATACGTTTCATGCTGGCAATAAACTCATCAAATAATCCAAGTTTTTCCATAAGGGTAGTTAGCAAAGGAAAGGATTCTTTAAATTTATCAAGATCTTCAATTTTTAATTTTAACCAAGCTTGGCTAAATTTTTTGCCTTCGGCTTCTATATCAATACCAGATTCTTTAAAGCCTGGTTTTATATCTTTTAAAATAATTGGTTTACCTTTTCTTTCGGCTGGTAAATATCTAGTTAAAAAATCTATAATAGGAAAATAAGCAACTCGACTTTGATAAGCAAATTCCCCAGTTTGTAATAATTCGTCTACCTTTTTTTGGTCAATTTGTCCATCTTTATCGACAAATTGTAACCAGTGGCTAGCAGTTCTTAAGTCACTTGCCTTGTCTGTCATTTGAAAACCTAGTTTTTTAAAAAGCGGATGATCCATTAGCCAAGATTCGGCAATTATTAATTTAACTTGGGGAAATTTATCAACTATAATCTCGGCTAATTTACTGAAAGAATCTAAGATTTCGCGAGTAGTTAATTTTTTATCAGGATGTTTAAAAAGTTGTTCTAAATGAATTTCTAAGGCTTGATCAAGATTTCTATCAAAGCCATATTCTTCAAGGCCGTGTCCGCCTTGACGTAAATTATAATTAATAGCTCCGGCAAATTCTTTTGGGGTCTGATTTTCTCGTGGCGTTTGATATTTTTCGGTTTCTTCATTAAATAAATTACGTACTAATAACATCCAATCGCCACTTTGTTCATAAATAGCGTCAATTTTTTGTTTAAAATTATCTTTCCAAGTGGCAATCTCATTTGGAGACAGATTGCGCTCATAAAGCATAACGTTTTCCAAACTAAAAAATAAATCAGTATTAGCTTCAATAATATCACTAATTTTTATTTCTGGATTAATTTCTTTTTCGGCTAAATACTTTTTTTCAGCAAAAGCCAACATCACCATACTTAAACGCTTGCCCAGTTCCTTTTCATGGTCAATTATATCTGGCGTTTCTATTTTTTGGTTAAAATTTTCTAGCATTATTTTTCTATTAGCTTATGTTTAATCACCTTATCATTATCATCAAAAACAAAGTCAGCTTCAAATTTTTTGTTAGCTAAAAATATAGGTAGCCAATAATTATCATCGTCCCACATTTTGTCATAAGGAATCTTATCTAAAGAAAACCAAGCTGGTTTCATTTCTTCACTCTCCTCTATTTTACCGCTAAATTCCGTACACTTAAAAACATGAACTTCTAAGTCTTGCTGTTTATTGAGCCAGCTAAAATTTATTAACCCAACTTCTTCTAGATTTTTAACGGCTAGATTACATTCTTCATAAACTTCACGAGCAGCCGCTTCCATAATCGTTTCACCTAATTCTGGCTTACCACTAAAGCCGTTCCATTTACCCATACCAAAACCACGCTTTTTTAAACCTAGTAAAAGCTTTTGATCTTTTTGGATTAAAGTTAGAGTTAGTATTTTGGGCATTTAGTTTGATTAACGGATGCTATGTCCAAAATCTTCATCTTCTTGATCAGCAATAGCTTCGGCTGGGGTTTTGTGAACACGGCCATCAATATGGTTAGCAGGCGCATAAATAGTATAGATTTTTAAAGATTCAGTACCAGTGTTTACAAAATTGTGTTCAGTGCCAGGTGTTACTACTACTACATCGCCAGCTTTTACAAGGGACTCTTGGCCGTTTAAAATTGCTTTGCCACTACCAGACATAAAAAATAAAGATTGTTCAACATGATCATGAGTTTCTAAACCTACTTCTTCGCCTGGTTTAATATCCATAACTACTAATTGGCTTTTTTGGCCGGTAAATAGCACAGTGCGAAAATTTGTGTTGTTATTAGTTGTGTCTAAAATTGGATTTTGATAAGACATGTTTTTTTACCCCGTTAAATAAGATTTTAAATTAAAGATTTAAAATCTTAAATTTAATTAATTATTATATGTAAATTATTTTGTTAGTATTTATTATTTTTTAGACATTATGATTCACCCTAAAAATTAAATTTATTTAACGGGGTGAAAATTAAATTTAATAAATATATATTATTTGTTTTTCTTTAATTTTTTTTCT
>CAZWIT010000006.1:32255-83703 GCA_964633905.1 uncultured Gammaproteobacteria bacterium | reverse complement strand
TTAAGAAATTTTAAAAATTGATATCTTTTTTAAAGCAACAGTAGCTAAATCAATTCGTTCTTTGGTGCGAGCATATAAAGTAAATAAACGCTCACCTTTTTTAACATGATTGCCGTATTCTTTATTTAGATAAACGCCAGCTAATTTATCACTTGGTGCTCCTAAAATACGAGCAATAGTATTTAAGCCCTTATTATCGGTAAAAGTTATCTTGCCAGACTTAGGAGCAGTAATATATTTTTTACAAGCGCCAATTACAATATTTTCAGGGTCTATTTCTGGATCGCCACCTTGGGCTTTGATAATTTCTTGCATTTTTTTCCAAGCAGCTCCAGATTCTAAGGCTTGCCAAGCCATTTTAGCGCCTTGCCCTTTTTTAGTTTTGCCAGTCAGCTCTAATAGTTCGCCAGCTAAATGAATTGCTTTATTTGCTAAATCAGTTGGATAATCATCTTTTTGCTGTAAAACACGTAAAACATCTCTTGCTTCTAAGGATGGACCAACACCGCGACCAACCGGATCCTCAGCTCTAATCATTACTACTTTAATTTTAATACCAAATCTAGCCGCTAAGTATTTGAATTTTCTTTCTAATTCTTTGGCAATTTTCATGTCTGGTATTTTGGTAGTAACACCAACAGGCATATCGATAATTAAATGAGTAATGCCCATGGCCACTTTTTTGGCCATAATACTAACCAACATTTTATCATAGGGCTCTAAAGACAAGGGGTAAGATACTTTTAAGATTTTGTCATCGGCCGGTGCTAGATTTAGGCCACCGCCCCATACTAGGCAAGCGCCAGTTTTTTTAACTATTTTACGGATTTCATCAGCAGTAAAAGATACTGGCGCCAGCACCTCCATAGTATCAGCCGTGCCTGCTGGCGATGTAATGGCCCGAGACGAGGTTTTTGGTATAATTAAGCCCAAAGAGGCTAAAATAGGAATAGCGACCATAGTAGTCCTATTACCTGCTAGTCCACCTACAGAATGTTTATCAGCTACTAAACCATGAAATTTAATAACTTCACCAGTTTCAGCCATAGCCTTGGTCATGTAATATAATTCTTGATCAGTGTAGTTTTTGATAAAACTAGAAGCCACAAAATAAGTAATTTCTGTTCTGGTCAAAATACCATTTGAAATATCAGAAAATATTTGATAAAAATCTTGATAAGTTAATTTTTTCTTTAGCAGTCTTTTTTTAATAGCCTGGATAGATTTAGCTCTTTCTAAAAATTCCACTTCCACAATTGTATTCTTGGGTATAGTCATTTTTTCCCAAATATCACGATACAAGGCAATCTGACCAGGTTTAACTCTAGTGCTAGAGGTGTTGGCTTCGGCTATGATTCTATTTTTTTGCCATAAAATTTCTATTTTATCGCCAGCCCTGATACCATAACGCATAGCCTCTTCTTCGTTGACTAAGGCAATATTTGCTTGGCCAGTTTCGATATCTAGTTTTTTGATTTTTAAATAGTAAGGCATAGTTTAAAATTTTATTACTTGACCAGGCTTTATAATTTGACTGGTTTTTTTATTAGAATCTTTATGATTATTTTTTACTGTATTAGGGCTGGTATTTTGATTGGATACAGGCTTAGCTTTAATAGCGTCAGCTAGAGAGATAAATGATTCTTTGCTTTCGTCTATTTTTTCTTCGTGTTTGGTTTCATTATTAGCTAATGGTTGTTTGACTATTTTAATGCTAGACGGAGAAGGAATTTTACCTTGTTTTGCTAATTCTAAACAATTATTACAGTATACTGGTCGATTTGGATCAGGATCAAAATTAATTTCAGTTTCCTTACCGCAATAAGTGCAATTTATTTTATTTACAACATTAGGTTTTTTGGCTTTAGCTTCTTTTTTAGCGGCCATTTTACTAGCAAAAGTAGCTTTAGCCGGGACTTTGGTTTTACTAAGTACTGGTTCTTTATTTTCACTCCAACGGGTAATTTTATCTTCAATTATTTCACGAGGTTTAGCATAACGTTCACGGGAAACCTTGACTACCTTTTCTTTAATGCCAGTAGAATTTTCAGGTGTAGCAACTGGTGGTAAGCCAATAGCTGAAAATGGTTCAGTAGTTACGCCGTTAATCATTAATTTTAAATACATTTCAAATTTGGAAAGATTAACCAAATCCTCTTGAGTAAAAATTGGAAAAAATTCTTTTTCTAAAAATTCAGCATCATTAGCACCAACTCGAAAAGCTACAATAGTGCCGACATTACCAAAAACAGCTGATTTTATAGTTTCGTCACTACCAAATTTTAATTGGTCTATATATTGATGAGCAATTACTAGATTAAGGGCGTATTTACGAGCTTCAGATAAAATATTAGCAAAGCTATGCGTAGCAAAATTTTGGAATTCATCAACATAAAGATAAAAATCTTTTCTATCTTTTTCAGGTGTATCAACGCGCGACATGACAGCAAGTTGAATTTTGGTAATCATCATAGAGCCAAGTAAAGCCGAGTTATCCTCACCTACTCTACCTTTGGAAAGATTTAATAAGAGAATTTTTTCTTCATCCATTACTTCACGCATCGAAAAAGAAGATTTAACTTGACCCAAAACATTTCTAATTAAAGAAGATGATAAAAAGCGCCCGACCTTATTTTGAATTGGAGCAATAGCTTCAGCTTGAAAACGATCAGGATATTTAGAATATTCATCAACCCAAAAAGCTTTTACTACTGGGTCAGTTATTTTTTCGATTACTCTTTCTCTAAAGTTTTTGTCAGTCAAAATACGCATAATACCCAAAAGCGTTGAGCCAGGGTATTCAAGCAAGGCTGAAATAGCGTGGTGTAAGACATATTCAAGCCTTGGTCCCCAAGAATCAGCCCAGATTTTTTTAAAGACGCCAATTAAGCCCGAAACAACTAAATGTCGTTGTTCAATATTAACACTTTCCAAAACATTAAAAGCAATCGGATAATCAAGGTCAGCCGGGTTGAAATAAATAACATCATTAATGCGTTCTGGTGGTATAAAATCAATTACTTTTTCAACTAAATCGCCGTGCGGATCAACTACACAAACACCGCGCCCGTTGCGAATGTCTTGGATAATCATATTTTCCAACATGGTACTTTTGCCCATACCAGTTTTACCAATGATATACATGTGTTTACGTCGGTCGTCTGGCTTAATACCAAATTTAACCTGAGAATTACGAAAATTCGTTTGGGCAAAAACAGTTACATCTTTATTGTTATTTTTATTTTGCGGATGCATAAATTTAAATTATTGATGGACTATCGGCAAATCATCTGGCGGTGAATTTTTGGAGCGACGAGGTGTAATTTTAGGTTTTGCATTTTGATCAACTGGAAAATTTCTTTCATAATAAGAATTATCTAAAGAGACATCAAATTCCGGGACAGTTTTAAGTTGCTTACGTAATTCTTCTTGAGCTTGTTCTTCGTTGGTGCCAATATCTTGCATAATTGGTAAGGCAGCCGGGGCTTGAACTTTTTTAGATTCAGTTTTTTGTAATAATGGAGTACGGATGTATTTACTTGGAAAATGCCACAGTGAAGCCAGTTCTTCGGTATTTAAAATAAAAGCAGCGTGACCAGCAATAAAACTACGGTTTCGATAAGCCCTGATTAGGCTACTTCTGCGCCAATTAGTTCTCATTTTGACAAATAGCCATTCGATTTTAGTCTTAGTTTTCCCATCTGGCTTAAAGGCATTTAAATTAAGACTGCTAAATTGCTTAAGAGCGCCAAAAACAGAGGCAATTACTCGCGGTGGGCTATAAGTTTCCTTAGGAGATAAATAAATCAAACGAATTTTAGTGTCAAAACCGATTTTAGAAGCTTTGTTATCAATAGCTTCCAGTTTAGCTTTTTCACCAGGTGTCAAATGCAACATTAAACTAGGCAAATCGTCTTTCTTTTTTTCTGTTTTTTTACCGCCAATATCACCTACTGGCCAAAAAATACTATCACCGCCAGATAATTCTATTAAACTACGCATTGACCCAAAAGCATTTTCAAAGATGTTTTTTTTCTTTTCTTTTGGTTTTTTACCAGCAATTCTAGCTGCTTCTGCTTGACTACGTTTAGTCCAGGCTGCATCGGTTGGCCTGAGCATGATTTGTATCCAAACTTGTTCACCAGGTTTAATTTTACTCATGGTTTCCAAGATCGAGGCCATTGGGTCTTTAAATTCACCGGAAACCTTATCTTCAAAGTCTAAGTAGGTTTTAATTGGATAAACATCACTAGCCACTGGCACAACTTCTGTCCCCCACATGTTGTATTTTTCATCAGGAAATTTTTTAGGCATGTCAGTAATATAATCCTCTACTTGTGTGATCTCGGCATCAGGATATTGAGAATAAATAGCACTTTCAACAACGTCTCGTGATTGTTCTGGGGTTCGGATCAAAAATTGCACATAGCCATCAATACTGACAATTTCAAAAGCAAAAGATAATTGAAACATGCCATTGTATTTATCTCTAGTACCAATTGGCGTATGAGCTCCCGATATAGTAGCAAATAATTGTTCAACAGCCTTAGGCGTTTGTTCTGTGTCTTTAGGGATATCTACAGCTAAAATAACAAATTTAATTTTAGCAAACCAGCTATTTTGTATAGCATTAAGCCAGACATCATAAGCCATCATCATTATGATAATGACGTAGATTATCCAACCACCGTTTAAAATAACGTAAACCATAGCGTCAAGTGGCGACATGTAAACTAATTGGTTTAAAAAATCCGTGTTAATTGTGATACTAAAATTATTCATGGCTAAAGCTATGGTCTTATTGCTTATATTATACAATTTTTAAGGACTTTTTAAAAGAGCCAAAACAAAAACAAGCTCGTCCAAGTTGGAAAGGCTTGTTTTGGTTTAAAATCATTATTCTTTAGTGACTAGACGGTAGCGACCATTAGTGTCGCGATTAAAAATATTTTTATTCATTAGAGCTAAAGTAATAGTTGTTTCTTTGATTAAACGACGTTTTAACACTTCAGCAACAATTTCTTTTTTGGTCATTCCTTGAGGATTTAGTTTTAGAATTTCAGCAATTACTTCACTGACCACGCCTGGCTTATAACCCCATTCAGCTAAAGCATAGATGCCACGACCAACTAAAACATATTTTTTATCTAAAATAAGTTCATTATGAATGGTAGCCGGATAAGCTAAACGATGATCAAAATTCATCTTATTGATATAGTCGGCAATTTCGGTAAAGTGCATGGGACGATTTTCTTTTTTTAACACTAGATAAACTTTATCGTTCATGCGCTTAGGACTGATTTCTGACCAATCAGCTAAACCCCATTCTTCATAAGGATTAGATTTTAATTTTTTGGTAACGTAAATAAAGTTTACTACTACTTTATCAGTTAAATCATCATCGTTTTTATAAAAATCTTGATTTTGCACTTTAGCAATTAAATTATCTAAGGCTAAAGGAGCACCATGATTTTCAACTAAGCTACGAATGTTATTAATAACTTCTTCATATTTGTCCAAAGAAGCTTCTGGAGTTTTCCAAAAAGTATAGTTATGCAGAGTTTCTTTGACCATTTGAAAACGATGTTTTAGCAATTGGCCCAAGATAAAAATAATAGCAGCCTTGTTTTCATCGCTTTGGCCAGGGATAGTTAATAATTCTCGAATTAAATTAACTTCAGCCATTAAGCCGCCGTGTTCAGCTAAAATACCATTAGTAATATCTTCTAATTCTTTTAAATAAGTTTGGTCAAAATTTTTGGTAATTTTCTTTAAAGAGGTGTTTTCAATTTGACGGACACGTTCGCGAGTAACTTTATATTCTTTACCAATATCTTCCAAGGTTTTTTTATCATAACCAGCTAAACCATGACGAAACTTAATAATTTCCCTTTCTCTTTCAGATAAAGCCTGTAAAATGCTTTCCAAAGTTTGATGGGGATTAAAAGTTGCCAGATTTGACTGGTGTTTTGCAATGATAACTTGGTCTAAAATTGAATCCATATGATTATTGACAAATATATAGAAAAATAGTGATTTTTTTAAAATCAACTATAGAATAACACAATTTTAAAAATAAGTCAACCCTAGATTTCGGTCTAGGGTTGACGTAGTGTTATTTGTGAGTTATAGCTATTTTTTCTTATTAAAGAATAATAATAAAGGAGAAGCTATGAAAATTGAGGAATAAGTACCAACCAAAATACCAAGCATTAAAGCTAAGACAAAATATTTAGTGCTAACACCACCAAAGATATAAACAGCCAGTAAGGCCATAAAAGTAGTTAAAGAGGTATTGACAGACCTAACAATAGTTTCATTAATACTAGTATTGATTAGGCTTTCAAAATTATCATAATTTCTAGTTTTAAAGAGATTTTCTCTAATACGATCAAAAGTAACAATAGTATCATGAATAGAAAAGCCTAAAACAGTAAGTAGAGCTGTTACAAACAAGCTATCAACTTCTACATTTAAAAATTTTCCTAAAAAGGCAAATAAACCAATAACTATGGCAATGTCATGCACTAAGGCAATAATAGCAGCTAAGCCATATTTCCAAGATTGTACTGGGCGTGACACTTGTCTAAAAGCATAAGCAATATAAAGCAAAATACAAACTAATACTAAAATAATTGCTTGAATAGCCTTTTGTTTTAATTCATTACCAATTGTAGGGCCAATTGATTCAAAACGATTTTCAGTTAATTTATTGTCGTTAACATTGACATTTTCAATGTTAATATTAGAAATTTTAGCAGTAATTTCTTGATGTTTGGCTTGATCAACATTTTCATAGCGTAAGATAAAATCTAAGTCGCCACTAGGTTGAACTTTAACATTATTAATGCCTAATTCTTTAAAAGCAGTTTCCATTTGGTCAATACTAGGACGAGCTTGGCTATAATTTACTTCCATTAAACTACCGCCGGTAAAATCAATACCTAAACGTAATCCCCAAAGTAAGGTGGCAATAATAGAAACACCAACTAAAATGCTGGAAATGCTGTACCACAACTTCTTTTTTTGAATAATATTATACATATAAGTAAAATTTTTAGTTTTCGTTATTTTTTGTAATTTTAACTCCAAACCAAGATAATTTATTTTCTAATTTTTTACTAACTATTAAATATAACAAAGTTCTGGTAACGGTAATTGCTGAAAACATGGATATTAGGATACCAATACCTAAAGTAATAGCAAAACCTTTGACAATTGAAGTGCCAAACCAAGCCAAAATAATACAAGTAATTAAAGAGGAAATATTTGAATCTCTGATCGAGGTCCAAGCTCTAGCAAAACCTTCTTCAATAGCCGTAAATAGGCTTTTACCATGATATAATTCTTCTTTGGTGCGTTCAAAGATTAAAATGTTGGCATCAACTGCCATACCAATAGATAAAATAAAACCAGCAATACCAGCCATAGTCATAGTAACAGGGATAAGTTCAAAGACTGACAAACTTAAAATAGTATATAAACCTAAAGCAATTACAGCTAGTAGACCTGGTAAACGATAAAATAATAACATAAACAAGGCAGCTGCCAAAAAGCCGATAATACCAGCGATTAAACTTTTATCTAAAGAAATTTGACCTAAAGACGGACCAACTGTTTGTTGAGAAATTAAAGTAATTGGTACTGGTAGAGCGCCTAAATTTAAGTCTTTAACTAATTGTTTAGCTTCCTTAATAGTAAATCTACCAGAAATTTGAGCACTGCCATCAGTAATTGCTTCTTGAACAACAGGACTGGAGCGTAAAGCACCATCTAAGAAAATAGCAATTGGTTTACCTACATTAGCAGCTGTCATATCAGCAAAAATTTCTCTGCCATCTTCATTAAAGTCAAGTAATACCAAAGGTTCTTGGGTATTAGGATCAAATTGTAATTGAGCTTTTTGGATGTTACGACCAGTTAAAGCTGTATCTTGCCAAACTAAATCAGCATCTGGTTTTTTTAGTAAAATATGGGCAGAGTGAACTTCTTTGGCGCCAGCTTCATTAGTACGTTCTTCAATTTTTTTGATAATATGATAACCAAATTGTGATTCTACTAAATCTTTACTAACATCACCTGATTTTAATTTATCAAAAATAGCAGCATCAAATTCAGGTACAAAATTACCTTTTGTTACCCAGGGCAAATCGCCACCATTTTGAGCAGAGGCAGTATCTTCGCTGTATTGTTTAGCTAAAGTCGCAAAATCCTCCCCTTTTAAAACACGGGCTAATATTTCTTGAGCTTTAGTTTTGACAGCATTAACATCTTCGGGATTATTAGTAGTTTCTCCTTGAGTTTTGAATTCAAGTAAAGGAGTTTTATCAATAATGCTAATAGCTTCATTAACATCACTAACGCCGGCTAGCTCAACAATAATACGATAATTATCACCAGAGATATTAGTTTGAACTACTGGTTCAGAAACACCATAGGCATTTACCCTTCTTTCAATAACATCTCTCAAGGAAGAAATGCTATCTTTTCTTTCGGCATCAAGCAAAGCGCTAACATCAGCCTGATAAACTAAATGGGTGCCACCTTGCAAATCCAAGCCAAGGTGTATTTTGAATTTATTAAACCAGTTAGAGCTTGATAAAAATGGTACTTTTGGCCAGACAATCAAAGTGGCAAAAATAGCCAAAATTACTATAAAAATAAAATTCGCCTTAAGGCGGTTTTTGGTCATGCTAGTGCGACCAACTAAGCTGTATTTATTCATAATATTTGTTTACTGAAAACACTAATATTCATTAAGATTTGCCACCCCATTGTAGCATAAATAGTATTTTTGACAAGCCCAAAAAGCCCCTTAAAGGGGCTTAGGCTAAAAGGGGCTAATAAAATACTTTTTTGGAAAAATGTCTACTCTTTTTCTAAGGATAGGTCTTTAACTTCTTCCCAGCTATTTTCATCAAAGATTCTCATACGATCATTGCCTAAGATATATAAATTATCATTAATATACAAGGCTCTTTTAACATTATTTATATCAACCGCTTTTTCTAGAGATAGCTTATTATCTTTATAGGAAAAAATATAAGCCCCCTGTCCTCCAGGAATAAAGAATATTTGATGTTTAGCATCTTGTAAAAAAGCATGATGATTATTAGATACTTCTGTCCAATATTCATCTAATAAGTATTTATCTATTTCTTTGGGATTGCTAGGATCACTAACATCAAAATAAGATAATTTTACTTTAGAGTCTTCTTGGCCTACACCTAAGATTTTATTGTCTTCTAAAGGATGTAAATAAGAAGAAAAACCTGGAATTTTTAACTCACCTTTTTTCTGAGGATTTTTGGGATCAGATAAATCTAAGACATAAAAAGGATCAGTCTGTCTAAAAGTAACAAGATAAGCTTGATCTTTAATAAATCTAGCAGAATAGATTCTTTCGCCTAGACCTAGGTCTTGGATAGAGCCAATAGTCTTTAATTTTTTATCTAAAACATAAACATCATTAACACTGCTAGAATTATTCATACCCCACATCCAAAAATTTTCACCAATAGTAGTAGCTAGTCGTAAATTACCATTATATTCATCTAAAGAGAATTGATTTAAAATATGGCCTGGCACACTAGCACTGGCTATAATATCAAAATCACTTAAAGCAACTTTAATAATACTAGTTGTACTTAATTCGCGTTGATTTTCTTTAACATAAGTTTGTAAACGATTTTGCATTTCAGTTTCAAACTTTAAACGCTCGTCTTTATTTAAGGATAGCTGCCATTTGTTTAAAATATCATAGAATTCATTCATTTTAGAAGATTGACTGATTTCATAAGTTTGAACTTTAGCTAATTTAGCCAAAGTATTTTCTGGTAACAAATCAGACATCTTGCCCGTAACAAATTTGTAGGAAAAAGCAAAGATATCTACAGTTTGATCATAGCTAACAAATAAATTTTCAGCTGACATATAAAGCAAAGCATTGCCACTACTAGCAACAAAGGATACTTTATTTTTTACTTCACCAGAGCTTAAGTCTAATTTTAAAGCGGAAAAATTAGTATCAATAGCCATAGGCGTAATCGGGTGATAAATATCACTGCAAGCTATTTCAATACTAAGATCACCTATTTGCATTGGTTTTAGCGGGCAAGGCTGATATTCATTAATACTACTTTGAGTTAAAATATAGATTTGATCATCCAGCAATCTAGCTGTCTGTAAATAATATTCGTCAGCTAATTTATAAGACCATTTTTTTTCGGGCTTATTTACATCTTTGACATCGTAAGCCAATATTTCTTGGCCAGAAAATATAACCAGAATATCATTTTTTAGCAATAAATTACCATTTTTTTCTATTTCCGATACTAGTGCGGCTTCGCTAGCTGGTAAGGCTTTAATAATCTGCAAAACAGCTGGCTGATAATTAGGAGGCATAATTCTAGCTGAGTCTAGCATCATGCTTTTAGCTGACAGTGGCATAATATCCCTATAAATACCAAAGGCTTGATCCTGGGAAAAGAAAATATTTTTGCCGTCAGTTTTAATAATATCAGGCTCATCAATACCAGCAACCTGTACGTTAGTTTCGGAAACACGATTTAGAGTTCCACTTTCTAAATTGTTACTAATAGCATTTGTATCACGCATCATGTCATCAACTGGACCCATGCTAGGAGCAGATAATGATTTTAAACCAGAAAAATTACCATTATAACCAAGCGATTTGTAGTCAGCCGCTTTTTCTAGGTAGATTTTAAAATCATCAATAGAACTAAATGCTACTACTTGATTATCGCTGGCACTTGGCAAATTTATGATTGGCTTATTTTCTACTAAAGTGCTAGGAGAGTATTTATTTAAAAGCACCAATAAACCAAATGCTAAAATAAACAAAAAGAAAATAAGACCTAAAGAACTAGTGCCTAAAGTTTTTTTATTATTTTTTTGAACTTTAGAACTGACTTTTTCTTTTTTAAAAGATAATTTATTATCTGTTTTCATATTTTTATTTTTTAAAACTCAATAATCTATAGTATAGCATAAGTCAGTTAATATTAAAAACTAGCTAAATAGCTAGTTTTTATCTTTATTTATTTGATTAGTTGCCGCCAAAACGTCGAGAACGTTGAGCAAAAGTAGCCAAAGCTTGATCTAGGTCAGCTTTGGAAAAATCGGGCCAGTGTTTATCTACAAAATATAGTTCACTATAAACAGATTGCCAAGTTAAAAAACCAGATAAGCGTTGTTCGCCGGAAGTGCGAATAATTAAATCAGGATCAGGTAAATCAGCCGTGTATAAATATTTTTGAATAAGTTCTTGATTTATTTCTTCTGTCTTAATCTCCTGTTTAATTATTTTTTTGACTGCCTGAACAATTTCTTCGCGGCCACCATAATTTAAACAAATATTAAATACGCCATTAGTATTTTGCGAAGTTTCAGCCAAAGCTTTATTTAGACTGGCTTGTAATTCACTATCAAAAGCTGAGATGTCGCCAGATATTTTTAATTTAATATTTTTTTCAGTTAAAAATTTAAGCTCTTTGCTAGCTACCATTTTAAATAAATCCACTAAATAACTCACCTCTTCACTTGATCGTTTCCAATTTTCAGTAGAAAAAGCAAAAACAGTCATAACTTGAATACCAGAATCAAAAGCATGACTAGCTACAGTTTTGATATTTTCAAAACCACGGCGATGTCCTTCAAAACTTGGTAAGTTATGTTCTTTGGCCCAACGACGATTGCCATCTAAGATAATGCCAAGGTGTTTAGGGATTATTTTTTCATCCATAGAATTATTTTATTCTAAGACAGTTACTTTTTTGATAATTACGTCTTCAAGTGGTCTGTCATTAACATTTACCCCTACTCCAGCAATAGCATCAACTGTTTCTAAGCCGCTAACCACTTTGCCAAAAATAGTATATTTGTGTGGCAGATCATTATCTTGGTGCATAATAAAAAATTGACTGCCATTAGTATTTGGCCCGCTATTTGCCATAGCCAAAGTACCGCGTACATAGCCGCGCTGATAAGATTCAGTATTGGAATTTAATTCATCGGCAAATTTATAACCAGGGCCACCAGTACCAGTGCCGGTAGGATCACCACCTTGGATCATAAAGCCAGCAATGACGCGGTGAAAAATAACGCTGTCATAGAAGCCCTTATTAGCTAAAGTAATAAAGTTTTCTACTGTTTTTGGTGCATCATTACTGAATAATTCTAGAGTAATATCACCTTTATTAGTTTCGATTTTTACCATCTTGTTTGCTGTTAAATTATTATTTGAATTATCATCAGATTTAGTATTTATAAAACTAACTTTAAGTAAAAAAATAGTAGCTAGTAATAGTAAAACTAAAAATGAAACAATTAATTTAAACCAATGTTTTTTTAAAAAAACCATATTTTAATTTATTAAATATTCAATAGATTTTATTATAGCAAGTTGTTAGTTTTTAGCAACTATTAGTATTTTAATAAACAAAAAAGAGCTTTTATTAAAACAAAAGCTTGATTTAGAGGAAAAATTAAAAGAAACTGAAAGTATGGGTAATAATTGGCTCGAACCAATGAGAGATTTTATTTTACTCAACAAACAAACTAAAAAAATTGCCAAGCAAGGCAACTTCAGTGAAATAAGAGAATCTTTGAAAAAAATCGGCTCGAACTTTATTTTAAAAGACAAAAGTCTTTTATTTACAGCCCGCAGGGGCTGGGATGTCGCGGCGCAAAGCGCCGCTCCTATCAGTTGGCTCGGGGACAGGGAATCGAACCCCGATTGCCAGGGCCAGAACCTGGTGTCCTACCATTAGACGATCCCCGAAAATAGTATTTATTTGGGCTGGCTGCTCCAAAATATAATATAATAAAATATTTTAGTCAATTTATCTAGACTAACTCACCGCCAAAAGTATCTAAAATATCCTCTACTTCTTTTTCTTTAGCACCCTTAAAAACTTTATGATTATTGGTATAATCTGGATCAATAATAAAATCAAATAAAATATTTTCTTGCAAAACTTCCTCTAAAATTTCTAGTAAATGCTGACGAGCTTCGGCTTTATTTAGTTGTTCTAAATGAAAGCTATATTCAACTCCGATCACGATTTTGTTATTAGTAATTTTTAAAGGATGACTACTCTGCATAATAGCAGCCAAAGAATTATTACGCTGGCGTAATTTTTGCAAAACATTAATCCAGTTGTCATTTACTTTTTTAATATCAGCCTTGATATCATCTAATTTGACATTAGTGATTTGAGATTTTTCTACTGCAACATGACTAGCTTTTGAATTAGTAGTTGTTACTTCAAGCTGGCTAGCTGAGTCTAATAAAAATTCTACTACTGCCAACTCTAGTGGCAATTGGCCAATTAAAGCTTCTTTGATGCTTAATTTATTTAAAATAATATTAATTAGCCTTGATAAATCAGCTAAAGGAAAATCTTGGGCCTGCTTAGCAATGGCTTGTGCCATATTGTCAGCCGCATTAACAGTAAAGCTTGGCCCAATAACTTGGTAAAGTAAAATTTGTCTTAAATATTCTAATAATTCATCAATAAAGCTTTTTAAATCAATGCCTTCATTAACCAGTTTGTTTATTTGATTCAAAGCAGCAGCTAAATTATGCAGTCTTAGGGCTTCCACTAAAGTATCAATTTCTCTCCAATTACTACGTGGCAAAATAATAGAAGCCAGCTCCTCGGTGATATTACCATCACTTAAGGATGCAATTTGTCCTAAAATAGATTCAGCATCTCTCATGCCGCCATCAGCGCGACGAGATATCTCGGCTAAGATATTATCGGGTACAGCTACTTTTTCCCATTCAATAATTTCCTGCAAACGTTTAAATATTTCATTAGGTAATAATTTTTTAAAATCAAAACGTTGGCAACGAGAAATAATAGTTTCTGGAACTTTATGTATTTCAGTAGTAGCTAAAATAAAAATAACTCGAGCTGGCGGCTCTTCTAAGGTTTTAAGCAAGGCATTAAAGGCTGATTTAGATAACATGTGCACTTCGTCGATAATAAATACCTTATAGCCATTTTTATTAAAGGCTGGCACTTGGGCATTATTAATAATGTTATCGCGAACATTATCAACGCCCGTATTGGAAGCAGCATCAATTTCAATTAGATCCAAAAATCTTCCTTCTAAACTTAAGAGACAGTTTTGACATTTATTACATGGTTCAGCTGAAGATTTATTATTTTCTAAACAATTTAAAGAACGGGCAAATAACCTTGCTAATGTGGTTTTGCCCGTACCGCGTGGCCCAACAAAGAGATAGGCGTGTGCTATTTGACCAGAAACAATTTCGTTTTGTAAAGTTAGTTTAATTGCTTTTTGGCCAACTACTTCTTTGAAATTTTTAGGCCGATATTTTCTATAAATAACAGTTGACATTTATAACTTTATTTCCAAATCATTATCTTCACTATCGTGATGTTTTTTTTGTTTGATAATATTTTCAACAGCTGCCCAAGTACTATCAGCGTCTTTCGGTACTAGAATAACTACTTCATCCCCTTCATCGCCTTTAAAATAAGTGATACTAGCCAACAAGACTCGATATATTTTATCGCCAGCTAAAACCACAAATTCATCTAGAGATTTATCTTTGACCAAGTGTCCAACTAAACGTGTGCGTTCAACTGGGGAAATTTGTTTGTAAATGAAAGCACCTTGTCGGTCAATAGTTAATTTTAAAATATCACCTTCTACTAATTTTGATTTTGAAGAATAATTAGCAGGTATTGAATATTGTTTACCATCAGGACCAATCATTTGCTGGCCATTAAAAACACCCTCAACTACAATACCAGATTCATCTTGATCGCTTTTACCGACTTCAGCCGCTTTTAGGCTATAATCAACTGCTGTTTTGGTATCACGTCCGCTTAATTCACCTAAAATTAGCTTAGTTTTTCTTAGTTCTAACTCTAGATTATATACTAAAGACTCCAATTCTTTGATTTTTTTTATTTTTGACATTTTTGTTTTTGTAATATTTGTCTTTTCCCAGTTCAGGCAAAAAAAGTGTCTGCAAAGACACTTATAAGATAACATAATTTAAGCACTTTGGCAATTTACTAATTTTAGCTAATATTAGCTAAAATGCCTGTGAATAACTAAATAATTATCCGCTTGCTTATCTCAGCTTCAACTACTTGTCGATCACGACCATATTTTAATCTAGATAATTGTTTTATGGCCTGGGCAAGTTCAAAATTACCTTTTTCTGGCATAATCGGATTAAAATTAAAAGCCGGTGGATTTTGGTTATCAATCAACATTTTAATATAGGCTGTATATTTAGGCATATTTACTAAGTCGTATTCAGTGACTACTGGTGCCATTTGTTTAGCAATCACTTCCGCATCCTCAACACCCAAACGATAAGCCACTATAGTACCCACATTGCCAAAAATGGCATCACGTACTTTAGTATCGTTATTTTTTGTTAATTGAGCAATATATTGATGTGCTAAAATTAAATCTAATTTATATTTTCTAGCTTCAGATAAGATGACGCCAATACTATCAGTAATAACATTTTGAAATTCATCAATATAAAGATAAAAATCTTTTCTTTCCGCTTCAGGGATATTTACTCTACTCATAGCAGCGTATAGTAACTTGCCAATAATCACCATGCCTAACAAATTGCTATTCATTTCACCAATTTTGCCTTTGGATAAATTTACCAAAATAATTTTTTGTTGATCCATGGCTTCGCGGAAATTAAAAGCACTTTTTTGCTGAGCAATAATTGGACGAACAATCTCATTAGAAATAAAAGGTGTTAATTTACTGGTAATATAAGGCACCATGTTAGCTAGCGAGGCTTCGCCACCAGCTTTTTGTGCTTCTTTTTCCCAAAAATCTTTGACCAACTGACTTTTTATTTTGGATAATTTGTATTTGCGGTAAGATTCATCTGCTAAAACTTTTGGAATTTCTAGTAGAGTAGCGCCTGAATCCTTATCGTCCATAATTAACAACATAGCGTTGCGCATGTATTGCTCAAACATTGGACCGCCAGTAGCCTTAAGATCATAGAGTTTATCAAAAATAGCAATCATTTCATTGATCACGAAAGTTTTTTGTTCTTCAGTCTCGTATTCTAACATGTTTAAGCCTAATGGCCTTTCGATATCAGAAGGATCAAAGATAATAACATCTTCGGCTCTATTTTTTGGCACATAAGTAAGACAAGTCTCAATTAATTCACCGTGCGGATCAATAATACATACTCCTCGTCCTTCTTCGATATCTTGCTTAGCTAAACTTTGCATAAACACAGATTTACCTGTACCAGTCTGACCAATTTCATACATATGACGCTGACGATCAGCTGGCTTCATGCGGATTATTGTTTCTTTGCCACGATAAATATTTTTACCCAAAATAACACCTTCGGCTGGTAAATTAGAAGGCGCGGCTGCTTTTACTGACTCGAGCCAATCAATATTTGGTGTTTCAGTAGTAGGTAGTGGTAAATGAATGACGCTAACCATTTCCTCAGAGTTAAGTAAAATATTATACTGAGGAGCAAAGTGGTGGTAAATAGTGTGCTCTATTATCTTATCTGGATTGCGTGGCACTAAAGCTTGAAAGCGATTACCAAATTCATAAATATTATATTGATTGTAACTATTTAAAACATCAGCTAAAATTGCCCGTGAACGTTCAATACTTTGACTAGCAACAACCATTCTAATATTAACATTTAAGCCAGCTTTAGATGTTTTTTCTTCCAAACCCTTGGCCCTTTCTTGTTCCATGGCTGATAAAACCTGTTTATCTTCTGATTTTTTGTCATCTTCTTTAGCTTTAGGACTTAAAGCGCTAAAAATGCCACCTAATATTTTAGTGGTTTTTTCAAAACCACTAGTGCCACCTATCTGCTGACGTGCTTCACTAAAACTTTTGCCTTGATGCATTATCTGGGCGATTTTACGACCGCGATCATGCCATTTTTTAGGAGCAGAAATAAATACATACTGAACAGTGACAGCCTCATTTTCTGTTAATTTACTTAAAGAATTAGTAATACTCTCTAAAGGATCATTTTCAAAATTACGGTAAGTTTTGATTGGTAAGGTAAAATCATTAGTAAAACGTAAAACACCGGCAGTTACTTGAGACTGTGGTTTAAAAATATTATAATCAACTACTTCCTCAATATAAATTTTTGGATAAACTGCTTGTAATTGAGCAATGAAAAAATCCTTGTATTTTGGTGGTACGGCTGCATAAAAATTAATAATACCGCCAAAAGAAACAATATCAATCGAAAAGACTTCTTTTGGTTTTTTAAAAAGAGTATTTTCAGATTTTAATCCAGCCAAAGCCGAGAATAGATTCTCTATTTTACCTAAAGTTTGCTCAATATATTGCTTGGATAACTCCTCTTTTTCTTGTTTGGTATATTTAGGGATTCTGATTTTTAAGATATCTAATCTTAAATTTTTATTTGTTTTATTTTTATTATTATTTAATAACACAGCAAAAAATATTATTACTATCAGTAAAATAATAATCAAAACAATCAAGGCGTTTAAATCAATTGTGATCGGCTCCATCTTTTTTATAAAAATGTAAGATAGCGTCTGCTTTTAGCTTGGCTTCTTGTTCTAAATAATATTTATTAACGTGGGGTATTAAGCGTAGCCAGTCCACGATTAGAGAAATTATTTTGTTAATATTAACTTTAGTTTTTTGAAGCAAATTGGTAATTTCAATAGCTACCTGCTCTCCTTTGGCTTTAAATTTAGCTTGACTAGCTATATCAAGGCTCAAAAAAATATTATCCATTTCAGCAGCTAAGATATTTTCTACTTTAGCAAGTATTATTTGACTAGTCGTTTGAGGTATATTACTTGTTTGCGTGTCTGGCAAGACCACTGAACTTGGAGCTACTTGCTCACTTGTTTTACTGTCTTCAATGAATTTTCTAGAATCTAAAAGTTCAGCTGCTGGTTGCGCAGTTTCTGTTTCTGGTGTTTTTATTATTTGCTCTGGTCGCAATTCACCGTCTATAGCCATGGCTATATTATAACAGATTTATCAATTTTAGGTAAGATTATTTCTTGCAATTTATTTAAAATTAAATCACGTTGCTTAATATTAAATAATATAAATTTTTCTTGATTAGCCAAAATTATAATATCATTATCGCCGCTAGCTTGAATCTCTTCAATTAAATCCAATGGTAATTGACCGCGAGTTCTAATATTATTTTCATTAACATAAAAAACGTGCCAGATATTAAGGTTAGTTAATAGATAATAAGTATTTTTTTTGAGTAAAAAACTGGCTAAAGAAAATATCAATATCCCTAACAATAAAACCCATAAAATCAGGCCTTGACTACCCAAATGCCACAAAGGGTATAAGAGAAAAAATAGAGCTACAATTAAAATTAGATAAAAATATAATTGCCACTGTCCGCTGTTACGTGGGTAGATAATTAAAACTTCTGCTTCCCCTCTTGCTAAAAATTTGTTAAAATTAAGCATATTATTATGAAAAGACGCACCCAAAAAACTATTTGGATTGTTATTACTAGCCTAGTAGTCCTATCAATGATTGCCTGGACTATTGGCATTGGCACTTATTAACGTTTCAAAATAGCTAAATAAGCAGACTGAGGTATTTCTACTCGGCCCATCTTGGCCATTTTTTTCTTACCTTTTTTCTGTTTTTCTAAAAGTTTACGCTTACGAGTTACGTCGCCGCCATAGAGTTTGGCAGTCACGTCTTTGCGGTTAGCAGAAATACGTTCGGAAGCTACAATTTTACCGCCAACTGAAGCTTGTAATTTAATAACAAACTGTTGCTTTGGTAATACTTCTTTTAATTTACTAACTATTCTTTTACCAATTCGATGCGCTTGCTCTTTATAAACTAAAGAAGTTAAGGCTTCAACTGGATCTTCGGCTACCATTATTTCCATTTTTACCAAATCACAAGACTCATAACCAGCAAAATCATAGTTTAAAGAAGCATAACCAGAGGAAGAACTTTTAATTTTGTCATAAAAGTCAACCAAAATACTAGCTAGCGGTATATAATAACGCAAAACTACTCTAGTTTCATCAATGTACTCATTATCACGAGCTAAACCGCCAACTTCAGAAATATAAGACATTAAATTACCCAGGTATTCTTTGGGAGTTACTATCTCGATATTCATATAAGGTTCTTCAATGCGTTCGATATTAGAGGGATCGGGCATTTCAGAAGGCGTTGTTAAAACTTTAAATTCTTTATTTTTTAGGAATAGATGATAAGCTACCGTTGGTGTAGTAACAATCAAATCTAGTTTAAATTCCCTTTTTAATCTTTCTTGAAAAATTTCTAAGTGTAATAGTCCCAAAAATCCGCAACGAAAACCAAAGCCTAGTGCTTGAGAACTAGCTGGCTCAAAAACTAAGCTAGCGTCACTTAATTTTAATTTTAAAATACCTTCTCGTAAACGATTATAATCACTGCCCTCTTGAGGAAAAATGCCGGCATAGACCATTGGTTTAACGCTTTTATAGCCAGGTAGGGCTGGAGTATTGCTACCAGCTTTGATAATAGTGTCACCGACTTTTGCTTTTTCTAAATTTTTAATACCAGTAATAACATAACCAATTTCACCATTATTTAAAATGCCAGAACTAACCCATTGTGGTCGAAAATAACCAACTTCTAAAACTTCACTTAATTCACCGCTAGCTGCCAAGACAATTTTATCACCTGCTTTGATTGTGCCGCCAAATAATCTAATATAGATTACTACTCCTCGATATTCGTCATAAGTAGAATCAAAAATTAAAGCCTGCAAATTATCAGGGGCTTCTTTTGGGGCTGGCACTTTATCAATGACAGCTTGTAATAATTTATCAACACCCACGCCGGTTTTACCGGAAACCAAAATAATATCCTCTGTTTGGCAACCTAATAAATTAACGATTTCTTTACTAACTTTAGCTACGTCAGCTGCCGGCAAATCTATTTTATTAATAACTGGAATTATTTCTAAATTTTGTTCTAAAGCTAAATATAAATTAGCTAAAGTTTGAGCTTCTACACCTTGACTAGCATCAACTAAAAGAATAGCACCTTCAACAGCAGCTAGTGATCTCGATACCTCGTAAGCAAAGTCAACGTGACCAGGAGTGTCAATAAGATTTAAAGTAAAACCTTGCCACTGCATGCGAGCAGGTTGAAGTTTGATTGTAATGCCACGTTCGCGTTCTAAATCCATTTGATCTAGAAGTTGATCCTTCATTTTTCGTTTTTCTACCGTAGCTGTTAGCTCTAACATGCGATCAGCTAAGGTCGATTTACCATGATCAATATGGGCAATTATGCAAAAATTTCTGATCTTATCCATTTTATTTAATCCGTTTTTAACGATTTTGGTTATTTTTGAAAACTGCTAGTAAGCGCCAGATAATATTTTTGACACTTCTGGCCTCCTCTAGCTTTAGTAATATACTTAAAAATAGATAAGTTAGCAAGGCTACTAAGCCGGCTACTAGACCTTGGCTAAAAATGCCGATAAAGGTATGCATATCAACATAATCATCAAGCACATTTAAAGTAGCATAAGCTAACAGGCCGGAAATAATGGCGTTAAAAGAAATTTTTAATAAAGAATTAATAATAATATTGTCGTTAATAGCTGGTAAACGATAGTGCAAAATAACATACAATATTAACATATTTAAAAAACTAGTAATTGAAAAAGCCATAGCCAGACCTATTACTCCTACTCCAAAATAATGAGCTAAATACCAAGAAAGCAAGATATTGATAATAATGCAAAAAATACCAACTGAAGTAGGAGTTTTGGTATCTTCCCGAGCATAAAAAGCCCGCGCCAGTAGCGGAATAAGACCTTGGGCAAATATAGAAATACTAAACCAGCCTAAAGTTTGGGCAGTTTGATAAGTATTTTGCCAATCAAAAGCACCGCTTCCTAATATTACTCGCACAAATTGAGCACGTAAAACCAGCATCCAAACTGATAAGGGAATTAACAAAAAGAAAAGACGTCTAACGCTAATAGAGAAATTATCAACAAAAAGTTTATCATTATTTTCATTTATCGCTTGCGTAAAAGTTGGGAAAACTGCTACTGCTAGAGAAACAGCAAATAAACTAACTGGTAAACTTTGTAAATTATTAGCAAAATTAAAAACAGCAATACTGCCACTACTCAAAGTAGAGGCAATCATAGTGATAACAACTAAATTGATCTGCCCAGCTGCTAAACCAATGGTTCTGGGTATCATTAATTTTAAAATTTTTCTTAGATTATGATCCCAATTAAATACTAAATGATAATGCCAAGCATTTTTATATAATTCTGGTAATTGTATCAGCAAGTGGCTGGCCGCTCCTAAAACCACACCCCAGGCCAAACCAATAAGTCCAAACCTTGGATAAAATAAGACAATGCCTAAGATAATGCCAAAATTGTAAAAACTAGCTGCTAAAGAAAAACTAAAAAATTTTTTCCAAGCATTAAGCACGCCGCCTACTATATTAGAAACTACAAAAAACATTACTGACAAAAGCATAATGCGACTAAGTTGAATTGTTTCTACAAGTTGCCAACTAGAAAATCCAGGTGTAATAGTAGGTATAAAATTTGGTGCAAAAAACCAAGCTATAACTACTAAAATTAACATTATTATTAAAAATAAATTTAATACCGAGCTCGCAAGTTTTAGGCCAGCCTCTTTGTCTTTAAGCCAGGTTTTTTGAAATACTGGTATAAAAGCCGAAGTCAAAGCTCCAAGTACTAAAGTATTAAAAATTAAATCTGGTAAGCGAAAAGAAGCATAATAAATATCGGAAAGCTCCCCGGCTCCAAAAGTACTAGCAATCAATCTTTCTCTAACTAAAGCTACTATTTTAGCTAGTAAAGAAAACAGGGCGATAAGTAATGCCCCGCCTGCTACCGTATTATTTATTTTATACCAAATTTTTTGCCACATAAATTAGTGCACTAAAATAAAACCAAAATAACGATCATCATCTAAAGCCTGACTAAAATTTACATAATTATTACTAACCCTTAAATCATCTGGTTGGCTAGAATTTTTCCAAACAACTTTAATACCCTCTGGCAAAATAACGTTAGAATTAAAAGTTGTATTGTGATTACCACTTTGTGACTGAGCCAGGATGCTATAATGATCCAATTGTGTTTTTTTACGTAATAATATTTTACGCCAGTCATTAACTAAAGGATCATCTAATTTTAGAGCAAAAGGCAATTTATATTTAATAATAACTGTTTTAGTTTCCCCGGCTTTTAAAGTTTGCCAATTAGCCAGCACTGTTTTATCTAGACTTTGATACACCTCCGTTTTAGAAGCGCTGTCAATCATTTTATTTTCCTCAGCATTAATATCAGGATCGATTTTGTAATCCTGGCTTAAATCATGAAAATATTGAACTGGTACAGTGTCAAAGCCGCTAGCTTCAATAAATTGACTACCCAAAGGCACATAAAGCCTCAAATAAGTAGTGTTACCCCACCAACCATCCATAATATTATTTTCTAAGCCTTGGTTAGTGCGCGTAATTTTTACAGTATTTATAATATCACCATTAGCTTGTATTTCAGCTTGGTGCTCAATTTGTTGTTTAATATCATTATCGGTTTTACCGCCGGCAATGTTGGTATTAACTAACATTAAATAATCACGATCGGTAGTAAATACTTCTCCTGACCAACCAAAGGAACTAATTTGTTTTTGTAGATCTGTATTTTTGTTATACATTTGGATATCTTTTTGATCCAAAAGTTTAGCAAATAAAGCCACTATTTCTTTTTGTTTTTCAGTAAAAGACAAAAGTTTACCCAAAACTTTTGGCACTAAATCAGCAATAATAGCCTTAGGTGTATTAGCATTGCGATCATATTTTAATTCTACTTGCTCTTGCAGAACAGAAAAAACATTTTCCGAACTTACAGTTACTCCATATTCCGGCATCTCAATTGGCCCAAAAATAGCTAACAATTCTTGTAAAACACTAGCATTAATAGAAATAACGCCATCAATAGTGCTACCGCCAGCCTGTTCATAAAAATTAGTTATTTTTTTAGCAGAGTTAGGAAAATCCGGCCACCAATTAGCATCCCAAATATTAAAAGTAGGATTAACTAATGATAAAGGTTGCGGTGCCTTGACTTTGCCTTTTTGACCAGCACTTAAATCATAAGTTCCGCCTTTGGGAATTTCTAAATTAGTAATTTGTCCTTTGTAAACATCAACAATAGCAATACTGCCAATAAAACCACCAGTTGCCCTTAATTCATTATTATTTTGAAATAAGATAAGATAACGCTTTTCTTCTTCGTGGCCTAAAATTTGACCAAATAAAGAAAAAATTTCTTTTAAACTTTTAAGATTAGCTATGGTTGGTGGCAAATCTTTTTGCAAACCAGAAAAATATGGTTGCAATTCAGGTGGTAAAGTATTAATCGGAACTTTTTTTAAATCAGCACTTGCCTTTTCTAAATAAGGTAAAGTTTCACCAATTTGTTTATCAGCAAAAATTAAATAATCAGTAATTTTAGCATTTTCTTCTACTTTATCACTTAAAATAGTAGCTGCTTCGGATACATTACTTGCCACTGCTAGCAAATTACGGCCAGCTGATAATGACTTACCAACCACTGGTAGTTGCCCACCTAAATTTAGTAACCAACTTTGATAGTTATTTAAAATAGCCTGCGCTTGCTGAAAGTCTGTCAGTGCTTGCTGAAAATCTGGCTGAGCTGAAGGTAAAGAGTTTTCTGCGGCTGATAGTACTCCGCTTTGTAAACTAAATAAACCAGATTTACTTAAAGAAAATATTTTTGTTTTATCTTGTTTTATTTTACTATAAAAATAAAAACCATGAATAGGTAATAAAACAATAATACTAACAAGAGCTGTTAATACTGCCTGACTAAATAAATTAGATAATTTAAATTGTGACCAAGAAAAAGTAAAAGGTTTAGCTTTAATTTTATTAACTTTTGGAAAAGTTAAATTAGAAAAATTAACTGATGCAAGTTTAGTTTTTTTTGTATGTACTTGATTAAATTGCAATTTATCACTAAATTCTGTTATTTTTTTTGCTTTTATGGCCGCCGGTTCAGTGCTTGTCTTTTTTGTGCGCAAATCTAAAACATGACTGGATTTTTTTAATACTTGATCATTGGGAATTATTTCGTTAGCCGGCGTTGCTTTAACAGTTTTTTTCTTTAAATCCTGAATACTGGACAAAAGCTGTTGTTGGCTTAAATCTTGTTTTATCAACTTATCAAGCTCAGCTAAAGCTTTTTGTCTAGCCATAGCAAGCTGAGCCTCATTTAAGCCATCTTCATCTTTTTCCTCTAATAAAAACTGGTCTAGGTCAGAGACTAGTTCTTTTTTTAAGTCATAAATATTCAAGTCTTGCTTGCCAGGATTTCCCATAAACTACTAAAGCAAATAAAGATGCTTATTTTAGCCGATAATTATTTTATATTATAACAAATTTTTGACAAAATACCAAATTAAATATAAAAAATTATTTATATAAAGCCAAAGTGTCTATAGCTGCTTGTTGCCAGCTGTATTTTTTTAGTTGTTCTTGGCCGGCCAGTATTAATTTATTTTTTAAATCTTGATTTTTTATTATCGTTTCCATTTTTTCCAAGAGCTCCTCCGCTCTATTAGGATCAAAATATAGAGCTGCTTCCCCTAAAACCTCAGGTAAACAAGAACTATTACTTGATAAAACTGGCAACTGCTGTTGGAAAGCCTCTAATGCCGGCAAACCAAAACCCTCATACAAAGATGGAAAAATATAAGCTTTAGCCTGACGATAATAAGAAATTAAATCATTATCGTCTATAAAACCAGCAAAAATAACCCGCTTACTAACACTAGCCAAATAAGCTTTAGCCCAAGTCTCTAGCTGTTTGTAAAAATAATTTTTATTACCAACTAGAATTAAATAAAAATCAGGATGAGTAAGTAAAAAGTCTTTAAAAGTTTTAATTAAAAATTCTAAATTTTTGTGGGGATAAGCATTACCAACATACAAAAAATATTTTTCAGGTAAATCTAGTAATTTAATATCTTGTTTTTCGTTTATCAGAGATAAGCCTTCATAAATAACTTTAATTTTTTGGCTTTGGGCTTTATTTAAATGAAAATAATTAACAATATCTTGAGCTGTAAAATTAGAAACAGCGATTATGTTTTTAGCTCTTTTGACAGCTGATTTAATAATGATTTGATAGGCTAGTCTCTTAAAACTAAAAGTAAAATAATTTAAAGTACTGGTTTTACGAGAAGGAAATTTAGTCATAATTAGATCATGAATCGTTACAATAAATTTAGCTCGATATAAAATTGGTACATTAAAATGAGGAAAATGAACCAAATCAGGTTTTAATCTATAAAGCACTATTGGCAATACCAACTGTTCAGCTAGTCCATACCAAGCAACATTTACAATTTTAACTTGAAAATTTGTCGGCCAAACAATGTCCTTTGGCAGTTGCCGCATCAAAACTATGTATTGATTTTCTTTATCAATCAAAAAAAGGTGTTCAAGCAATTTTTGATTATAACGCCCCAAGCCAAAGGCTGGGCCAAACATTCTAAAATCTAAAACTATTTTCACTGTCTTATATATTATTACTAATTATGATTGCTAAAGTTTTTAAATAAGTTTCTAATTTCAAGAGAAGCATTTGACCAAGTGTTAAGAAAAGTTTTATCGGTCATTTTAAATGCTTGTCGTAAATTAGGATCAGTAGTTAATTGGCACAGACTTTGGTAAATATCGGCCACATTGTAAGGATCAACATACAAAGCTCTATCTTTTAAAATTTCTGGTAAAGAAGTTTTGAAGCTAACTATTACTGGTACACCTTGAGCCAAAGCCTCTAAGGGCGGAAAACCAAAACCTTCATATAAAGATGGCCAGAGCAAACCCTGACTCTTGTAATATAAAGCATCCTTTTGAGGATTATCTATATAACCTAAATAATGAATATAAGGCTTATTCTTTAAAGCTAGCCAAATACTACGATACAACCAGCCTCTGCTGCCGACTAATAACAAGTGTTGTTCTGGATATTTTTTATGAAAATTTTCAAAAGCTTTAATAATACTAATAATATTTTTTCTGGGTTCCAAGGTGCCTAAATATAGCCAGTATTTTTCAGGTAATTTTAAGGGGGCTAGTATTTTTTGAGCGTAAGCGTCGTCTAAATTTACACTTTCTAAACCAGGGTAAACTACCTTAACCTTATTTTCATTAATAGTAAAAAATCTCATAATATCCCTTTTAGTATTATGAGAAACCGCCAAAACCCCATTTGCTTTTTCTAATAGATTTTTAACGCCAATCAAACGATGCCATAGGCGCATTTTTAAATTATAAAAGTTATGGTTATGCAGCCAAGATAAATCGTGAATAGTTAAAATAGTTGGACAAGTGTTGCTAAATTTATAAAAATTTAAATTTGGTAACCAAAAAATATCTAAATTTACTCCAAAAACATCAGCTAAATTTGGACCTTGTCCTAAAATAAATTTGATATTTAAAATTTTATTTGATTCTTGCCAATGATAATGATTCACATTAGCTAAGTCTAGTATTTCTTGAATGTGTAAATCATTTTTTAAACCAGAACTAAATAAATAAAAATTATCACTAGGATTATTTTTAGCTAAATTAAATAAAGCTAATTTAGTATAGCTGCCAATGCCGGTTAACTTTCTAGTATTCAATACTCTAATATCAACACCAATATTCATCTTATTATAATTTATTTACAAAATCTAAAATCTTGTTTTGAAAAATAGCTTCATCAAATTGCTGAGCATGCTCTCTTATTTTTTTAGGATCAAACATTTTATCGTCTAGGCGTAAAATTTTATGAGCCAATGATTCCCAAGTCTGTTCATGAAAAAAGGTGCCGCTTAAACCCTCTACTACGGTTTCTAAGGCGCCACCCTTAGCATAGGCAATCACTGGCCTGCCTGAGGCCATAGCTTCTACAGCAGTAATACCAAAATCCTCAATTTGAGGGTAAATAAAAGCTCGGCATTTTGCTAAATAATCATTCCTAGTCTGATTATCAAGCTCTCCTAAAAATTCAATATTAGATTGAGCAATTTTTTTTAAATAAGCATACTCACTACCAGTGCCAATAATTTTTAGTGGTAATTTCAAATTATTAAAAGCTTTTATTGCTAAATCAACTTTTTTATAAGGGCGCAAACGACTAACAATCAGAAAATAATCTTCTACATTATCGCTAATTTTAAAATCATCAACTTTTATAGGCGGATAAATCACAATAGCGCGACGATGATAATGTCTAAATATTTTTTCGGCAATAAATTTTGAATTAGCAATAAAATAATCTACTTGTTGCGCCTTGTTGTAATCCCAAGTTTGCAGACCAGCTAACACTTTTGGTAATAATTTTTTTAATAATTTTCCTTCTGGCAAATTACCCAAATATTCTTCTTGATTATCCCATAAATAACGAGTAGGAGCATGACAATAACAAATATGTTTTGTTTGGGGGCCAACTCTAAGTCCTTTTACAAAGGCCGAAGAAGAACTAATCACTAAATCATAATCACTCAAATTAGTATTTTCCCAAACCTTAGGCATAAAAACCAAAAAATATTTAAACCATTGATTAATGCCTGGTATTTTTTGCAAATTTGAACTAACTATTAAATCAGGATCGAGTAAATCCTTAGTAATACGTTTATTATTTATCAAGGTGTGAATTTTTACTTGCGGAAAAATACGATGCAAACTAGCCAAAACTTGTTCGGCCCCGCCAACTTGAAATAAATGATCATGAGCTAAAATAATTTTTTTCATCTTAGCAAGCTTCATCCTTTTTAAACAAAGCCAGTGGAGTTTTTAAAAGTATAATAAGATCTAGCCAAACTGACCAATTTTCAATATAAAAAACATCTAATTTTGCCTCTTCGGCAAATAATAAATTAGAGCGCCCTGATACCTGAGCCAGTCCTGTAATTCCTGGTTTAATGGCTAATAATTTTTTATAACCACGTTTATATTGAGAAACTTCTTGTGGTTCATGAGGACGAGGTCCAACTAAGCTCATTTCACCCTTTACCACATTTATTAATTGAGCTAACTCGTCTAAACTAGTGCGTCTAAGCCAAGCTCCAAACTTAGTAATTCGAGGATCATTTTTCATCTTAAACAAAGGACCATCAGGACGCTCATTGTAAGCTAAAATCTTTTCTTTTAACAAATGAGCATCTTTAACCATAGAACGAAACTTATATAACTTAAACAATTCACCCTTGGCACCAACTCTTTCTAATTTTACTATAACTGGTCCTGGGGAAGTTGCTTTTACTAGTAATGCCAAGATAAAAAGTAAAGGCGATAAGATTATTAATAAAATAATAGCACCGACTAGGTCAAATAATCTCTTGTAAATACGACGCCAACCATCCAATGGGGTTCCTTTGATACTGACCAGTGGCAAGCCAGCAACATTATTTAATTCAAAATTTAGAGATTGGGTTTGGAATAAACTAGCTACATAATTAAAATTAATATGCCTTTCTTGGCACCAAGTCAAAAGATCTAAAGCCTCATCTTTATTAACACTAGAATCTGTCTGCACTAAAGCCTCGACATTTTTTTTACGCAAATATTCACTAGCCTCAGTGCTATTAGTTAAGCTAGCTAAATTATCATATTCAGCCAATACTCTAAAACCCAAAACTGGTTTATTTTTATAGGTATCTACCAAGACTTGCCGACTAGAGCTAGAGCCAACCACAATTAAATTGGATAGACCTTTTCCTTTTTTAAGGAATAAATTTCTAACTAAAATAATAAAAATTCTAGCTAAAAATAAATAAATAATAGCTAAAGCCCAAGCTAAAATAATAATAAAACGGGAAGAAAATAATTCTCTTTGAAAAAATATAACCATTACTAATATTACTATTAGCACAGAGACAGCGGCTATTATTCTACGAAATTCTTTTAATAATTTTTTATTTTCCATGGTATAAAAACCATAGCTAGCAAAAATAATAATGGCTAATATTGCTACGCGCAAAATTATTTCAAAATAATTGCTAAAAGGTAATTCAAAAACTACCGGCCTTACTTCTGTAATAGTGCCGGAAAAACGAAAATAATAAGCCGAAATACCAGCTAACAATACTAAGCTAAAGTCAATTGGTATTAAAGCTATACTAATAATAAAATTAGCTTTTTTCATATAAACTTAAGATTATCATAACAATTTAAAGCTAATTAGTAAACTACCCCTTATTTTATTTATTATAAAGATATTATTGACAAAAATGTAAAAATATTGTATAAATAAAAAAGGCTTAAATTAATTAGATGATCGCCGTGAACCACTCGCTTTGCTCGGGTACACTGCTCGCTCGCAAAGGTATCAAAGGTTTACCCTGATACCCGAACAGAGTGAGTGGCTCAGGGAGGAAAGTCCGAACACCATTGGCTATCTTAGGATAGTAGGTAATTGGTAACGCCAACCGACTTAAGTTGCAAAATTTAAGTTAGGACAAGTACAACAGAAAATATTCCTCCGCGTAAAGTCGCTTGCGACCACGTGGTAAGGGTGAAATCGTCCACTAATTATTGGACGCGTTAGTTTGGTGACAAACTAAAAGAGGTAAACTCTACCTGGTGAAAGGTTAAATAGGCCGTGTACCGTATGGTGCATGGCGGGTAAACCGCTGGAGTCTAAGCGCAAGTTTAGACCTAGATAGATGATCATCCACGACAGAATTCGGCTTATCGATTAATTTAGGCCTTTTTTAATTGCTAAAATTATTCTAATATATATTTTAGAGTTTCTTGAGCAGATTTTTCCCAAGAAAAATTTTCAACACGACGCAAACCTAAGTGTTTAAATAAAATTTTTAATTCTGGATTAGCTATAAATTGAGCTAATTTATTTTTAATATCATTAATGTCATCAGGATTACAATACATAGCAGCCGAAGCTGCTACCTCTTTTAAAACTGGCAAATCAGAACATAGTACTGGCGTACCGCAAGCCATGGCCTCTAAAATAGGAATGCCAAAGCCTTCAAATTTACTAGGAAAAACAAATAAAGAGGCAGCCGCCATTAATTGACTATAATTTTTTTGACTGACATAACCTAAAAGAATAATTTTATCTTTGTATTCTGGCGTAAGCAGAGCTTCTATCTCCTTACGACCAAAATTACCCCAACGACCAGCTAGCACCAAAGGCCAGTCATTATTTTCTAAAAGCTTATACGCAGCAATAAGGTTGGGAATATTTTTTTTGATTTCTAAACGACCAATATATAAAATAAAGTTAGCTGGTAAATCAAATTTTTCTTTAATATCTTCTTGTTCGGTTTTACTAATCTGGTGAAAATCTTGGGCATCATAACCATGATAAATAACTCGTATTTTATTTTTAGTTTGCGGATAAAAATGCTCTACATCAGATTTAACAGCTAGAGAAGGCACAATAATTTTATCAGCCCTCAGAGCTGACCAGCGATGTGATAATTTTTGATAAATTCTTTCCAAAGGATGATAAAGTTCAGGGTTTTTTAAAAAACCTAAATCATGAATAGTAACTATTACCTGCCCGCGTACTAAAAGTGGCAAAGCATTGCTGGCAAAAAAACGATCAACTTTATGAAATAATAACTCAAATGATAAACGTAGATGTGTCCACAATTTATTATAAGGCCAAGCTAATCTTTTAAAATAAAAATTAGCCGGTCCTTTAGCTAAGTCCCCAGCTAATGCTTGCTTATAATAAATAATAAATTGATTAGTTTGGTCTAATTTTTTAAATTCTTGCAATAAATGCCAAGCATACCACTCAGTACCGGTTTTATGTTCTTTGTTAGCACGAGTAGCTTCTAAACCTATTTTCATAAGCTAACGGGCAGATAGAATACTGCGTTTATATGATTCTAAATTCTCCAAAGCAATACCAGTGCCTCTAGCTACACACAAGAGAGCATCTTCAGCCACATAAGCTGGCACACCTGTTGCTTGGGATAATAATTTATCTATATTACGAAGTAAAGCTGTACCACCAGATAAAACCATGCCTTTATCCATAATATCTGCTGACAGTTCAGGAGGAGTTTGGTATAAAACATTTTTTACCGCTGAAATCAAACCCTGCAATTCATTTTGTAAGGCCTCGGTCACATCATCAGAACTAATATTAATAGTCCGTGGTAAACCACTGATCATATCGCGACCCTTAATATCCATGTGTAGTTTTTCGCCTTTAGGCAAGTATTGAGCGGAACCAACTTTAATTTTGATTTCCTCAGCCGTACGTTCACCAATGGCTAAATTGTATTTTTTCTTGATAAACTCAGAAATAGCCGCATCATATTTATTACCACCAATCCGTACCGAAGTATTAGCCACAATACCACCTAAAGAAATAACCGCTACTTCAGAAGTACCACCACCCATATCAACAATCATGTGCCCCGAAGCAGAGCCAATCGGAATATCAGCGCCAATAGCAGCGGCAATTGGTTCTTTAATAATAAAAGCAGCTTTAGCACCAGCTGCCAAAGTCGCATCAATCACAGCCCTTCTTTCGGTAGAGGTAATACCAGCAGGAACTGCAATCATTACTTCTGGTCTAAATATTTTCATACCGCCGACTGCTTTATTGATAAAATAACGCAACATACTTTCGGTGGTTTTATAATCGGCAATTACACCATTTTTTAAAGGTCGAGCTGCTACAATCGAATCAGGAGTACGCCCAATCATTTCTTTAGCCTCATCCCCTACTGCCAAAACTTTTTTATCAAAAACCGAAATAGCAACTACCGAAGGTTCATTAATAACAATACCTCGTTTAGGAATATAAACTAAGGTATAAGTTGTGCCTAAATCTATGCCGATTTTTTTGATAAACATTATTATTTGATATCCAAAATCTTATAACGAGCCATGCCTGATGGCAATTTTACTTCTACTTCTTCACCAACTTCCCGATCAAGCAAAGCTTCACCTAATGGCGATTCTAAAGAAATTTTCTTATTAACTGGATCAGCTTCAGTGCTACCAACAATAGTAAAATTTAAATTTTGATTGTCTCTTGCGACCAAGACATGCGAGCCAATACGGACTATTTTTTTACCATCAGTAGGAGCGCTATCTGCTACTACAGCCGTCTTGATAATTGATTCTAACTCTAAAATACGTCCCTCAATAAAGGATTGCTGTTCTTTAGCCTCTTGATATTCTGCATTCTCTGACAAATCACCAAATTCCTTGGCTATTTTAATACGATCAGATATTTCTTTTCTTTTATTGCTAGTTAAATTTTCTAGCTCTTCTTTTAGTTTTTTTAAACCTTCGGGAGTTAAAATCTTTTTATCCATACTTATCACAAAATAATTAATATTTATTAATAATTTAACTATAACAAACTATTGGGAAAAATACCACTCCATAAATTGCCGAGACACTGTTACTGCCCAACCCGTGTCACCGCCCTCTTCGACAATAACAGTCATAACAATTTTAGGGTCATCATAAGGAGCAAATGAGCTAAACCAAGAGTGCGGAATCTTATTACGATTAAATTGAGCTGTACCAGTTTTTCCAGCCACTGGCACGGACACTGACTGTAAACTTTGGGCAGTACCAGTCAAAACTGTTTGCCGCATAGCTTTACGGACGATTTCTAAATTAGCAGAGTCAATCAAATTAGTCAAAAGTGGCTGCGCTTTTATTTCTTCAATTTGATCTTTAGTTTTTATTTCTTTGACTAAATGCGGTACAAAAGCTTGACCAGAGTTAGCAAAATAACTAGTGTATAGAGCTGCTTGTAAAGGAGTTGCTAGTAAATACCCCTGTCCAATTGATAAATTATAAGTATCACCCAAATACCAGCGCTCTTTGATGGTATCCTCTTTCCATTGTTTACTTGGTAAAAAGCCGGCTTCTTCAGCTGGTAAATCAATTCCTGTTTTTTTACCTAAACCAAATTTTTTAGCGTATTCTACAATTTTATCAACCCCTAAACCCTCTTTTAACCATTGATTATTACCACCGCCAATAGAATAAAAAAAAGTATTAACTGAATCGGCAATAGCCCAATAAATATTAGTCGTACCATGACCAGAAGGACGCCAATCTGGGAAAAAATTACCGCTCACATTAACACCGCCAGTACTAAGCACGGTAAATTTATCATCAATAATATCTTCTTGTAAGGCAGCCGAGGCAACTAATAATTTAAAAACTGAACCCAAAGGATAATTACCAGAAATAACACGATTAATTAAAGGCGTATTAGGATCAGTAATAATTTCTTGATAAGCATCATTATTTAAAACTGTAGTAAAAACATTATTGTCATAAGTTGGCAAACTAACCATGGCTAAAATACCACCGTCTTTAGGATCCATAACTACTGCTGCCATTTTTTCTTTACCCTGATTTTTAGCTAAAGTAGTCATAATCTCAGTTAATTTTTTTTGGGCTTTTTCATCAATGGTTAAAACCAAATCTTTGCCCGCACTAGGTTCGGTAATAGCAATTATATTTTTTTCATGGTACAAAGCATCTACCTCAACTTGGCGCTTGCCGTCTTCGCCTTTTAATTTATCTTCGTAAATATACTCTAAGCCTACCCGACCAATTCTATCATTATAATGATATTTTTTATTATTTAAATCCTCTTCTGTAACTACCCCCAAATATCCCAAAACATGAGACAAGCCAGGTGTAGATAAATATTCCCTTCTTGGTTCATAAGCAACTTTTAAGCTGGGATTATTTTCAGCCATTACTAAGAGCTTAATAGCTTTTTCATAAGGCAAATTCTCATATAATAAAATTTTATCCGCTTTATTTTTTGGATTATTAAGCCTTGATTCTAAATCACTAGTTGGCACCTCTAATATCTTACTCAAATCATCTAAGCTCGGATTCATATTTGACTCTTCCCAAATTCCCTTATCTAAATAAAGAAAAAAGAAAGATACATTACGTACTAATAAATTACCAAAACGATCATAAATTAAGCCACGATCAGCGGTAATAATATCTGTACGAATACGATTACCTTCGGCTAAACTACGATAATAAGCACCCGAAACAGCCTGTAAATAAAAAGAGCGGCTAAACAAAATTACAAAAAACATTAAAAAAACTATAAAAGTAGCCCTGATTTTGTTATCAGAAACAAATTTACCAAGGTCTTGAGCTCTATTAACAAACTGAAAACTAACATAATCGCCACTTTGTCTACCTTTTAGCCAGCTAGAAACCTTAGCATCCCTTACTGAGCCTTCCTGAATTTTAAAAGGATTATCTCTCATTTTTTTTAAGCCAAATATTATAATAAAAAACGTGCAAAAAAATTAAAATGAAAATACTAATCAAACTTGCCTTAATGATTTGAAGTAATAGCGGCCAAGAAAAAAAATAAACTTGCCAAGCAAAAATAAAATTCAAAAACCAAAAGCTAAGCCAAAAAATAAAATAAGCTAAAAATGCTAATGATAATATGGTAAAAATATTTTTTGATGTTAACCAAGTAAGCTGTAGAGAACGTAAAATAAAAATAATAAAAATAAATAAAAAAGTATAAAGTCCAAAAACAGCACTTAATGAATCTAAATATAAGCCAGCAACAAAGGCAAGCAGGTAAGAAATGCGAACATCTTGGCAATTAAAATAAAAAAGTAATAAAGCTAATAAAAAAACCTGGGTATATTGCCAAACATTATTATAAAAAATGCCCAAAGTATAAAAATAAAGGGCAACTATCCAAAGTAATAAGGCCATTAAATACTTCATAAAGAAACTATAGCAACTGTTGATAAAGTATTAAAATCAGCTAAAGGACTGACCACTGCTTGTTTAAATAGCTCTTCGGCTGAAAATTTTACCTCTTCGACTCTACCTACTACCAAGCCAGCTGGTATTAGCGAATCGAGGTTAGAACTTACTAAAATATCATCCTTTTTTAGATCCTGAGCCTGAGGTACATAACTTAAATTCATACCTATTCCCAAAGATCCGGAGAGCAAGCCACTAATGGCTGGCTGACCATTTAAACTAACGCCTAATTTACTAGCATTATCAGTTAATAACCTAACCTGAGCAGAATCATTTAATACTGATAAAACTTTACCCACCATAATACCTTGACCAATTATTACAGCCTCGCCAACTTTGATATTTTTATTAGCACCGACATTAACAATAATAATATTACGATTAACACTATCACGACTTAAAATATCCGCTAATACTAAATTATATTTTTGCTTAGTTTTAAAATCCAAAATTTCTCGCAGTTGAGCATTTTCTTGGGCCAAAGTTTGTAATTGAGCATTATTAGCAAGTAAGTCCTGATATTTAGCTTCTAGATCATCTGGTTTATAAAGTAGACTATTAATTGCTCTTTGGGGGTGAAGACTATGTCTAAAAATAATACCAATATCAAAAATTTTCCCATTTTTAAATAAAATGAGCAACAAAATAATAGCAAAACTGGCTGCGAATAACCTAAAATTTTGTCTAAGCATAATAAATAAACTACTTCAAACCCAAATCTCTAGTAGATGGCAATAATATATCTTTTAAATTTTCAATATCATCCAAAACTTTACCAGTCCCGCGAACTACAGCCGTGAGAGGCTCATCGGTAATATGCACTGGCATTTTAGTTTCTTTAGAAATAAGTTCATCTAAGCCCCTAAGTAAAGCACCGCCGCCAGTCAAAACCATACCCTTTTCATAAAGGTCAGATACAAGCTCGGGGGGCGCATTTTCAATTGTAGCTTTTATATTATCAATTATTAATTTAATTGGTTTAATAATTGCCTCTCTAATATTAGCATCATTAATTTGCACTTCTTTAGGTAAGCCAGTAAGCAAATCACGACCACGCATAATAGTAGTAAGCGTTTGGTCTAAAGGCAAAACTGAACCAACTTGAATTTTTATTTTTTCAGCAGTACGTTCGCCTAATAAAATATTAAATTTATCACGCGCGTATTGAATAATAGTTTCGTCCAATTTATCACCAGCCAATTTCAATGATTTCCAAGAAACAATGCCTGATAAGGAAATAATAGCGATCTCAGTAGTACCACCACCAATATCAACTACCATACTACCAGCTGCTTCTTGAATAGGAAGTCCAGCACCAATAGCAGCGGCCATTGGTTCTTCAATCAAAAATACCTGACTAGCACCAGCTTGTAAAACAGCGTCTTCTACCGCTTTTCTTTCTACTTCGGTTATATCCAAAGGAATAGCAATAACAACGCGTGGACGAGGCATAAAAGTCATTGATTCGCGATGAACTTTTTCAATAAAGTGCTTAATCATTTTTTCAGAAACTTCAAAATCAGAGATAACACCATCAATCAAAGGTCTAGTCACAGTAATATGCATTGGCGTTTTACCTAACATGATCTTAGCATCCTCGCCTACGGCAATGATTTTTTCAGTTCTATTATTTACTGCTACTACCGATGGTTCATTAATTATAATCCCCTGATCTCTAACATAAACTAAAGTATTGGCCGTACCTAGGTCAATACCCATGTCTTTAGAAAATCTTCGAAATAATTGTTTAAACATTATTACTGTCTTAACATTTTTTAATTAGTTTGGCAAATTCAATAAATCAATAATCCTCTTTTTTTCTTCTATTACAATTGTTCCTTCATAATCACCACTGTGAGCTTTTTGTCCTTGATAAGAAACTTTTTTTTGATCTAAATGTAAAGATAAATTACAATTTTTATTATCTATTTCATCAATATACAAATGAAATCTGGGATAGCCAGCCGAACTCAAACGCCTAACATAACTATCTCTTTGGGGACTAGCCTGATATCCTAAACGTCGCAACCAATGCAAAGGTAAACCACCAGGATTAGGAATTGAAAATTTCATATTTTAAAAAATATTTTTTAAACTTTGCCACCAAGCTCCGCCATAACGACCAATGTCTTTCAAGGTCACCACCACTACCAAAAGCATTAATAAAACAAAACCAGTGTTATGAATAATAGCCTCGGTTTTTTCTTTAATTCTTTTACCTCTGATTTTTTCTATTAGCACAAAAAGCAAACGGCCACCATCTAAAGCTGGAATTGGCAAAATATTTAAAACACCTAGATTAACTGATAAAATAGCAGTAAATTGTAATAAATAAAGCCAACCCATTTTAGCTACTTGACCAGTCAAAACCGCTACTCCTACTGGTCCTGACAAATCAGCTGAAACTTTACCACTAACGATTAAACTAGCAAACAGTTGATAAAGAGCCTCCAAAATACGCCAAACCATAATGGCAGTTATTTTTAAACCCTGCCAAATGCTAGCCCAAAAACCATAATTAACAATACCCGTATCTACTAAAACTATACCTATTAATGTTTGATTTTTTTCAGCTATAAATTCTGGTTTTATTTTAAAATCTAAATTTTCAGTCTGTCTTTTTACTTTAAAATTTATTTCCTCTGTTTTATTATCTTGAATAAATTTAATAATATCATCAGCCTTAGTTAAATTTTGATCATTAACCAACAATATCTCATCACCTAATTGCAAGCCTGCTAAAGCAGCTGGGCTAGCTGCTAAAACATCAGCGACAACTACATTAGTCATTGTAACTGAAGCTGCTTGCTGTTTATCATCTAAAGCTTGGGGGATGCCCTGAAAAAATACCACTGAAAACAAAATCCAGGCTAAAATAAAATTCATCAATACTCCAGCTGATAAAACTAAAGCTCTTTTCCAAATAGCCTGATTAATAAAACTACGAGGATTATCTTGTGCTTCTCCAGATTCACCAGTAATTTTTACAAAACCGCCCAAGGGCAAGAGATTAAAAGAATAAATCATAGCGGGATTTTTTGGATCCTGAGACTTTGTTTTATTACCAAAAAACCAGCGATATTGCTTTTTAATCTTTTTACTATCAGCGTCTTCTTTTTTAGTAACTTCCAAACCTATTAAACGAGGCGGATAACCAAAACCAAACTCCTCAACATCAATATTAAGTTTACGAGCAGTCATAAAATGGCCCAGCTCATGCACAAAAATTAAAACGCCTAATACAATTACAAAAATTAATATTGTCATACTGTTAAATTGTCATTATTTCTTGCTCTTTTTTATCACCTAAATCTTGAATTTTATCATTATAATCTTTAGTTAAATTATCAAGATCCTTCAAGGCCTGAAATTTTTCATCTTCTGAAATGCCTTTTTCTTTTTCGATATTAATAATTTCTTCGCGTACTTTTTCTCTTACTCCCCTAATCGCAATATGGCCTTCTTCTAATTTTTTATTCAAAATTTTTACGAGCTCTTTGCGCCTTTCTTCTGTTAAAGGGGGGAAATTTAAACGAATTAAATCACCATCAACTACTGGATTAACATTTAAATCAGAAGATTGCAAAGCACGCTCAATATCTTTGATAACACCCTTATCCCAAGGCTTAACTACGATAGTGTGGGGTTCAGGCGAAGAAATAGCAGCTAGTTGTAAAAGCTCCGAAATAGTACCATAGGCTTCTACCCTTGTTTTTTCTACTATACTAGGAGCAACCCGACCAGTACGTAAGGTAGCAATATCACCTTTTAAAAATTCTAGACTCTTGTCAAAATATTCTTTATTTTTCTCTACCAAATTATGCATAAAATTTACTTAATTTTTAAACTAACGTTGTGTTATATAACTACCATAGTATAAATATTGATTATCAAGTGAGAAGACCAAAAAATTTGGCCAACCAGTGCTCGGCGGTTTGGATATATTCCAATTAGCACCATTGTCTATACTATGATAAAAAGCGCCAGTAGTACCATAAAAAATTTCATTAGTATTAGCTGGATTTACTACCACCGCATATACTCTTTCTTGGCTTTTTGGTGGTATCATTTTAATTTGTTTCCACATCTCACCAAATGTTAAACGATAAATACCATAAGTATTAACATAAATTAAAGCATCCGGTTGACTGCGATCAACACTTAAAGCAATAATATCGGCTGCTCCAGGCAATTGTGTTAGCGGTACAAAATTATCTTCATCAAGCTCTGCTTGATCTACTTTTTCATTTAGAATATTAACCCAGTCGCCTTCTAAGCCGCCAGTAACACTACGGAAAATTCCTAAATTTTGAGTAGCAACATACATGATATTACTATCTAATTGATTCTGAATAATAATATCATTAATTGGGTTATTAAAACGATAAATAACATCCCAATAAGCCCCGTGGTCACGACTACGAACAATGGCACCGCCAGAAGTCCCAGCATAAATAATATCAGGGTTATTTGCATTAATAGCCAGGTCAGTAATAAAAGTATTTGGTAAATTATCATAATAAATACTTTTCCAACTACGAGAACAATCGGTACTTTTATAAATATTGTTGTGAATAGCGGCAAAAATTTCACAACGATCTTTAGGATTCACCACAATATCATTGACTACTCCCGGACCAGGAATAGTATTATACCAAGCTTGGCCATAATTATAGGTATACAAAATACCGGATACTTCAGTACCAATATACATAGCTGCTTGATCAGTTGGGTCCAAGGTATAAGTGGTAATATTAACAGTGTTAAAGTTTAAAGCTTGGCCATTGGCATTATAAATATCAACAATATGCTCCCAAGAAGCTCCTAAATCAGCACTTCTAAACATACCACCCATAAAATTAACAGGCGCGGCTGGCTTTTTGTTAACATTAATAATACAACCAGATAATAACAAGGGTAATAATAACAATAAAATAAAATTCTTGTTTAAAAATAATTTTTTACGCATATTTTTATTTTATATTTAAAAATAAATTTTCCCACAACAACTGAGGATTAACATTATATTTTAATTGCTGTTTCCAATAATTTAAACTTTTTAAATTATTAAGTAAGGAAGAAACACTAAATTGATCAGAAATTTTTTCTAATGATTCACGATATATTTGATTAACCACCGGTCGATCTAATTTTAACCACAATAAATCACGACAACAAACTTCTAATAAATCTAAGTAAGCCCTACTCATTTCCCCCAAATCACTAGATTTAGCTTCTGTGTTTTCTTTTTTCAATAGTTCAAACCACTTATCTATGGTCTGCATAACATTAAAAGTATTACCACCTAATAATTTTATTATAAAATTACAATTTTTTTTAAAAGTTTCTAAATTATCAGACATTAAACTCAAAGCCAATCCTGGTCGACCAAATGATAAATTAATAACGGTTTCTTGTTCTATTTTGGATAAATTAAACTTTTGCAACCAATCAGACATATCACCATAACTTAAAGCTTGAAATTTTACTAATTGGCAACGAGATAATACAGTGGCTGGTAAATGATTAATTTGATCAGCTACTAAAATCATAATCGTATTAGCTGGTGGCTCTTCCAGAGTTTTGAGTAAAGCATTAGAACTATAAATATTCAAATTTTCCCCTTGATAAATGATAGCGATCTTTACTTGACTATGTACTTTAGCTAAGGAAATCCTTTTAATAAAATCGCGAATATCATCGATTGATAGGTCAGTTTGCTGCTCACCGATACTATAAAGATCTAAATATGATTTTTTTTCTAATAATTTACAAAATTCACACTTACCACATGGCTTTTGTAAATCATCAAGGCATAAGATACTCTTAACAAAATAATCTAGAGTTAATTTTTTACCTAAGCCTTTTGGCCCATAAAACAAATAAGTACTAGCTAAACGTTGATTAACAATAGCTGCTTGTAAAAATTTTTGTTGGGCTTGTTGCCCATATATTGGCCAAGAAAAATTGACTGACATTGCCTTAAAAATAACATTTTTAGGCCATAAAATCAAGGGATAAAAAACAACCAAATTTAAATCAATTCGGTTGTTTTATGGCTTTTACTTAGCTCCTCTATTATCAAGTGCTAAATTAACCAATCTATCAGCTTCTTTATTTTGCTCACGCGGAATGTGTTGATAAGTAATAGTTTTAAATTTAACAGATTCGTTCCATACTTTAACAAAAATCTTTTGTAATTCCTTATCTTTTACTTTGTATTCCTGACGCATCTGCTTAACCACTAATTCACTATCTAAATAGCAACTTAAATGATCAATGCCCTGCTCTAAAGCTAAGTTTAAACCAGCCAGTAAGGCTTGGTATTCTGCTTGATTATTAGTAGTTTCGCCAATGTATTTTGAAACTTCTCCTAAAATTTTAGCGTCAGCCATTAACACTGCGCCAATAGCAGCAGGTCCTGGGTTGCCCCTGGCACCACCGTCTGAAAATAATTTAGCCGTTTTCATTTTTACGTAAGTCTTTAATTTTTATTTGAATTTCACGATTGCCATTCCACTCATTAATACTAATATTATATACAATATCAATTCTTTGGCCAATCTTTAAATCTTGTTCACCAAAACCAAAAGCAATACCGCTTATTTTTTTATCACCTTGCGTAAGTTCTAGCTTCCAATGTTTTAAATCTGCACCCACTTTACGACATTGACTAATCAAAACTGCCTCACTCATAAATAAAGGCTCTGGATTAGCTTGACCATAGGGTTCAAATTTATTTAAAGCATCAGCTAGTTCCCAATTAATGTCATATAAATCAACTTTTTTTTCAATTATTAATTTATTCTGAAAAACAACATCTTTCAAAAGTTCGGCTGCCTGGGATTGCAAATTAGCAATCAATTTATCATAATTTTCTGCTTTGACAGTAAAACCAGCCGCTTGGGGATGGCCACCAAAGCGCATTAATAAATCACGATTTGCCTCTAGGGCAGCGGTAATATTAAATTCTGGAAAACTACGGGCCGAACCAACCATTTTATCCCCTGCGCCACAAACCATAATAATCGGTTGATTATATTCTCTTAAAAGTCGATTAGCCGCTAAACTAATCAAGCCAGCTGACCATTCTGGCTTATAAAAAACTAGTAATCTACCTGTTCTATCAATATCCAAAGCTTTTGCTTCTCTAATAATTTGTTCGGTAATTTTTTGACGATCAATATTATTTTGATTTAAACTACTAGCCATTTCCCCTGCTTTGTTTGGATCTTTTTCAATCAAAAGATAATAAGCCAGATTAGCATGATCCATACGACCAGCTGTATTAATTCGCGGCGCTATAGCAAAACCAATAGCCGTAGTATCTATCGCCTTATCTTCAAGACCTGCAACTTTCATCATCATTTGCAAGCCCACGCGCCGCGTTTTACGCAAGACAATTAAACCATGCTTAAGCAAAGTCCTATTTTCGCCAAGCAAAGGCACCATATCTGCTACCGTAGAGATTGCTACCATATCAAGTAGCCATTTTTCTTTAGCTTCTTTATCTTTTAATTCAAATTTATTAGCAGCTGACCTAAGTAAAGCTTGACCTAACTTAAAAGCAACACCACCTCCGCACAAAAATTTAAAAGGATAAGTTTCGCCTGGCACTTGGGGATGAATAATTGCATAAGCTTCTGGTAACTTATCGGGCATAGCATGATGATCAGTAATAATGACTTGTAAATTTTTACTGTTAACAAAGGCTACTTCCTCAGTATTACTAATACCACAGTCACAAGTAATAATAATTTTGGTACCTGTACTAGCAATCTCTTCAATTGCCGCATTATTTAAGCCATAACCTTCTTTTTCCCGATGAGGCAAATACACATTTACTTTAGCACCTAGATCTGATAAAACACTATTTAAAATAACTGCCGAAGATACACCATCAGCATCATAGTCAGCATAAACCGTAATTAACTCTTGTTTGGTAATAGCCTCATAAATACGCTGTACTGCTTTTTCCATATGGCGAAATAAAAAAGGGTCAGGCACATCCTGACTATAATCAGGCAATAAAAACTCATCTACTGCCTTTTGCTCGGTCAGATTTCGATTATATAAAAGCTGGCTAATAATAGGTGCTAATTCTGGAAATTTATCTAAAAATTCAGGTGGTGCTAATTCTTTAGTTTGCCAAATATATGACATATATTATAAATAAAATAAATAATCACTAAGCTGTCATGCCGAATTTATTTCGGCATCTCCAAAATACTTTATTTTATTGGAGATCCTGAAACAAGTTCAGGATGACTAATCCGTGATTATTGTAGCAATAAATTATTATTTTGGGAAATTATTATTTTATCTTCTCCACCTTAATTTTTATTGGGCCTTTAGCCTTTGGCTTTATTAACTCTGAATCCTCTGTTTCTTTCTCTTTTGCTTCAACCACTGATTCTTCTGTATCTTCTTCCATTTCCTCTACTTTAGTAATTTTCTTCGGTTTTTTCTCTTTTTTAAACCAAGTATTTTTTTTCTTTTCCTTTGGTTTTATTATTTCTTCTTTAATTTCAGCTTCTACTTCAGTGGTATCAATACCTAAATCTTTTAAAGTTTCTACTGCTTGCTCCGCAACTTCTAAATCAGTATTATTTTCTTCTGTTTCATCTTTTACTTCTATCTGCTCTAAATCTTTTTTATTTTGTCTAACTTTTTTAGTTTTATCGCTTTTATTCTGAATTTCAGCTAGTAAAAACAACAAACCAAAAGCCAGCAGCAATAAACCAGCCAGCACAAACCAAAAATAAATATTATCTAGATTAAAAAAAGAATAAGTATTAGGCTGACTAGCAACTGCATTATATTCTTCTTTTAGTAAATCCAGCTTTACATTAAGATTTTGTAAAGTAGCATCAGTGTCAGTGCTAGTAACTTGGGCTATTTTTTGGCTAAACATTGTAGTGTTTTGTTAGCAATATTTAACATTTCCCCTTCGGGGGCAATTAATATTTTGCAATTTTTAGGAATTATTAAATCTTTTAAAACTAATTTGCGAATAATAGGACTATTGACCCCAACTGCACCCGTAAAGACAATGGCCTGCAATTTTGGGCTCATGGCTATATAAGAAGCTAAATAGCGCTTAATATCATATACATAGACTGCTAAAGCAATTTTAGCTTTCTTTTTTTGTTCTGGACTAAACTTTAAACTTGATTTATAACCGTTAATACGATAACCGCAAGCAAGTAAAACATCACGCAAATCAGATAGACCTGATAAACCTAAAAGGCCAGAGTCTTCGTTGAGCATTTTATAAATACTAACTGCACTCATTTTTAATTTTTGCTCTAAATACAAAACAATACTGGCTGGCACATCGCCCGCTCTGGTTGCCATAGTCAGACCTTCATTAGGTGAAAAACCCATGGTCGTATCTTTGACTTTAGCTTTACTAAACCAAGCAATGCTAGCACCCGCTCCTAAATGCGCAGTGATAATCTGCAGTTGATTTAAATTTAATTTTAATTTTTTAGCAGCATAGATAGTAGCAGCTTCGTGACTAAGGCCGTGAAAACCGTATTTTCTTAAACCATGCTTTTCATAATACCTAATTGGCAAAGAATACAAATAAGCTTCCGGAGCTAGAGTTTTAAACCAAGCTGTATCAAAACTGGCTGCTATTTTAGTGCGTGGCCAAGTACTATTTACTAATTCAATCAATTCAATAGTTTGTGGATTATGCAAGGGCGCTAAATCATTATATTCTTTAATATTTGATAAAAACTGTTTATCAATTTTAATAGTGCTGTGATACTTCTCACCACCATGGACAAGGCGAATACCAACATATTCAATAGCTAGATCTTTTAATAAATCATGAATGTACTGCCACCAAGCTTTTAAATTATTACCAACTGCATAATTAATTTGTTGTTTTTTGCCTTTAGTTTGATAAACTAAAATACTTTTACTAGCACTACTAGATAGCATACCAGACATCACTAAAGATTTTGGGCTTTTATTTTCAATGCTAAAAACACTAAACTTTAAACTACTAGAACCAGGATTTAAAACTAATAAATGCTTTATCATATTAAAATATTAAATCAATAGTTTTACTTTAGCCCCATTAGTAATACCAGCACTATTAGCTTCATCGGTATCTAAATGTAAACGGGTATTATATGGACCAATTCTAACAATAATATTTTTAAATTCAAGCGCCCGATCACCAGTAACAATAGCTGATATTTTTTGACCAGATTTTAAGCCCCAAGCCTTAGCCTGTGCTACACTAATATGCAAATGCCGCCAAGCAACAATCACTGGAACCTTAATACTAGATTTAGGGCCAATAATTTTTATAGTGCTAGTCTTTTTTACTTGACCGGAAAGCTGAATTTTTGGCTTAATACCCAAGCTAATACAATCAGTTATGGCTAATTCTAGCTGCGATTTAGCGCGCACTGGACCAACAATACGCAAAGTGAACTCTTTTTTAGGACCCTGAACAGTTACCATTTGCCTAGCGGCAAATTGACCTGGTTGAGAAATAGCTCGATCTGGTATCATTAATTTTCCTTTGCCAAATAATTTTTCAAAATCAACTTGACTTAAATGAATGTGTCTGGCTGAAACTTCAGCAATTACTATTTTCATAATTTATATTTAATTAAATCGCTAGATTTTAATAAACCAACTTGACCACCAATCTCAGTAACTACAGCTGCACTATTAGTAATAGCCAATCGTAAAGATTTATCTAAATGACTACTGCCATATTTTATTAAACCAGCTGTCAATCCTGAGGCAAAAGCATCGCCAGCGCCAGTAGTATTTACTGTTTTTTTCTTAAGGGCTTTTTGAAAATATATTTTTTGACCATCATATAAATAAGCACCTTTTTCACCTACCGTAATCGCTGTATATTTTTGACCGTATTTGTGCAAATGTTTAATTAACACATTAACATTATTATTTAATTTTAATCTTTGACTAGATAAAATCTCCAAAGCCTCATCTCGGTTAACTACCAATAAGTAAGTCCTATCTAAATATTTAGCTAAAAATTTAGCACCTAAGGCAATCTGACTAGCCCCGGGATTCCAAACTATTTTTTTATGTTTCTTACTAACTAGCTGAAAAATATTTTCTAATTTTGGTTTAAAATTACCACCCAAAGCTGCTAAATAAATCCAAGGTGTATTTATTTTTCTAATTACTGTTTCATTTAAATCCAAATTATCGCTGGCTCCTCTGACTGTAAAAATAACATGATCTAATTCTTTACCTACATTAACTACAAAAGATAAGCCCGTTAAACTCCTTGCCTTAACTTGGATTAATTTAGTGTTAATTCTTTTATTTTTTAAAGATTGGATTACATTATGACCCAAAAAATCATTACCAACTGCAGAAATAAGTTGAGTTTTGATACCTAAGTTAGCAAAAGTAACAGCCACATTAGCTCCCGATCCGCCGCCAACAAAATGGGCATCTTTAGCATAAAGTTTAGCCCCATATTCAAAAGAAATTAAGCGTTGCCGTAACAAATCAGTAGCATTATACGATAATACTGCTTCATCTGTATAAAACATTACATCATACAAAGCACTGCCAATAGTAGTAATAGTGTTGTTTAACATTTTTATTTTATTTTATTTTTATCATGTTAAATAAAGTTATAACAAAGTAATATTTAACAACTCTAATTATAACAAAAATTGAGCTAAAAGCCCAATTTATCGAAAACGATTAATTTGGTAAGCAGCTACAGCCATGGCAATGCCAACATTTAAAGATTCCTTAATGCCTTTCATAGGTAGATAAATAATATCATCAGCTGTTTTTAGTAAACTACTCGATACACCTCTGACTTCATTACCAAGCAATAAAGCTAAAGGAAACTCTGGCTTAAAATCTAGATAATTAATAGCCTTTTTATCAAGCTCTAAAGCTACTATTTTAACACCATCTTTTTTTAGTTTTTTTATCAATTGACTAATGTTCTTGTAGTGCTCCCAAGGAACAACGTTTTCTGCCCCTAGGGCTACTTTGGCAATCCCGCTCTGGGGCGGTTGACCAGAATAACCGCTTAAATAAATTTTACTGATACCCAAAGCATCGGCTGTTCTAAAAAACGTACCAATATTGTATAAACTTCTAATATTGTGAGCAATTAAATAAAAATCTTTATTTGCTGTCATGGTAAACTTCTTCTTTCTTTTCTTTCATAAAACCAATCCAGTCCTCAAAAGCAGAAACAAACATTTTAAAAGGCGCTTCAATAATATAATCCATCACAAAAGCAAAAACATTAATCTTTTTAAATTTAGTAGCCAACCACCTACCAGCGGCTATAACTGGTAAAGAAAAAAAGTTAATGAAGAAACTTAAAGCATCTTCCTTATTATCTACCACCCTAAATTCATTAGCAGTATTACGAATACGAATAGCAAAAAAGCTAACCGCTGTTAAGAAAAATAAGAAAATAGCACCTGATAATAAATTAAAATCTAAACGTTTTAATAATAAAATCACGCCACCAAAGACAAAAATATAAAGCATGGTGTACATAAAATTATAGAAAATCTGATAACTTAAAGAACGGCGGTATTTATGCTTAAGTTGACATAAGATTGTTTCTTCATCGCGATTATAAACAAGATTTTTTAAATTTGCCAAAATGGCTTCCGTATTCTTTTTACCAGGCACTACAAAACTCAAAGTAACTAAAAACATCAACAGTGGTGGAAAAACAGCATTGATAATTAAATTAATGTAATTTATATCCTTAATAATATAAACTTCGTATGGAAATTCTAAAACAAAAGCAAATAAAACTTTGGTAATAAAAATATAAATAATCGCCCGCACTGAACTGCGACTTAATTTAGAACGAATACTTTTATATTTTTTGATGATTAATTGTCGAGCTTCGTCTTCTAATAAAGTTGGATTTATTAATAATTCTTCAATGCCACCTTCTTTATTTAAAATCAATTCGTGCAATACTTGAAAAGTAACTACTGGCTCTTTGATAGAATTATAAATTTTACGTTGATAAGGATGATGCAAATGGCCCTGAATAGTGTTGTAAATAGCGGGCAAGTGCGTAGCAACATTACGAATCAGAGCATTATCAGCACTGAGCCAGTCTGGAAAATAAAGATTAAGTAGATGATAGGCAATAATTGTATCATCTGATTTAACCAAGGACTTGTGAATTGCAATATAAAGTTGAATATTTTTTTCACGAATACTCAAATCATCACCCTTTAATTTAATACGAGTCTTGGTGACTTGATACATTGTTTCAATAACCGCATCACCAATATCTTCTGGCTTTAAGAGCATATCAATCTCACAAGCCTCCAAACTCAATAACCAATCTACATGATCTTGCCGCTTATTCTCTGGCAATTGAGCTGTCTGATATAAATCATTTAAAACTTCAAATAAAGCATTATACTTAGCTAAAATTGATTTTACTTCATCAATCTTGCCTTCCAAAATTTCATTATTATTTAAATATTTAGCGCGAATCAAATCTTCCACTAAATCAGGAGCAATTTGTGGTTTTAAAATCTCTAAAACAAAACGTCGCTTTAAATTACGCTCAATCGCATAGCGACGTAAAAGATGTACCTCTTTAAAATCAACACTGTTACGCAAGCGCTCATACAAAGAAGCTAAGTGACTTGTAATTTCTTCAACGCTAATAACAGTCTTATTTTCATCGTCTTCAATGGCCTGGCGATTTTTATAAATTTTATCTACCTTACGATAAAGCCTGACGATTTCTGGGGTAATTTTCATAAATTATATTTTTTGCTACTATCATTAAAGTAGCATAAAATAGACTTTTTTTCAATGTTGATGACCAGATTTTAGATAACGTGCTGCCAGCAAAGTGGCAATGGGCATGGCTAGCACCAAACAAATACTACCAATCAAGGTTCTAATAATTTCGGTAGCAATTAATTCGTGATTTACTACTTGCGAAAAACTTAAAAATGGTTCTTTTTTTAAACTAAATAAAAGTAACAAGGGCAAACTAGCACCAGCATAAGCTAAAAATAAAGTGTTAGTCATAGATGATAAATGAGCCACACCAACCCGCATCGCTCTACGATAAACTTCCAAATAAGAAAGTTGGGAATTAGCCTTTTTTATTTCTTGAACTGTTACCATTTGACTAATAATCAAGTCATCTAAAACACCCAAAGTACCTAAAATAATACCAGCTAATAATAAGCCTTGAAAATTAATTGGACTTTGTGTAACTCCGATCAAAAAAGAAGAGTCTTCACTAGCCAAACCAGTCAAACGTGCCCAGGTCCCAAACCAGGTAGACATTAGACCAGTAATTAATAAAGTAATAAAAACTGCTAGCACCGACAGATGACTCAAGCGATTAAAGCCTTCTGTTAAATAAATAACAACTAAAGCAATGATCATACTGGCTAAAATTGCCAGCCAAAAAGGATTTTGACCAGCTAAAATTTGTGGCACTAAAAAATACATGATAATTAAGAAAGTAAAAGCTAAACTTAATAAAGCTTTTAGGCCTTTTAATTTCGCTAAAAATAAAACTAGTAAGACAAAAATAATTAATAAATATATCAAGCTCTGCGTGCGCACATAATCTAAAACCATATATTGATCCTGGCCATCTAGGCTAGTTTTTTGCACAACCACCTTATCGCCCACTTGATAATAATTTTGTTCTAAGACCTGAAATTCATTAATACCCTCATATTGAATAAGCTTATCTTTTTCCGGACCGTCTAAAACTTTTAATTCTAAATTTTGCTGTTTAATAACACTGCCATCTTCCAAATCAACATTTCTTTCTAACAATATTTTTTCAACCCTGGCTTTAAACTGTAATTCTACTGAATTATCGCTCTGCGCTTGACTAAGATTAGGCAAAACTGCAAATAATATAGCAATAAATATAAAAATTTGTTTCATATTTTAGTTTATTATAATTAATAAAAAAATAATAACATTTTTATAAGGATAATTCAAACCAAAACACTTGACAAAAGCAAGTGATTTGCTTTATTATTAATTTATGTTAAAAGATAAACTAAAAGATATTGGTTTAAAAATTACCGCTCCCAATATCGCCGTCTATAAACTACTTTCTAAGACAACTGGGCCTTTATCAGCTCAACAAATTTGGTTAAGATTAAATAAAAAAATTAATTTGGTTTCTATTTACCGTATTTTAGAGCGCTTAAATGAGGCTGGCCTTATACATTTGGACATAATCAGCGACCAGAATAAACGATCGGAAAAAGTCTACTATCTAGCTAAAAATCATCATCATCACTTTGTCTGCCAAAAATGCCATAAAATATTTTGTTTACCCTGTCCAATCAAAATCAAATTACCAAAAAATTTTAAATTAAATACCCACCAAATCCAAATAAATGGTTGGTGCCCTAAATGTAATAATTAAAAAATATGTTAATAAACATTATTATTGCTTCCCTACTTATTAGCCTTCTTTCTTTTCTTGGTTTATTTTTCTTTACTAAAGAAAGGTATAGCCACCGTATTATGGACGCAGCCATTGCTTTGGCTGCTGGGGTTTTGCTAGCTAACGTCTTTATGCACATGCTCCCCGAGATTATGGAAATATCAAATGAAACATTACGTGATCCACATCAAATCTCCTTATGGATTTTCAGTGCTATTGTAATTTTATTTTTAGCTGAACAATCTTTACACTGGCATCATTGTCATCGACATCATTGTGAAACCGATGATCATGCCCACAGTAAAACAGCTGGCATCAATATATTGATCGGTGATGGTTTGCATAACTTAGTGGATGGTATGGTTATTGCTGCTAGCTTTGCCGTAGATAATAGTGTTGGTTGGATGGCTACTCTCGCCATTGCCCTGCACGAAATTCCACAAGAAATCGGCGATTACAGCTTGCTATTACACTCTGGTTTTTCTAAAGCTAAGGCCTTATTTTGGAATTTTATTTCTGGATTAATTGCAGTTTTAGGAGCAATAATTACTTATTTTTATGCCAAATTAGCAGAACATGAAATTATACTAATAGCTTTAGCGGCTGGTAGTTTTTTGTATATTGCCATGTCCGATATTATGCCTCATTTACAAGAACAAAAAAGAGTCAATCAATTAACTCAAATTTCTTGGTTTATTATTGGCATTATTGTTATTTTTTTAATCAATAAATTCTTTCATTTTGAAGCTTAAATATAATTTTTTTTAAAACACCTAAACAAAATATTTTAGGTGTTTTTTATTTATTAATACCAAATAACTTGACAAAAAATAAACTCTATGCTATAGTCTGATCATTGACAATTAAATACACTTTTGAAGCAAAGAAACATTGTCCGTATTTGGACGCTTGGACAATGTGGAGCTAGTAGCGTAACCGGCAAAAATCAAGCACAAATTGTGTTTGATCATACTGGAAACGCCTACTATAGGTGTTTTTTTGTAAGGTTCTTTACCATAAACAAATAATGAAGCAAAGAAACATTGTCCGTATTTGGACGCTTGGACAATGTGGAGCTAGTAG
>CAZWIT010000006.1:0-32155 GCA_964633905.1 uncultured Gammaproteobacteria bacterium | reverse complement strand
CGTAACCGGCCTTAGTTGTTTGTGGCAAGAAACCGCAAACTCAAACAAGCAAAACCCCTGTAAAAGGAGCAAAGTCATGGCTCGTGTTTTTATACACGCTAAAAAAGAAGTAGCCGAAGCGCTGTCTATGGTTTTTTCTATGCGCGGTCATAACCCAATTTGGGATGAGAATCCGCGAGCTGCTCTGCGACAAATTATTACTTTTCAACCCAAAGTAGTAATCACTGAATTTTTGGATCTAGACATTGACGGCGAATGGCTCTGTCGTGAAATCCGGAAAATCAGACAGCTAAATAATACGCAAGTGATCATGATGAGCGAGCTCGGCAAACATCTAAACCCTAGCGATATCGAAGCCATGGTGTTGAAATTTGGTGCCAATGGCTATTTGCGTAAACCTTTCCCCTATAATGAAATCGGTAAATATCTCGAATCTTGGCTGCGTGCCAGCTAAACAACAAGGAGGTGCAACTTGAACAGTAAAGACTACCGTATCAAACAAGCTCAAGCACTGATTTCTGAATATGACAAAAATATGGATTGGCAAAGCAAAGTTTTACGGGAGCAAGCACTAGCTTTTATTGCTCGCTATTCTAGTATTGACACCCTGGCTTTGACGCTGGCTGACAGCCTAAAACCAGAAGGAGCTCAAACAAAATGAAGGCTCTAATTTGCGAACCAGACTTTTCTACTAGAGAAACTCTATATGGTGTTTTGGAGCTTGAAGGCTTTGAAGTCTTGGTAGCCAAAAATACCGAAGAAGCTCGTTTTAAGATAATTATGGAATCCCCTGATTTCGTATTGATTGACTGGTTGGAATTTGACCTCCAGCATATGGATATCGAAAATTTCAGCAAACAAGTCAAACGTATTCGACCAAATACCATCTTTATCTTTCTAAGTCATAAAGGTTTGCAAACCAATCTGCTTGATTTCGAAAAATTGATCACAAAAAACGGTGCTGATACTTATATTTTGAAGCCTTTTAACCCGCTGAAAGTAATAGAGTGCTTAAGGAATTTGCAAACTCAAGCTTAATAAATTTTAGCACTAATAATCTTAGGCCGGGGTCAAACCTAAACTAGGATTGGAGGTGAAAAAGTGGAACGCGAAATCATTAGCTTCATCGTACTGACCCTAATCGATCTGTTCTGGTGGCTGCGCCGCTAGCACGGCTCTGATTTCTGTCAGCTTAAGCAAACCCCTGCGTAATCACTAGCTGATTACCAGAATTCTGCTTTAAGCAGAATAGGGCTCATCGCTGTAAAATCCCTGGCCGTGCAATGAGCCCTATCCTTTTTCTTTATACAAATCAAATTAGATATTACGGATAGAGTACAAATCATACTTTGTCCGTAGTATCGAATAAAATCGATAGTTCTTTTAAAGCAGCCTAGCAGCTAAAACTGCTAGAAAATATTCACCTTAAACAAAAGGAGTTTTTTAACAGTTAGTTCCCCCGTTCCCTGTTCTCAAACTTAGGAGGAAAACCATGAAGCGCAACACTTTCACCATCAGCATCATCCTGATGCTGAGCTGCTTCTTCTTCGTAGCCTGCGGCAGGCAGGACGACAAGGCGACCCAGCCCGAGCCGCCGGTCGCGATGAACCCGGTCACCATCAACGGCGACACCATGATCGTCAGCCTGGACGGCAACAAGGCTGTTGTCACCAAGCAGTCGACTGGCTACGTCGCCAGCTACGGCGACTTCCACGTCATGTACAAGAATCCGGAATACCTCAATGGCCAGATCGTGGCCGTGGGGTTCCGCGAGTGGACTGCGGACGACGAGCTCGATATTCGCGTCGAGGCGCTGGGATATCGCCATCAGCGGGAAACTTACACCCGCAATGGCAAGCAGCTGGTACTGGATATTGTCGACAATCTGAGCGAAGAACAGCAGCAGCAGCTTGTCGATTTCCTGAATGACGGGCCTAGTAATTCGGTGATGAACAACGCCGATGGCTATGTCCTGAATAGCATTCTGGAACCCAACTGGGAAAATATCGACGTGGCTATTAGCGAGCTTAGCCCTGATAAGCGGCCCAAGTGGGGCGACATTCTGTGCAATGCCGCTACGGCTTGTGTTGCTAGCAAGTGTTACTTCGGCGGCCTGGCCAATTCGGTCTGTGGCAGTTGCGCCGCTGTGCGCTTTGCCTGTGCTATCATGGATTTGTTCGGCCTGTGGGAGTAGTGAGCTAATCCAGCTCGCTACGCGCAACAACCCCTAGCACAGAAAGAGTGCCAACATGGACAAACTGTTTGACCTCCTCATCATCGTCGGGTGCATCCTGGCGATCTTCGGCCTCTTCAAGATGCCGAAGGAAGTGCGCAGGCAGAACCAGCACACCTTCCTGCTGAAGATGCGTGGCCCTGGCACCACGAGCATGAAGATCGGCACGATCCTCATGACCGTCGGCGCCCTTGCCCTGCTCTTCTAGTAGAACCGATGCGGCGCTAGAACCGCCACCAGCGGCGCCCGCTCTTGCAATTTGCAAGGCGAGGCGCCGCTTTTTAATTTAAATAAATATTGACAAAATATATAAAATATACTTGAATTATATGTTAACTTATGTATAATGAAATTAAACGCACCTTAACAAACGGCGTAAGCAGATCAACCTTTTGGCTCCAACAAGAGAGGCTTAAACATGAAAAAACTATGCATTTTGCTAATAATTAGCTTATTACCTAGTGTAGTTTTAGCAGGAACCAAACAAATACCCCCAACCACTAAAACTATCAGCGGTTTGGAAGATGAGTTTGTCCAAGCACCAACCCTTGGCTATTTTACTTATGGCGATCAAGATAGCCTTCGTCTTTTTCAGTATAAAACTGGCTGGGCTGATCCTAAAGAAATTATCGAACAAACAGTAAATCGGATGCATTTAGAAAGTGGTGGTATGCCTAAAGATATAGCTCTCAGCTTTTTGAAAGAAGACCCAAGGTATCAGATGCTATTTATTTTGAGTGAAAAATATCCAAACCTGGTAATCTACAGAATTGGCGTGGAAGTGCCACCTGAATTAGAAATAAATTTTCATTATGATGGTGCTTTGAATTTTCATTTTACCAATGCTAAGGGTAAAAAAGTGGAAGTACCCGACAGTGGCATCATTATACCTCTAGAATTTTTACCTATTCAACATTGGACAGACTCGCGCAATGGCCTAGCTATTCTTACTAGTAATTCCAACCAAGGAAAGCCTAGTGGCTCGCCTAATATTATTTTCGCGCTCTTGCCTAGAGTAGCTAAAAATCATAAGGTAGAGAAAGTCACTGCCACAACGCGACTAGACTTTTCTGGTCACGCTGCTCTGGCTCTTAAGTGACTTTCTAAACAAAGACCTTAGCAAGGAGGTAGTAATAACAAAAAACCACCACCCCACCACCAACCCTGAAAGGAAGCTCATGAAAAAGCTTCTTTTGGTCACCTTGCTAGTGGCCATCATCGTGCCGTGCTTTGCGACGGCCCCCACGGAAGCAGCGACGACTCCGCCGGAGCAGACGCTGATGATGCCCATGGAGTGCAACCGCGCCCAGGAACTGGGCTGGACCAACCCCAACTGGAACTACTTCTGCTTCAGGGCTTTGATGAACAGCCCTGGCCCCTGGGACAACCCCTTGGGGAACTAGGCCTCTGGCCTAGTCTGGTAAACGCCACAACACAACACCGCCCTTCCAAGTTTTACTTGGAAGGGCGGTCTTTTTTTATTCTGAAAATTTAATTATTTATAAAAATAAATCCCTCCTTATTTTAAAATAAATCCCTCCTTATTTTTAAGGAGGGGTCTGCAAAAAAATAATCTAGAAAATAATTATTAATCATTTTTATGGATGCGATACAAAATAACTTGCACAGGGCTGGCCTCATAATCTTTTAGATATTTTTCAATACCCTGCTGTTCAAAATCTTTATTACCTTTTACTACAGCCAACAAATCTTCTGTTAAAAAATACAAATCATCACGCCGTGCATTGCCAGGAGCTAATAGATTTACTCTTCCTTGCAATTGATTATCTACAAATAAATCAAGTTGACTATAAACACCGGTCGCTTGCTTATATTCACTATAACTATGCCGCACCAATAGCTGAGAATTCAAAATATAAAAACCAAGAATAACAGCTTCTTCAGGTTCAACGCTCATTTCAAATTTTTGACCCTGATACTCACCCATAAAAGAGGCTAAAAACATTTCTTCCTGAGTACGTTTACGCAAAGAAAAATTACGCCCAATTACACTCTCCAAACTAGCCTGTGGTGAAAAAATATAGATAAGATATTTGTCTCGATGAGGAGCTACATAAACCCGGCCAGCGACATCAATAGCGTAGTGCTCTCGATAAGCATAATGCGCCGTAGTTATTTCGGTTGGTAGCTGTCTATATCTTTCTTTATCTTCTTTAGAAAAATAACGACTAATTTCCTTGCCATCACCTGAAAAAGTAGACAAAGCCTTAATAGTGACGGTCTCCATTTTATCTCTGTCTAGCAAAATACTAGTTTCAGTATAAGCCAAAAATTTATTAGCGTTATAATAAGCACCATTAACAACAACATAACTCTGTGGACCAGCGCCCGAAATAAGAAATTGTCTACTATAAGGGTAAAATTTATAAAAATCAGTTACCACTATCTTAGCCGGCTGTCCTTGAATCAAAGCAAACAGATTATTGGAAAAGGGCAACAAGCCATTAGGGTTGCTACATTGCCCAGGAGCGTCGCCACTAATATCAAGCACATCAAGACATTTTCCATTTATGTCAATAATATATGTTTTTGATTCTTTGGTATCCAAAATATATATCTTATTATTTTTATAAAGCACCGATTTTACAAAACCCAAAGGCACATCGTCTTCATCTTCGCCACCTAATCTCCAAATTTCCTCTAGTTGCCAATTGTAAACTATTTTGGTATCAGGACTTATTAATGGCAAAATTTTAGCACCACTATCTTGTTGCAAATCTTCGTGTAAATATATACCGGCCCACACCATCTGATAATAAAATAACATACTAACCCAACAAAAAACAAAAAGCCTAATCTTTTTCATGACTCCTACCCCCTTTGCTTGCTTTAAAAGCAAAGCACGTTTTTTCTAGATTATAAATATTTTAAAGTACGAACATTATACTATAATATAAACAAAACTATAAGTCAATAAATAATAATTGACAAAAAGATAAAAAAATATTATTATAATTACTGTTAAAAAAATATTCGGGGATCGTCTAATGGTAGGACAGCGGCCTTTGAAGCCGTGAATCTAGGTTCGATTCCTAGTCCCCGAGCCATGAACCAGTCGCTCACCGGAGTTCGCTCCGATTCATGGCTCTGCCATAAATAATAAAAAAATTATGGGAGATTGGTTCATGCAGTGTACCTGAGCATAGCGAATGGTTCACTGCTATATAAAAACTTAAAGAAAAGCGATATATGCAATTTTATTTTGTTTATATTCTATTAAGTTTAAAAGACAAAAAGTTTTATATTGGATTTACTAATAATATAGAAAGAAGACTTTACGAACATAATAATGGTCTGAATATTTCTACTATTAAACGTCGACCATTAAAATTAATATTCTTTGAGGCCTTCCTAGATAAAAAAGATGCTATCCGCAGAGAAAACTATTTTAAAACATCCAAAGGTAAAACTACTTTGAAACAAATGATAAAGGAATATTTATTATCTAATTATTGAGCCATCAAAAAACCAGGTCTAAAACCTGATTTTTTGTTTATTTATTTTAAAAATAATTCTATTTAATCTGATAGCTAATATTTAATTCTAAAGAAATTTCACCATTACCAACTGGCAAACTAGCGCCCATATCATTCATTACACCACCAGCACCCATACCACCCTTACCATCATAATATGGCTGCGGATAATTCTCCCACCAACCAACGACCTTACCTAAACGTACATGCATGGCTTGTGATAATTGTTTAGCTTTGACTTGAGCATCAGCAATAGCCATTAACCTTGCTTGTTGTTTTAAAACTTCTAAATTAGCTGGTTCAAAACTAACGCCATTAACCTGATTAGCACCGGCTTTGGTACTTTCAGAAATAACCTTACCTACCAAATTATTATCTTTATCAACTCCCGAAACTGTAATTACTAATTGTTCATTAGCACCATAACCGGATATTTTACTAATTCCATCAATCACATCATACTGAGGATACAATGAATAATTTTGCGTTTGAATATTTTCTTTGGCAATACCAATATTACTTACGGCCGTTATAATTTTCTCCATTTTGGTATTTAATTCCTTTAATGCTTCCTCGGCATTAGCAACTTTTTCAACTTGCACACCTAAGTTAATTTTAGCTGTATCTGGCACAAAACTAACTTTACCCTGACCAATTACCGAAACCTGCCACTGAGGCTGGCTAACTATTCTATCTCGGACAATAGCTACAATTAATACTGTAGCAAGTAATATCATTCCCACTAAACGCATAAGCATTATGGAAATATCTCCTTTAGAATTTAAAAGTTTTTTGACTGCCATATTTTTATTTTAAATTATTTAGTAAAATATATTATAGCATAAATTTTAAAAAAATAAAAAAACAGCCGCAGCAGGCTGATTTTTATTAAAATCTTTTAAAATTGAGAGGGTCATTATCATCTTTGGGTTCAGTTTCTTCTAAATGTTTTTTTACTCTTTTAATAAATGTTTCCACGTCTTCATGATGAAGCTCCAAACTATCAACATCATCTGAATTCCCCAACCAACGTAAGTCGCTACCTAAATTCGGTATGTCTCTACCATATCCTTCGATATATTGCCCAGCTTTTTGCGGTCGCATGTGCAACTGATCAGTGGCCATATGACTAAATTGCACATAATTTGAGCCTGTGCTTTTATTAGCTGAAAAATTACCACTTGTTCTACCTAACATATATTAACTTGTTAACTTTTAACAGCTATTTTAATAAAGTCCCTAAACAAAGGATGTGGCCGAAAAGGACGAGATTTAAATTCAGGATGAAATTGGGAAGCCACAAAATAAGGATGATCTTTAAGTTCTATAATTTCCACCAATCTTTTATCCGGAGAAATGCCAGCAATTCTCATACCAGCTGCTTCTAATTTATCTTTGTAATTCATGTTAAATTCATAACGATGGCGATGACGTTCATCAATTTTTGGTTTTTGATAAGCTTTAAAGCTCAAAGAGTCTTTATCTAAAATACAAGGATAAGAACCTAAACGCAAAGTACCACCCTTATCTTCCGTCTCAGTATGACCTGGCAAAATATGAATTACTGGATTAATAGTTTTAGGATTAAATTCAGTAGAATTAACATCAGTTTCATTTAAAACATAGCGAGCAAATTCAATGGTGGCTACTTGCATGCCTAAACATAAGCCCAAATAAGGTTTTTTATGCTCGCGCGCGTATTTAGCAGCAATAATTTTTCCTTCTACTCCCCGATGTCCAAAACCACCTGGCACTACTATGCCCTTTACTTTATGCAACTTGGCCATTTCGCTTTTATCATGTTTTTCCAGTTTAGCCGCATTAACCCAGACTAAATCTAAGGCCACATTATTAAAATAACAAGCCGATTTCAAAGCTTCTACTACACTTAAATAAGCATCTAGATTCTCATTATATTTTCCAACCAAAGCAATAGGCATTTTTTTCTTGTGGTTGGTCACAATATTTTTCACCAATTTCTCCCATTGTTTTAAATCTGTTTTTTTAACTGGCAAATTTAATTTTTTAAAAATCCTTTCTGAAATTTTATATTTATTTTCAAAATTAATTGGCACTTCGTAGATAGTTCTGACTGTTGGTGCTGGAATGACATCGTCTTCTTCAATATCAGCAAATAAAGCAATCTTGGCAATTGCTTCTTTAGTTACCGGTTTATCAGAACGAGCTAGTATTATATCAGGCTGAATACCACGATGAAATAACTCTCGTACTGACATTTGAGTGGGTTTAGTTTTAAGCTCGCCGGAAGTACGTAAAAATGGTAATAAAGTCAAATGTACAAATAAAACATTATCACCGCCATGCTCATGGTGAAATTGACGAGCAGCCTCTAAATACGGCTCCCCCTCGATATCGCCCACTGTACCACCAATTTCAATCAAAACAAATTGGGCTTTAGAAGTATCGGCTGCTTGCTTAATATAACTTTTTATTTCATCAGTAATATGAGGAATAATTTGAATAGTTTTACCCAAATAAATACCTTCTCTTTCTCCGGCTAAAACTTTTTCGTAAATACGGCCAGTAGTAAGATTTGATAATTTACTTAAATTAACATCAATAAATCTTTCATAATGCCCTAAATCAAGATCAGTTTCAGCACCATCATCTGTCACATACACTTCACCATGTTGATATGGGCTCATGGTGCCTGGATCAATATTAAGATAAGGATCAAGCTTTAAAGAAAATACTGAATAACCAGTAGAACGCAAAATCGCCCCAATTGAAGCTGAGGCAATGCCCTTACCTAAACCCGAACAGACTCCCCCGGTAATAAAGATAAATTTAGTACTATTCATGCCAAATTATTGTTTTAATAATTCTTTAGCTTTATCAAGTTGTGGATCAAAATTAGCCTTAAAATCTGCTTCACTAAAATCAACTTCTATATCTGGTTTAATACCAATACCATCAATAGTACTACCTTTAGGTGTTAACCATTTAGCAACTGTGATTTTAACAGAAGTATCATCAGATAAGGGAAATAAATTTTGGACAGAACCCTTACCATAACTTTTCTTACCAACAATTCTAGCTTTATCATAATCTTTAAGAGCGCCGGCTAAAATCTCTGAAGCAGAAGCAGAACCCTCATTAACTAAAATAACTGTATTGAATTTAGCTAAAGATGGTTTAGTAATAGCACTATGACTCTGGTTTTTGCTGACGTCAGCAAATTCCTCACGAACAATCACTTGGCCTGGTTCTAACCAATAACTAGTGATTTGTACTGAAGTCTCTAAATAACCACCAGGATTATTTCTTAAATCTAAGACAATACCACTAGGATTATCCATTAAAAGTTTATTAACAATTTTGGCAAATTGCTCGGCTGTATCTTCATTAAAACTGGATAATTTAATAATAGCTAAGTTATCTTCTAGCTTGTAAGTAACACTTGGTACAGAAATTTTTTCTCTAGTAATAACTACATCTCTAGTCTGATTATCAGCGCTATTTAAAATTGTTAAAGTAACTTTTGTGCCTTTTTCTCCCCTAATCAAGGAAATCGCCTGATCAACTGAGTATTCAGTAGCATCTTTACTATCAATAGCTAAAATTTTATCACCTGGCTTAAGACCAGCCTTCTCAGCTGGCGTACCAGCTAGAGGTGCAATCACTATCAGTAATCCATCACGTCGACCTATTTCTGCACCAATACCATAAAAAATACCACTTAATTCTTGATTGAATTCTTTAGTTATTTTGGGATCAAAAAATAAAGTATGCGGATCTCCCAGGGCCGACACCATGCCTGACAAGGCACCATAAAACAAATCGCTATCACTAATATTATTACGACCGTAATAATCTTGATGTATTTTTAACCAAACCTCTTTAAATAAACCAGTGTCTACCCCGCTTTTGCCAAACAGCTCTGCAATCTGATCGCTAGCCTTAGTAACCAGGCTATCATTCTCAAGATCTGTCTGTCGGTTAATTTGTCCAATTCCCAAACCCAAAACAAAGGCTAGAATAACTATTAAAATCCAACTATAAATTTTTACTGTTCTTTTCCACCAATATTTTTTAGTTGTTGTAATCGGTTTTGATGTATTATCAAAAGTTTGAAATTGATCCATTATGCTTCTACCCTTTCAATTTTAGCACCTAATTTAGACAAACGTTGATCAAGCATTTCATAACCCCTGTCTACTTGATATATATTACTAACCACACTCTGCCCTTCGGCTGCTAAAGCGGCAATAATTAAAGTAGCACCAGCTCGCAAATCAAAACTAGTAATTTCCTTACCATACAAAGGTGAGGGCCCAATAATAACTACGCGGTGCGGATCTGACACCATAATATTTGCCCCCATTTTTTTAAGTTCAGCCACATATTTTAGACGACCATCATACATCCAGTCATGAATTAAAGATGTGCCTTCAGCCTGCGTCATCAGCACTGCAAATGGCTGTAATAAGTCAGCCGCAAAGCCAGGATAAGGCATATCGTGTAATTTCTTAACAGCTTTTAAATCTACACGACCATCAACTTTGATATTAGCTAAACGATAATGTTTATTGTGGCTAGTTTTTAAATATTCAATATTTATTTTTAAACCAACTTCGCGATATTTTACAATTTCTAAAGCCAAAAAATCAGGAGCACAATTTAAAATACTAAGTTGAGAACGAGTAGTACCAGCTAAACAAATAAAGGTACCAGTTTCAATTGGATCAGGCATAATCCAATATTCGCTGCCGTGCAGAGCTTTGCCGCCCTTAATTTTTAAGGTGTGCGTACCAATGCCCTCAATCTCTACTCCTAAACTGCTTAAAAACCAGCATAAATCTTGAACCGATGGATCAGCCGCGGCAATTTTTAAAACTAGACTACCGTGATTTAAAGCAACGGCCATAATTACATTTTCAGTACCAGTAACAGAAAATTCTGACATTACTATTTCTGGGGCTGAAGCTTTAGTTTTTTCTAAATGATAAAATTTACCATCAAATTTAATATCAATACCTAATTGTTCAAAGGCAAGTAAATGCGCTTCTAGAGAACGAGCACCAATTTGACAACCACCTGGCTCTCTAGTTTTTAATTTACCAAAACGAGCCACTAGCGCCCCCATTAATAATATTGAGGAACGCATAGTTTTAACCAAATCCATGTCTAATTTTGTCGGGTCAAGATTACTAGGGTCAATACTTAAACTATTACTATCAAGCCAGACTACTTTAGCACCCATAGAAACAATAATTTGGATCATCTTTTTCACATCTTCAATAACTGGTACATTGTGCAGAATAACTTTTTCTTTAGTCAAAATACTAGCAGCAATAATTGGGGTAGCTGCATTTTTAAAACCAGCTACTTTAATCTCGCCGGCCAAATGATTAGAACCTTGAATAATAAAATTAGACATAGTATTATAGCTTATAGTATAGCTTATCATTAATTACTATAGTAAATAATACCATAAAACAAGCCCTACTAACAAGATGAATCCCGTACGAAATTCATTAAACAATATTTAACAATATGTGTATAAGTTTATTAACAAAATTTGATCTTAATTACCCCAAATTTAATCATCTAAACTTCTAACTGGATGAATAAACACCTTAGCAATTTTACCTACGGCTTTTTTATCCTCTTATTTTTTATAATCACCCCAATATTCATTGGCCTGGCCCTAGGTTATCGTTATAACTTTGTGACCCGCAATATAGAAAAACGTGGTGCTTTTTATTTAAAATCATACCCTCGCAACGCTGACATTTTTATTGATAATAAAAAGATGCGCCAAAAAACTCCTAACCAAATTACTAATATTAGCTCCGGCTCCTACACAGTTACTGTAGCTAAAGAAAAATATGCACCTTGGCAGAAAAAATTACCCATCTATCCAGGTGAAACTACTTTTGCCGAAGATATTGTTTTATTTTTAGAACAACGTGATAAGGCAAGTCTAGGACTTGGTAGTGCTAATGTTCTATTAAACAAAAATCAAGACCAATACGCTTATCTAGACGATAAAAATAATCTTAATATTACCGACATTCAATTAGAAAAAAATTGGCTTGTCAGTCATTTGGATCAGGGCTATGAATTAATAGATTGGTCAGCTGATAATCAAAGACTATTACTTGGTTTAGAAAAAAAATACTTTATTTTTGATATTAATCGTAAAGAATTAAAAAAATTAACTTTAAGTGATTTAGATAAAATTATTTGGGATGATAATGACGGCCAAAAATTATGGTATCAAAAAAAAGAAGAACTTTTCACTTATAAACCAGATGCTGCTAAACAATATCAAAGTGAAAAAATAGCTCTAAGCTATCCTCTTAATGACTTTGATGTCAAAGATAATTGGCTGATCAGTCATCATAGTCAATTAGATCAAAATTTTGTTAGCCAAATAGACTTAAATGATTTTAGTGTCAAACAAATAACTAATAATGTTAATGTTGGTAAAGTTAAATTATTTTTAGCAAATAATGAGCAATTGATATTTTCCGCTGGTTCTCAATTATATATAAAAACTAAAGACAGTGATTTGATTAGTATTCCTTTTACCAACGCTGCTATCCACGACCAAAGAATATTACTGACTAATGGTTACGAAATTATTTTGTATAATTTTAAAGAGCACTGGCAAGCCTTAATTGACCGTTCTTCCCAAATAGTTTCTGATGTTATCTGGCATCCCAATGGCAGTTATTTCCTTAGTGAAAGTAATAATATTTCTAATTTAGCTGAAATTGACAGCCGTGATGTTCGTAATAGCCTAGAAATATTAAATGAACCTCACAAAAAATATTATTTCTTTAATGCTAAAGGTGATAAATTATTTATTATCACGCCTCAAGAAAACTTTTATCTAACGATACAATAATTATAAAAGCAGTGTTAAGCACTGCTTTTTTATTTATAAATGACTTATCCACACGTTCTTACTTGACGTTCGGTTTTTGTTCGGTATATAATAAAAGCATGCTCGGTGGCGTATAGTCTGGTTGCCCGGCTAGACTACACGCCACTGGCTAATGTTATGCCAAAGGCAATCAGCCTCTGGCTAAAACTTACAAAAAATATATGCCACATTTAACCAAAAAACAAAAACAAATCTTAGACTACTTAACTGAGTTTATTAATACTAATGGCTATGCTCCTAGTTACCGAGAAATTGCCGAATATTTCGGCCTGTCCTCTACTGCTACTGTCCATGAACACGTCAAAACCCTAGAAGACAAAGGTTTGATTAGTAGTAGTCATAATGTTGCTCGCTCTCTAGAAATCACTAATTATCGCTTTGGTAAAGCCATAGAATTACCTTTAGCTGGCTTAATCACTGCTGGTGAACCAATTGAGGCCATTGAAGAGCGCGAAACCTTTGCTGTGCCTCAAAGCATGGTTAAAGATGAAAATAGTTTTGTTTTAAAAGTAAAAGGCGAATCAATGATTGAAGATGGTATTTTAGATGGCGACTACGTAATTGTGGAAAGAAATTTTTACCCTCGTAATGGCGATGTGGTAGTAGCACTACTTGATAATACCTATGCTACTCTTAAAAAATATTATCGTGAAAAAGACCGCATTCGCCTGCAGCCAGCTAATCACACCATGAAACCTATTTATGACAAAAACCCGGCTATCCAGGGCATAGTCCGTGGTATTATTAGAACTTTTATATAAAATTATGCCCCCAAAAAGAAAAATCAAATCCTGGTACCGCCGCTTACGTTTAAATCAGGAGGATATATTGCTACGTAAATATTGGGATCGAATTGGTTCCAATAAATACCTTACTTTAAGCCCTAAAAGGCAAAGTTGGCGCTTTTTATAAATAAAATAACACTTTACTTGACAAATAACTGTTTTTCTATTATCATGGTACTTACTGTTTTGACTAATTTTAAGTAAAAATATGGCACATAAGAAATCCCAAGGCTCTACAACATTAGGCCGTGATTCACAAGCGCAACGTCTAGGCGTCAAGCTTTTTGCTGGTCAAAAGGCTAAAGCTGGCTCTATTATCGTTCGCCAAAGAGGTACTAAATTTCACGCTGGCTTAAATGTCCGTCGTGGTAGTGATGATACTTTGTATGCAATCACAAACGGTTTAGTTAAATTTCGTCGTTTAAAAAGAGTTAAATTTGATAAATCTGTAAAACTCACTAAGTATGTCGACGTAATCCCTTACGCTACTAAATAAAATCTACTTAAAAAACCCAGCTGCTCGCGAGCAGCTGGGTTTTTATATACTTTCAATTTGCTTATTTTTAAACTCGGAGATACTTACGCATAGCAATTAAAGTGCTAATAATATTTAAAAATACTAGTACTAAAAATTGCCCACCAAAAATTAACCAAAAATTATCATAAAAATATTGCTGTAAATTTATCACTGCCGCCCCCTGAAAATAAGCATTAAGGCCTGGCTGCCAAAAATTAACTACTACATAAACTAAGCCGATCATGAGTATGATAGAAAACAGTGAATAAATAATAGTCTCTAATATAAACGGCATTCTAATAAACCAATCACTAGCTCCCACTAATTTCATAATCATTACTTCATCACGACGAGTGTAAATACTCATTCTAATAGTATTAAAGATCACAACTATAGAAATAAGGGCAAATAAAGCAATCAAATACCAACTATAACGATTAATACCTTCGGCTACACTTTTAATTTGCTTAACAAAGCCTTCGTAATCATGAAAAATACTCTCTTCTACTAAGCCCTGATATTTTTCTGACTGAACTTTATCTAAAATAATTTGGTAATTTTTAATGTCATAAGCCTGAATAGCAAAACTATAAGCAAAAGGATTTTCACCATCTTCAAATATATCCAAAGCTTTTAAAACTTGGCTATTAGCATTATTTTTTTCAAAAGTAGCTCTATTTTCCTCAGGCGTAACAATTGTTACTTTACTAATTTCTGGTAAGCGCTTCAAATCATTATATAAAACATCCAAATTTTCTCGATCAACACCTGGCTTTAAAGAAACCAAAATATCAACTTTCTGCTCCATCCCTTTAATAGCTGCCTGCTTGATATAATCCAGTGTAAATAATAGCGTGACTGAAAATACAGCCATCAACATCATGGTAACTGTTACTAATGAAAGCCAAAAATTTCTAAAAAAACCTTGGAAAGCAAATTTGAAAATTCTTAAAAAGCTATACATATTTTTTATAATAAATAACGCCCTTGAGCTTGATCAGAAATAATATAACCACTATCTAAAGTAATTACTCTACTTTTTAGACTATTTACTACTTCTCTATTATGAGTAACCAATAAGACAGTTGTGCCTAAATTATTTATCTTTTTTAATAAGTCAATAATTTCTCTAGTATTAATAGAATCTAAATTACCAGTCGGCTCATCGGCTACTAATAATTTTGGTTTATGAACCAAACTACGAGCAATTGCTATTCTCTGTTGTTCGCCACCAGACATTTGAAAAGGATAACGGTCAGTCTTATCTTTTAAACCAACCAAAACTAACATCTGTGACACTGTTTTTTTGATTTCCGCTGGCTTAAAGCCGCAAGTTTCCATGGCAAAGGCGACATTTTCATAAGCCGTTTTTTTAGGCAACAATTTAAAATCTTGAAAAATAATACCTAGCTGTCGTCTTAAAGTTGGTATTTCTCTTTCTTTAATATTAGTAATATCCCAACCACCAATAACAATACTGCCAGTAGTTGGCCTTTCTTCGGCAATGATTAGCTTAATCAGAGTAGATTTACCAGAACCACTTTGACCAACCACGGAAACAAATTCACCTGGCTTAATATGCAAGTTAATTTCCCGCAAAGCTTGAATGTTTTTTTTGTAATTTTTCGAAAGATTGTTTATTTTAATCATATGGGCTCTACTTTTACATATATAACTCCGACTTTAGTCGAACCTAATTGTTTAAAAGCACTAATATCCAAGTCTATTAAACGTCCCGTGCGCTCTTCTGGGCCATAATCATTGACAGTAATAATAATTGATTTACCGGTAAGTAACCTAGTAACCTTAAGCTTTGTCCCTTTGGGATAAAACCTGGAAGCTGCAAAATTACCATTTTTATAGCCAAAACTTCGATAACGAGCCTGGTTATAAAAACTAGCAATACCATCATAAGCTTGCGGATCTTGAAAAATAGCAATTTTAACTCCCGAAGCAATACCTGAAAAACTAAAACTCAAATATTTTTCTTCAATATTATTATAAGACTCTAACTTCTGCCAACTAAGACTTACTTCATCAAATTGATAAATGTTTTTAGAATAAGGACTATCAATATTATAATAAAACTTAATTTTATAATCTTTTGCTTGAGTATCTATTTTGTAAATTTCAGATATAAGTTGTAGATTCTCAGGATAAATACTGTTATCAATTTTTTGAACATCCACCTTTTCGGCTGGCAAATCAACCCTTAGCTCTGAAGACTGATCAAGCACTGTTTCTTGGCCTGGAGCTAATCTTAAACGTACTTTTTGAGCTTGAATTGCTTCAGTAGCAAGCAGTGACCAAGTTTGGCCAGCATCTAAGCTATATTCTAATTTTTTTGGTGATTTAAGTGTAAAATCAATACTTTTATTGCTTGGGTATATTCCCAGTTCTTGATATTCACCCTGATCCAATAATTCTACTACCCATTGTTTAACTTCTGGGTGATTACCAACTAAAGTAACAGTCAAATTATCAATAGTAGTTGTTTTATAAAAATCGGTATTAACAACAGCCAGCTTTGCCTGAGCTTTAGCAAAAGGTAGAAAACATAACAAAAAGAATAATAAAAAAAATGTTTTTTTAATTAATACCATTTTTGTACTTGAGCGCTAGTTAAAAATTCATCAAAAAACTCTTCCATGCTTTTAGCTTGAATAGCTAAACCACGCAATTCTTTTACTTGTTTACCAGTAGCTGGATCTGGCGTGCTGGCTATTAATTTTAAAATAATATAAGCCCCTGGAGAACCCGGAGTTACAATAATTTGACTATATTGTCCAGCTTCAAGCTTACTAATTGGCTCAGCAAATTCACCTAATTCATCTTCACTGACAAACCAACTTTGCTCAATGTAGGTCACATCATCTGAATATTCTTTAGCCACCTCTGCAAAATCTCTTTTGTCTGTATTTAAAGCTTCATAAGCAGCTTGGGCTTTTTCCATGCCAGCCTTATCATTATAATTATCTAATAAATATTTATAAACTTTTGATTCTAAAATAGACGGTCTGATTACTAATTTTTCATAAGCATCAAATTTAAGTCCTAAATCTTTTTCAATACTAGCCTTATATTCTTCATAACTACCAGCTTGTTCAATCGCAAGTTTAACATCTTCATCACTGACACTTAGACCATTTTGTTTAGCTAAATCAGTAAGCCAAATATCCTTAGCAATTTTACGCCAAGCAGCATCCTTTATAGAATCATCGCTAGGCATTTGAAAATCACCCATTTGCTCATTTTGAGACTGAGCAACTTGGCTAGCCAAATATTTTTTAGCAAAATCAATATTTTCTAAATAATTATATAAGCCAATGGTAAAAACTTTGTTATCTTTACCTGATATTTTACCAGCTTGCAAGTGATAAACCCTAGCAAACCAAACAGCTACATCTGGGCTAACTTTTTTAGCGTAAACTAAACGCACCGCTGTCCATTGACTAGCCCCTAATAACAATAATATTATTAGAATAATAATAAATTTTTTATTTTTACATACTTTACATTTTTTCCAATCTATAACTTTTTTCATAAGGGTAGACTTTCTCTAATTTATAAATTAATCACTAGTTAAAAAAATAATCAAACCATTTGCCAGGATTAGCCTGTTGCGTAGAACTACTAAGATCAAAGTCATTAGAATTTTTATTACTGACTAAATTGATTTGTTTTTCTCCTGGCTGGGCTAAATTTAACTTTTCTCTGGCTTCTTTTTCTATATAATCATCGGTCTCTAAATAGCTTATCAAATTATTAGTCTTAGCACTACGATTTTCCAAATCATCAAGTTGTGTTTGCAGACTACTAATCTCCTTTTTTATTTCATAACGCAAAAGTGCTTCTCTAGCCACTTTAATAAAAGACAAAACCAATAATACTAATAAAAATATAGTAAAAAAATTGGAGTGCCACAAACTGTGCTGCCAATTATTTTTAGTCTTATTCATTGATTAAATCTATTTTAAAGTAAATTCACCCAGTGGAATAATTTCCGTTTAGAAACGGAAATTATCGCTAATTAATACAATTTTTTATTATAAATATCATCACTGAAACCGAAACGCATTTATTCTAATTAAAATTAATAGTAGCGGTATTCCACGGGGTAAATTATACCACAAATGTCTATTTTTTCCAAAATTTTTTGCTAATATTCTTAAAAAGTATTATAATATAAGCAAATAAAAAAATATGCCTCTAAATAGAATAAAAACAAAAAATTTACTTTGGATACACGTCAATAAGCCAAATCCAAAGGATATGGATTACCTCAAAAATGAATATAATTTTCACCCACTAGATATAGAAGATTGTTTGATTAATATCCAAAGGCCACAAATGAGTGAATATACTAATTATATTTTCTTTATCCTGACCTTCCCTTATTATGATCGACAAAATAAAGAAATAAAGTCCAGTGAATTAGATTTTTTTATTGGCCCCAAATATCTAATCACTGTTAATGATGGCTTAATACCGACTTTAGATAATTTTTTTCAAGAAGTAAAAAATAGTGAATATAGCCAAGATCAATATATGCAGTACCCACATGCTGCCTATTTACTTTATGAAATATTACACCGCCTCCAAAACTATACTATGCCAATGCTAGACCATGTTAGTCAGGACATCCAAAATGTAGAACAATCTATATTTAGCGGTAAAGAAAAACAAGTAGCTAAAGAAATCTTAAATATAAAAAGAAATATTGTTAATTTCAGAAAAATAATGCAAGCCCACAAAACCATTATTAAAAAATTAATGGCTACTGGTGCTAAATTTTTCATGCCCGACAAAACCAATGTTTATTTTTCTAATATTTTAGATCGTACTAAAGATATTTGGGATATTTTAGAAACCCAAAAAGAAAATATTAACGCTTTTCATGAAACTAACGAATCCTTGATTTCTTTTAAATTAAATGAAATCATGCGTATTTTAACTATTATTTCGGTAATTTTAATACCAGCTAACCTAATAGCCACCACCTTTGGCATGAACGCTCAACACATGCCAATAATTGGCACGCCTTACGATTTTTATATTATTTTTTCAATAATGGCCTTGATGATGATTATTCTTTTGAATTTTTTCCGACGCAAAGACTGGCTCTAAAAACATTGGCAAAATCAAAAAAATATGATATAAATAAAAATCCCACTAAAGTGGGATTTTAGATAAAATTATGGATAATTTTTGGCAAAAACTACAAAAACCAATCTTAACAACTACGCCCATGGCTGGTATTACTGATTCGGCTTGGCGCCAAATGTGTAAATCTTATGGCGCTCAAGTAGTGCACACCGAATTTGTTTCAGTTGATGCTTTGTATTATGATAGCAAAAAAACTTTAGAATTATTAAGATACAAAAAGCTTGAAAAGCCAATAGTAGCCCAGATTTTTGGCAGACGCGCTGATCTTTACCCTAAAGCCGCAAAAATTATAGAAAACTTGGGTTTTGATGGCATTGATATTAATTTTGGCTGTCCAGCCAAAAAAGTAGCTGGACATGGCGGTGGCATTTGTCTACTACGAGATATGAATACGGTAAAAAATATTGTTAATAATACTTGTGCCAGCGTATCAATTCCAGTGTCTATTAAAAGCAGAATTAGTTTAAACACTATTAAAGGCGACCCCAGTAAAGGTAATATCAATGCTTTAGACCTGCTAGCTAGTTTAACAGAATTCCCCCTGGCTGCTGTTGTTATTCATGGAAGAACTTATGAAACACCTTTTACTGGACCAGTGGATTTAGAAATGCTAAAAAAAATACGCTCCGCTTTTACTAAAGGCATTTTTTTAATAAATGGTTCATTCCAAACCATCGAATCTGTTGTTAAAGATTTAAAATATACTGAAGCTGACGGCATTGCCTTATCACGCTCACTATATGGTCAACCTTGGCTATTTAAACAAATTAGAGACTATTTAGAAACTGGTAAATACCAAGAAGTGAGCTGGCCAGAAATAAAAGCCGCTGCTATAAAACATGCCGAATTACTTTATGAAGATAAAGGAGTAAAAGGTTTTAAAGAAATGCGTAAACATTTATTATTTTATGTAAAAGGACACCCAGAAGCGTCAAGCTTAAGAAAACAATTAGTAGTAGTCAATAATCCTCAAGAAGTAAAAAAAATATTTAAGAATATTTAAAATTGCCCCCAAATTGGAGACAATTTTTTATAAAAATATTAAAACTTTATTAAGACATAGCCGGCGGGTGATTATCAAACTTAGCAGAAACAACCTTCTTGACATTAGATACTACGCTGGAGCCAAAAGTTTTATTAGCTAAAATATTTTCTAGAGAATCCTTATCACTGATAGTCATTTCAGCATTATGGTCAGCATTAAAGCTAACTAACCAGCGTAACTTATGCCAAAATAATTTATGATCGACTACTTTTCGGACCAAGGCATATCTATCTCCTACTTTAACAGCACTCCATTCGTCTTTTGGCAAATCCTCAAAAGCTTTCAAAGCTTCCTCAGTAGTATGAGCATTAGCGTCTAACACGGTAGCATCAAATGCTTTGAGATTTTCTTGTAAAATTTTAACACCATCGCCAGCTTCTATTTGCCCATTCAAACCTAATTCTAAATTATCATTGTGCATTAAGCTACCTAAAAATATTTCTCGCTTGTTATCACTTAAACCTTCTGCTTGAGCCCAATCATTAATAAAACCTTCAATCTGCTCAGTATTACCATTGTCAACTAATTTATTAAAAACAGCATCAAGAGAACCAGCTGATTTAGCGGCTGCAAAAATATCGCTATTGTATTGAGCATTGGGACTTTCAATAAAACTATCGGCTGTTTGTTTAGATAATTCTACTGCTTCACCCATTTCACTGTTAACAGGACTATTCTCCATACTAGCTTGGACTGTTTCTTTGGCAGCTTTTGCCGCTACCCGTAAACTACCATCTGGATTTAAAGCATCAATACCATGTTCACGAATAGTAGCAGCTACCTGATCGACATTTTCACTAGTAATACGGACACCGTGACTAGCTGCTTCTTTTAAGGCTTCATTATTGCTAATAATATTCTGTAAATCAGCTTGATCAAGTTGAGCAGCGTGTGCTTGTAATTCCTTAAGTAGCTCTGGATCTTTAAAAGCTTCAGTAAAATCAATTTTATCACCAACTTGTAGTTGATCAATATCGCGCAAACCAAAAGCTGATGGATTGGCTGCTATTTTATCTTTAATACCATCAATTAGATAAGTTTTTCTAGCTTCATCTAAACTATCAAATTGGGCCCCTAGGCGCTGATGTAGCTGCTCTTTAGCCAAAGACCAGACCGTATCACCTTTATGCACTTCTAAAACATTATTAAAAGATGGAGTCTCTGTTTGACTAGCTACCACTGCTTTAAAAGGATCCTCTATGCCAGTAGTGTCTGCTTGACCCGCTTCTTCAGGAAATAATTTTTTAATATCTTCATAAGAAGTGTGACCACTAGAATGTTCAACTTTTTCCCAAGCTTTTAGGCCAACTACTGCGCCAACACTAATGCCAAGAGCAGCTGCTACTGTTTGTCGGCGCATAAATTTAATCCTTTGCTTGTCTAATTCTGATACAACTGTATTTTCATTAGCTTCTATATTTTTATCAAATTGCGTAGATAAAGTTTGACCTAATTCTATGTGACCTGGTTTTTCTTTGCCTTTATCATCCAATTCTTTACTTTTAACAATTTTATCCTGACCAGCAATAATAGTTTCCTCTCTTAATTTTTTATAATAAGTCTGGAGTAAATTTTTTATTAAGGGCGCCTGATCAGCTCCAAAACGACCAGCATTTTCAATAGTCACGCCTTTATCTAAACTCATTACTCTCAGTCTGGCAATTTCCTGTCTAAGTTCATCAATGGTATATGCTTCAAAAAATTTATTTTCAATAGCTTCAGCAATAATTTTTTTACCTTCAGCTTTAGAAGTAAAGCCCGTGCCAGCCACTTTATCAATCAAACCTTTTTGTCCTAAACCTTCTGTTCTTCTATCCAACCAGGCCTCACTACTCATATAAGTACCAGTACCAGACATTAAGCCCCTGGCTACACCAAATAAACCAGCACCTACTCCAGCGCCAGCCCCAGTGGCCACTAAGGCCCCACCTACGCCCATCATTGCCGTACCAGCTACTAGTCTTAATTTCCAATTACGTTTCCACCATTCTTGAAATTTTTGTAAACGGCTACGATCAGAAGCAGTGGCTAAATTATCAATTGCCTGTTCTTCTTGTTTTAAAAATTCTAAATACTGATCAGTGATTTCAGGTGTAATTTTACCAGTTTCCACACCTGCTTCGGCTAATTGCTGAAAAAATGCTTCTTTTTGCAATCTATGATAGTTTGTAACTATTGCTTGAAATTCTTCTTCTGCTTTAGCTTTTAACTTACCAATACCAACTTTTCTCTTGCCACTAAAAGAAGATTTTCTTTGTCTAAGTGCTTCAATATATTGTAAACGAGCCGCTTCTAGATCGCTTGATAATTCTTTACTTTCTGCAACAGCTGGCTCAGACACCTCGGCTGGAGCCTTGGGTTCAGCTGTTTCTTCTGCTACTGGCTTTTCAGATGTAGCCTTTTCTTTTTCAATTTCAGTTGGCGTAGCCGGAATATCCTCTGAAACAACTTTTTCTTCTTTACCAAAAGAAGCAGACATGGTCATCCTACCATTTTTAAACCACTTAAAAGTTATTATTCTACCGGGTTTACCATCAATATTCCAAGACATTGCTTGATAAGAACCAGCCTTTTTGATCTGACCCCATTCAGCTTCATTAAATTTCTGAATTAAAATGGATAAATCTTCATTAGACAAATCAGGGTCAATTAATTTTTCAATAAATGCTAAAATTTCTGGATTTTTTTCTTTAAACTTTTCAAAAGCTTCCTCTCCGGCATAAGCTTCGCCATTTTTTATTTCTGCTTCAGCCTGAGCAATGCTGGCTTCATGTTCAAAATTAGTAGGTCCTTCTTTAAAATCACTTGCAAAACCAGCTAAAACTTTTTTTTGATCATCATTTAAAGGTACTTTTTTGATCGCTATTTCTCCACGCAAATAAGCCTCAATACGTTCACGAACAAGCTCTGCATCTGCTACACCTTTAGTCACAATATCAACAAACTCTTCCCAAGTTTTAGCTTTTTTATACTCAGGAATTATTTCTAGCGGTGTCGCCGGCGTCTCTACCACAGCCGTTACAGCTGCTTTGCTTGCTTCTGCACCTGCTTCTGCTTGACTCACTAAATCCCTATTTTCTCCACCAGCACCAATTTCACCAATCGCATCTTTAGTTGCACCATCTATTTGCTCTATGGTAGCAGTAGCTTCAGCAGCGAGCTCAGCTTCACTCACGCCTTCTCTAGTAGCTTCATCTGGCAAAGCCTCAACACCTGGCTTTTTAACTTCACTAGCACCAGCTGAAGCGATAAGGTCACCAAATTTTTGATCTTTTTTTGGCATAATTTTTTAATAATGTTTGCTAATTTTTTCTAAGAGCTCATCAATTTCTATTTTATCGTGAGCCTTGAGTTTTATTTCTGAGCGACGATTTGCTTCTTTTTTTAAAAAATTCAAAGAAGAAATAAAATCTACATATATATCACGGATACGCTCAATTTTTTCTTGATTTGTCATAAATTAAAAAAGCTTAAATAAAATATTAAGCTGTAAGCAAGGCATCGCGCATTTCTAGAACTTCAACTTTCAAATCAGCAATAACTCGATCATAAATTTCAGCATAATCAGGCACCTTAGAACTTATCAAAGCATTCATAGCTTCTGGATCACCCTTGGCTAAGACCTGATCCAATTCTAGTTTATCGGCTTCACTTAAACGTTCTAATATCAGTCTATTAAAACGACTATCAATCAAATCAATAATTTTGGTTTGTAAAATTGCCTTTTGATCATCTGCTAATTTTTCTAAACCAAATTCTTTTATTAAATCAAACTCTTGTTGTGACATAATTTTTATTTTAATAAATAATTTAGCTATTATAATTATGCCATTTTAAAAATAAAAAAGCAACCCCATTTTCCCCTGTTTTTATAAACAGGATGGGGTTGCTTGAAATTTACCTCCTTTAGAAAGTCACTTTTTCGGTGGCTTGGACGACGACTCGCTGTCGCCACCAAAGAATTTGGCAGCCGAGTTGCCGAGTGCCCGATCAACTACGATAGTCCTGGCATTACGCGCACGCTCCAACTCGACTAGAGCAGCCATAGCAGCCGCACCAATCGGAGTTTCCATGCGCTTAGCCACGACATCAATCTGGGCAGCGATTTCAGCGCCAGCTGCTTCACCAAGCTTACGCCTGGCGATAATCTTCTGCTCAGCGGCTGCCACTTGCTCAATCTCTTTCCTAACAGTATCTGAGGCCTCAGGATCGAGGACCTCAAAATAAATTTCATCAACGGCAAATTCATTAGCCACATCAGCATACATTTGTGCCAAGATGCCAAGCAAACCATTCCTATATTCTGTCTTATCTTTAAGGGAAAGATGTTCAGCAATTGTATACTTACTAGCAAAAAGACGCAGGCAGGCAAGAACCCTAGCCTTTACATGCTCTTCGGGGCGTTCACGAACATCGTCCGGCAATTTGCGCAAACGCGACAAATGCCGCCCAGTGCGGAAACGGCCAAAATACTGAAATCTGATCACGCCGCCAATCGGATCAGCCGGCTTGATCACCTTACCTGTTTCATCTGTTACTTCCGGGTTAGGGGCAGTGTTCAGTTCCGGAGTGAACTCAGGCTTATTAGACGAACCAACGTAACGCAGTTCATCAATAATCAGCCGAATGTCCCAACCCGGCATATCAAAAGGCAGCAGCAAAAATGTCAAACCAGGCTCCAGACAAATCTTGCGATTAGTCCAGATGGTCCGGTGATAACTGGGCGTGTCCGGACGATCTTGATCGTCTCTGCGCACCAGCCACTTACCAAACCAAACGCCCACACCGCGCCTACGGTTAGCCACCGTATAAGCGTGACGCAGAGCCAAACCAAGAATAGCCAGAGCCAAAGCCCAAAAACTAAAGCCAAAAAAGATAAAGCTTACCAAGCTCAGACTCCAAGCAATGGAGCCATAGAGACCGCGCAGATAGATGGTCTGCCCGGTAAACTCTTTCTTATTGGCAATATAGAATAGGACCGCATACACAGCAACGATGACAAACGACCAGACAAACTTCATGGCCGAAATGCCCTTGAAGTTTTCCGGGCCAACATTGCCAAAAATCCGCGCCGCAAAATAGATACTGATCAGGCCAGTGCCCAGGAGCCAACCGTACTTGGACGGCCGTTTCTTGGGATCCTTGATCAGACGACCCTTGTCGTCCAAGGGCTGTCGAAACAAACCCTTAAGCACAAAAATAGCCACGCCGACCATGGCCAAGTCAAACCAGTGTGCCGTGACCCAAGTCACAGCAGCGTCCCAAAGCTCTTGCATGTCTAACCTCCTGATTGCAGCTCTTTACAGAGCTATTGTTGACTTTCTTGTGGAGTGTCAAAGATCAACGCTTACAGAAACGCAGCGTGATCACTAAGCGAACACTATATTATGTCATATAATTAAAAAAAAGTCAATAATAGACAAAATAAGCCTATTTTTGGCAATTTGGACAATAATGAGTGCCCCGCCCGCTAGCTTTTATTTTTTTTATTTTACTTTTACGACAACGCAAACAGACTAAATTTTTGCGTCCGTAAACCTTTAAATATTTTACAAAATTACCAGCCTCTCCTTTACTATCACGATAATCACTAAAAGTAGTACCACGATGCTTGATGGCTCTAGTAATAATAAACTGACAAGCCTGATATAACTTTTTCTTTTCTAGTTTAGTCAAAGTATTAGTCCTACGTGTAGGTAAAACTTGAGCCCGAAAACAAATTTCATCAGCATAAATATTACCAATACCAGCTATTAACTGTTGATTCAATAAAACGCTTTTAATTGGCGCAGAACGTTTTGCTAAAACAGCTAGAAAATTGGTCAAAGTAAAATTTTTAGTTTTAGGTTCAATCCCAAATTTTTTAACAATTGCCTCTTTGCTTTTTTGATCTACTAACTGCCAATAACCAAACTGCCGTAAATCATTAAAATACAAATGGGAACCATCTTTAAAAGTAAGAATAATATGGGAATATTTATTAGGCAGATTATTGGTTTTGGGTAAATTATGTCCACCGGCAACAATAGTTTCATCCAAAACATAAATCAATTGGCCAGTCATTTTTAGATGAACTAACAAATATAAATCCCCTGTTTTTAAATGCCAAATCAAAAGCTTACCTATTCTTTCAATAGCTACAAACTGATTATTGCTTAGTGTTTGATGAAAAACTGCTAAAGGACTTTTTATTAAACCAGTTTTAAATACCTCTATTTTAACTAGAGATTTTCTTAAAATCTGCTTAGCAAGCCCCTGTCTAATTGTTTCCACCTCTGGTAATTCTGGCATATTCTTTAATCTTGCTACTATAACACAATTTTTTATATATAAAAAGACCGCATTAAGAGCGGTCTTTTTATTGTAATCTTCTTTTAGTATTGATTTAAAACAGTATCAGTAACGTCATAGATCTTGCGACCAGCATATTTCTTTAATTCCTCTAAACTACTAATATACACTTTTTTGCCATTAGTAATTATGTAAACTTTTTTATCGGAACCACGTAATAGAGTGCCATTGGCATAAGTTTTAGTACCAAGTACTCCTTTTAAAATCTTCTTTAGGCTAACATTATCTTTATCAGTATCTGGAAATTGCACTAAATTTTCATCAGAAATATTGTATATTCTGATGGCAAAATAATTATCGTGTAAATATTGCCAGTTAGGAATATGAAATTTCTTTCCATCAACAATATGATACACTTCTGGACCACAACCACGCAATAAAACACCGTTAGCAAATTTAGTAATATCTTTAATGTCGCCATCAATATCTGGTACACAAGCAAATTCTTTAGTTCCTAAAACTTGTGGTGGAATGCCATTACCATTAGTAGTAAAGGTTCTATCAATATCATAAACGACATTAGTGTTGTTATCAAAAGATCTTAATTGATAATGATAAGTAGTATTAGGTAAAAGATCATTTAAAACAGCTGTGTGGCTTTGGGCATAAATAGTATTTCTAAATTCTTTACCATATTCTGTGGTGGTGCCGTAAATAATCCAAGTATGTGAGGCTAAACTTGTATCCCAAGTGACATTAGCGCTGGAAGTAGCTGTCTGAGCCTTGATATTAATAAAGCTCATTTGTGGTCTATAGCCACCACCGCCGCCACCACCGCCGCCATTACTTCTGGCGGTCACATTAACTGTACGAGTAACAGGAGTGGCTGGATTACCAGCACTATCTGAAACATTATAAGTTAAGGTGTAAGTACCAATAGTATCAGTATTAACAGTACCCGTAACTACGATATTGGCTGTAATATTACCATCGATATTATCCATAGCAGTTGCACCAGCGTCAGTATAAGTAGAATTTACATAAACATTTTCTGGATTATTGCCTAACAAGGTAATAACTGGAGCGGTGGTATCTTCTCCATCGCCTTGAGGAATCACATTAACTGTACGAGTAACAGGAGTGGCTGGATTACCAGCACTATCTGAAACATTATAAGTTAAGGTGTAAGTACCAATAGTATCAGTATTAACAGTACCCGTAACTACGATATTGGCTGTAATATTACCATCGATATTATCCATAGCAGTTGCACCAGCGTCAGTATAAGTAGAATTTACATAAACATTTTCTGGATTATTGCCTAACAAGGTAATAACTGGAGCGGTGGTATCTGGTATTTCCCACTCTGGCATAGGTGGTACATAGTGAGCATAACAAGAAGCTTGATTACCTAAGGCTACTAAACTAGCTACAACAGCTACATCACTTAAATTGGTTTTGCCATCATTATTAAGGTCAAATATTTCGGAAAACTTAGCATCACCACGTTGGGAGCCAATAGTATCTTGAATACCCTTAACTAAACCAGCGCACCAATCAATGTTTTCGTAATTTTCTTGATTAAATTCGCCTTCTGGGCCAAAACTTTCCAAACAGGCGGTATTATTACCGCTATCATACCATTCGGCAACCATTTGAGTGTCAGTCAAATCACTTGCTCCACTATCATCAACGTCGATAACATTGTTATCTCGTAGAGTAGCAGAAGACATGATACCAACCAAAGCACTACACCATTCGCCAGGAATTATTTCTTCTGGTTCTGATTCCTTTAAAACATTAATAGCTAAACAATAATAAGTTTCACCTTCAGAAACATTAATCCACTCAGCATTATCATAATTTAAAACATCCTGATCACACCAAAATTCAGCACTAACATTGTTATCTTTATTTGTGGTTTCTGCCATTGGATAGGTAAAAGGAATATAGTTAGCCTGTAAAACTTCTCTAAACCATAATTTATTATCTTCAGGAACATCACTCATATCTATAGAAACTTCTGCTGGAGCATTAACATTATTACCACTAAGAGAATCAAAATCACTCCAAGCAGCGTCTAAATGTCTACCAACAAAATCTCCTTCTAAGCCTAAAACACTATCATTCGTACCCCATTGAAATTGCCAATCAGCTTCAAAGTGACAATTGCCATCAGAATTATCAACAATTGCTTGAGCAGTCTTAGCATTTATAGTTTGTTCACTACCACTCATATTAGGTAAATCAGTCTCATTATCACACACTATTTTATGAGCCTTAATTACCACTGGTTCTTGCTCTTCTTGAGACCAATCTGGCATTGGCGGTACATAATGAGCATAACAGACAGCCTGGTCATTTAAAGCCAATAAACTAGCCATAAATGAAACATCTGACAAGTTTGTTACACCGTCATTATTAACGTCAAATATTTCGGAAAACTTAGCATCACCACGTTGGGAACCAATAGTATCTTGAATACCCTTAACTAAACCAGCGCACCAATCAATGTTTTCGTAATTTTCTTGATTAAATTCGCCTTCTGGGCCAAAACTTTCCAAACAGGCGGTATTATTACCGCTATCATACCATTCGGCAACCATTTGAGTGTCAGTCAAATCACTTGCTCCACTATCATCAACGTCGATAACATTGTTATCTCGTAGAGTAGCAGAAGACATGATACCAACCAAAGCACTACACCATTCGCCAGGAAGGACCTCTACTGTTGGTGGCGTTGGGCAATTGCCTATTTGATCGCCATGTTCTAAGTGACTTGCTACTGATTCTTTAGCAACTTCTATTTGCACAAAACTGTTGTTTTCGGCTTCAGTTGTATGGCAAATAGTAATTTTCTTACCGTTTGATTCATTATCATCAACAATTTGATTAGCAAAAGCTACTGCTCCGCTTGACCAAATTAAGACTGACAATAAAGAAAAACCGGTAATAAATTTCTGTAAAGTTTTTGTCATATTTTTTTATTAACTTAATTAATATATTTAATTATGTTGACTTTATATTATATAGTTTATCTTGCATTTTTGTCAAGTCATTATTTTAAACAAGATTTACTATATTTGTCAATACCAAAAAATATAAAAAGGATACAAAAAAATATCCCAAATTATAAACAAACTAAAATTAAAATAGAATCAAAAGTATTAGTAGGGCTATAAATCCCATGGTAGAAGCAATAGTTTTGGGATGTTGCTTTTTAATTTCAATAAAAATGTTTAGAAACAAAGCCGCTACTGCTAAAATCAAAATTACTTTATAATAAATAGAGCTAAGATCAAATAAAGGAGAAATTGCAGCCGAATTAGTACCCTTTACAAATAAATACTGTTTAACAATACTAGGCTTTAGTGGTGGCACATTAGACCAAGCAATATCAGTAATAACGGTATTACCAAGCTTATCAGTAGCTGTTAAGCTGGCCATTAATAATGGATTAAAAATCTCTGCTTTCTTTGCATCTTCAATAATTAAATGGCCACTCCAGTGATTAATATCAGCACTGTCTTTGTTAAGTTCTATATTATAATTAGCTAATTGCACTTTAGCAAGATCAGTATCTGGACTCAAATAAGCGTCTATTTTTAATATCAAAGAATCTTCTCCAGCTTCTGAAGCCGATATAGCACTAAGCTGTTGATCTAATATTGGAGCTTGTCTATCAACTTCTATTTTATAAACTGGAGAATAAGTCTTAAGGTCGCCTTTAAAGGCCTCAATTATAATATTATGCTGACCATCAATTAAACTTATGTCGGTATTTAAGTCTTGATTTAAAACAATGGCTTGAGTCTTTAGCAAAACATCGCTAGACCAAATAGAAACTTTCTCAGCGCCAGGAGCATTAATTACTAAATTAACTGTATTTGATTTAGTAATAAAATTATTAAGTGGAGACTTTAAAGTTGGGGCCAATAATTTTATTTCTTCTTTAGTTTGCTGTAATGGCAGTGCTGGACTTGGTTCTGCAATTACTAGATCTTTTTTAACTTCAGGTACTTGATCATCTTTTTTATCCTCTTTATCTGACAAAACTTGAATATTATTAGTAGTAGCTAAATTTTGACCTGGCAAAACCGTAATTAAATCACTGGTAACAATGTTTTGAGTAGTTTTACTTGGACTAGTACCAAAATATTGAGCCACTAAAGTAGTATCATAGCCCTGATAATTACCACTAACCATAGCTACACCAATTTCTTTAAAATCAGCATCAATTAAATTAGAATAATGCGAAGGACTAGCTTTCCAAGCATTCACTACTTCAATCGGATCAGAAAATCCAATTGCCAAATTCTCACCTGCTACTTGATAATTATAACTTACTTTAGATAGCCAATATTTTAAACCTTTGTTATCTGGGCTAACATGAGCAAAATATTGATTTACCAACATATCCTCTGTTTTACCTAAAGCAGCTGCTTGTAAAACTGGACTACTACTTAAAGGCTCTATATTTAAACTAAGTCTAAGATTATTAGTAGCATCAACTATCTTTTGACTTTGTTCAGCTAGTAGGTCAGGCGTCAGCCAAGCTTGAATTGGAAAAGACAAAACTATAGCAATAACTAAAAATTTGATAAAAACAGCCGACAAAGAATAAAAAAATATTCTTTGTGGATGCAAAGCCTTGGGTTTAAAATTATTGTTATGATTAGGAATAAATAAATCTTGCCACAAACCAATCCCCCTAGGATTTCTACCTAAGGATATTTCCAAACCATCATCAACACCATCACCATCAGTATCAGCTTGATAAGGATTAGTCTTATAAAAATTTATCTCTGCTTCATCGGACAAGCCATCACGATCTGAATCTAATATTTTAGTTGTTTGATTTTTAGACATGTATGTCTAGGTTATTTAACATTTAATTAAATCATAAAAATCAATTTTTGTCAATAGTAACCTAATCTACTATTAAAGTTAGAATTAATTATAACATAAAAACTTAGAAAAGCTAAAAATAAAAAACATCCAGTCCCTCGCAAGGAGCTGGATGATTTTTTAAAATATAACTATTTAGAATAAATTTACAACCTCATCAGCAACATTATAAATTCTTTGTCCAATATATTTTAACAATTCCTGAAGATTCTTAACATGATTTTTCTTTTGATTCTCAATATGATAAATTTTCATATCACAAGTTCTAATCAAACTACCATCTGCCCAACTTGTTTTACCAATCACATCTTGATCAATATTTGTACAATTGTTCTCCTTTACACCCAAAACCTGAGGAGTGGTAGTTGGTGAGCAGACAAAATTGTTATTACAAAAATCGTTGTCTTGATTATTTGCAGTATACAATGCGATATCACTTAAATCATGGACACCGTTGTTGTCAGCATCAAAAGTGTCTTTACAGCTGGCAAACATAGCTACGTCTGATAGATTGCGATAACCATCATTATTATGGTCGCAAATAGCTAATTGTGGAGTTTCAACTACTGTTATGCTACGAGTAGGGACATCGAGTATAATTGGGTTTACTGGAACCTCAATTGGATAAGGAACACATTTAAAATTGTTATTACAAAAATCGTTGTCTTGATTATTTGCAGTATACAATGAGATATCACTTAAATCATGGACACCGTTGTTGTCAGCATCAAAAGTATCTTTGCAGCTGGCAAACATAGCTACGTCTGATAGATTGCGATAACCATCATTATTATGGT
>CAZWIT010000005.1:0-106053 GCA_964633905.1 uncultured Gammaproteobacteria bacterium | reverse complement strand
TGATAGACCGAAATCACGACTGCTTTTCTACTAAAATAATATTCCTATAAATAAAAATAGCTTAGATTTTTTTCTAAACTTTTTTGTTTTTATATATCGTCGTGACATCGTCTATCACCGGATATCTGGTTCCGCCAGAGAGAAATAGAGCTAGATAAATATTTACTTAATCAAATAATCCTACTATATTTTCAACTTCTTGTTTTAATTTGAAACTACTACAATGTTTTAAAACGCCAAAATATGAAGACAGATTTTTGTTATTAGCTAATCTTAGTATTCTTTTCTTTGTTTTTGCTCTAAGTATTCTATGTTGTGGAAAATTTATATAGCCTAAATAATCTACACCTGAAGCCAGCGTGCTAAGCGATATTTTATTAGGATGAATTTGTAAAGTAAGTTTTTTGCCAAGATAGTCTTTGACCTCTGGGATTATATTGATTAACTCTTTTTTATTATCTGACAAAAAGACAAAGTCGTCTGCGTATCTGATATAGTATTTCTGTTTTAATTTATGTTTTACAAATTGATCAAATTCATTCATGTAGATATTTACAAAAAGTTGGGAAGTAAGATTACCTAATGGCAATCCCCTGTTTTTACTTACTTTAAAACTATCAATTACTCTGTTTAGTAGCCAAACAATATCTTTATCTGCTATGTATTTAGCTAAAATACTTTTTAATATCTCGTGATCAATGTTGGCAAAAAACTTCCGTATATCACACTTTAATATCCAAACTGTTTTATTATTATTTTGGCTGACTTTTTGAGTCATACTTCTAAATCTATATATAGCTTTATGGGTGCCTTTGTTGTTTCTGCATGAAAAAGAATCGGCAATAAAAGTCTTATCAAAAAATGGATATAGCTGTCTATATATTGCGTGGTGTAATAATCTATCACGCACGCTGGCTTTATGGATGTCCCTAGGTTTTGGGTCGGATATTTTAAAAGCCTCGTAGCCAGAGTGATAGTAGGTGAAATTGGCAAGGTCTTGATGAAGGAGTATAATATTGTCGGCAAGATTACGAGAAAACTTCTGAACATCTACTTTATTTTTCTTTTCCTTAACAAACTCTTGCCAAGCCAAAAACAAATTATCTAAACAAATAATATCATAATAATTATGGACAAATTGCACTTTCATACTTCACAAAAATCTGCCTTTAACATGCCCCCCCCCCTCAGCAGTTTGGGGATTTACCAATAATATCTAAGACCGCTGCGGCTTACAAGAATTGGCATGGGTATTTAATACATTTTCCTCGCTTGGATAAGTATACATTGGGGATAAAGATTGACAATCTATTCTGTGGTTTAATTGAGTTACTACTTGAAGCTTGTCATACTAGCCGAGAAACAAAATTAGAAATTATCACCACGGCCTGCGTCCGGCTGGATGCCTTAAAATATTTTTTGAAAATAGCTTGGGAATTAAAAGCAGTGGATAATAAAAAGTATGCCTTGCTTTCGACGGCCATAAACGAAGTGGGCAAAATGCTGGGTGGCTGGAAAAAGCAGACGCAAAATATCTCTAAATAAAAAAGAAACTGGCAGACGACCAGGAAGCGGCAGTGCTGATTCCAACGATTGTTGAGCCAGTTCCAGTTCAGGTTCAGACCATTCTCATTAGCATTGACGTAGGCGACATTGCGCTTGTCGTCCCTGTTCTCGATGGTGCCACATCATAATCGCACAAAATATCTTCTGTACCACTGCCCTTCGAATACTCTCGGGGCTGTATTTTATTTGGGATTTTTAAATCCACCAATATTTTGCGCCAAGTTTCTTTTTTGTAAGAATTTAAGGCAAGCTCTCTGAAACAAAACATTATTTTATTTCATTCTCACTACACCTTAAATGCAGAGTTCAACCGTCTCAAGCCTTGACCTGAAACTGTGTCGTTTACTATCCAAAAAATATTTTAACATTTTTTTGACAAAAAGAAAAACTCCGTCTCACTCGCCATTGTGCGAGAGTATTGAGACGGAGTCCGTGCTGGCCGAGGCCAAGGAGCCAAGGGACAATCAAGTCCCGAGTATCCAAGTGGCCAAAGGCCAGTTACTTGCAGACGACCAGGAAGCGGCAGCGCTGACCCCAACGACTGCCGAGCCAGCCCCAGCCCAGGCCCAGACCACCCCCACCAGCAAAGACGTAGGCGACACAGCGCCTGCCGTCCCTGCACTCGAGGGCGCCACAGAGGCTGATGACCGGAGCCTTCATCCTCTCCTCGGGATTGGTCTTGTGGAAGGCCAGGGTCTCGGCGAAGTCCGGCAAGCGGACATCGCCACGACGCTCGACATCCTTCAGCACTTCTTCGGTGCTGGGCTCGTGATCGTACTCGAGGTACTTGTAGGTCACCTCGGACTGACCCTTGCCACGCACCGGAAAATGCTCTGGACGCAGGCCGTCGGCCACGAAGACGTACTGGTCACGGTCGATGCGGCGATAAGCCGGATCGTCGTAGTTGACCAGCGCCTTCAGGAACTGGCCGAAGACGAAGACCTGCAGGTGATCGGCCAGAGCTTCGGGTGAACGAGAACCCTCGGCCACCATCTTGAGCGCGGATGACATCAGTTTCATCAGTCGCTCATACGGATTCTTGCTGCTACCCACAGCCTTACCTCCTGAAAAGAAGACAAACGCTAATGACCGGCAACAACGAATTACCGGTAGCTCCAAGGGAATCTTGGAAGCTTTCACGGCTTTAGCTCTATAGCCGCAGCGGCCAAACTACCTATATTATATAGTTAATCTAAACGCTGAAGCTATATTTGCAAGTAATATTTAAATGATCTAATTAATATATAATTATACTCCTTTTGGCAAAGTTTGTCAAGGTCTTGGGGGGGGTATTTGTATATATTTTGGCTAATATTAGGTAAAATATATAGTTTTTAGGCTTATTTTAGCTATTTCTTTATACTTTACGCTCTATTTTTCTCTAGCTACACCCAAATCTCGCCACCTTTATTTTTAACTTTTAATATGATTTGCCATAATTAAAGTTATATGCTAAACTTTTAATATAAATAAACATAATTAAAGTTATGGAAAAATCATTTTTCAAAGCCGGTAATTACAAAAATCAATATGGCTATAAGAGTTTTTATCCGTCTTTGATAAATAAGCCGTTTGATTGGCAAGACAAAAAAATAGATACACTACTCGAAGAAGCAGTAAGATATTTAGGTGAGCTAAGCGCTTACTCTACTTTAGTGCCTGATGTTGATTTTTTTATAAAAATGCATGTGGCTAAAGAAGCAACTACTTCTAGTCGTATTGAAGGAACAAAAACGGCTATAGACGAAGCATTTTTGCCTAAAGAGGAAATTGATCCAGAAAAAAGAGATGATTGGCAGGAAGTGCAAAACTATATCAAGGCTATGAACTCAGCCATTGCTGGATTAGATAAATTGCCGTTATCTGTAAGACTACTTAAGGATGCTCATAAAATATTGCTATCAAACGCCCGAGGAAAAAATAAAACTCCAGGGGAAATAAGGACCAGTCAAAACTGGATAGGTGGCGCTACTTTAAACGATGCTGTTTTTGTGCCACCGCACCCTAGTGAATTATCTGAGCTATTATCTGACTTGGAAAAATTTTGGCACAATAAAAATCTAGAAATTCCTTTTTTAATCAAGGTAGCTATCAGCCATTATCAGTTTGAAACTATTCATCCATTTTTAGACGGCAATGGCAGAATCGGCAGATTATTAATTACTCTGCACTTAGTAGAAAAAGGTCTCTTAAAAAAACCGACTCTCTATCTATCTGCTTTTTTTGAAAAAAATAGAGACCATTACTATGACGCTTTAACTTTGGTGAGAACGGGTAATAATATTGAACAATGGCTCAAATTTTTCCTAGTTGGTGTTATAGAAACTTCAAAAAATAGCATTGCTACTTTTGAAAGAATAATTACTCTAAGGCAAAAATGCGAAAAAAATATCATGACGATTGGTAGGCAAGCAAAATTGGGCAACGACTTATTGGAATTACTTTTTTCTCACCCAATTATAAATGCCAATCAAACGGCTAAGAAATTAAATATTACTGTACCAACTGCCAATTCTCTGATCTCTAAAATGCAAAAATTCGGTATTTTAAAAGAAATTACCGGCTTTGCCAGAAACCGGCTATTTGTATTTGAAGAATATATTAACTTATTTAAGAAATAAAGGCGGCGAGACTTCAGATATCCCGGTGTGATAGGATGAAATACATTTTTCCTTTACGTTAAAAAATAAGGTATAATTAGACGATACGAATTTGATTTTTATTTATTTTAGTTAGGGGGAATTAGGATGTTTTCTTCGCTCCTAACGTCGCTCAGAAAACAATTTATTTAAAAAACGAGTTGTGGTCTCGTTTTTTTATTAATTTAATAATTAAGTGTCGTCTCTAAATCCTGCATCTTTTGCGTTGGCTTTAACCCAAGCTATTGAATCTTTAGCCCCATCCTTAGATTCGTAAGATTCACTACTCATAGCAATGGTTTTATAATTCTTATCAGATCTCAAAATCCAATAATAATCGCCGGAAGTGTCTTCTTTCAAGATATATGTTGCCATTATAATGGTATTGTTAATTGCTCTTATTTATTTAAATAACTAAATCTGCTATAATAAACAAGCCAAGTAGATTTAGGGGAAATATCCCAAAAAGCTAAAAAAATATTTCCTTGATAAGTAAAGATAGTTGCCACAATCAGCTGTCTTTATTTATTTACTATAATTTTAGCACATTTTAATGATAATCGTCAACTTTTGACGCTTTAGATAATACTTGACATACCAATATTATGCCTATATAATTACAGTGTCATAAAACTATGCACTACATACAACAAAAAATATTAAATTTTGCTGATAATTTAAACCTACAAAGAGACGGATTAAGGCAAATAGGTAGACTAGTTGGCGAGCCCCACCCTTTTAAGGTGTCCTACCACTTAAAAAAGCTAGAAGAGGCTGGATTTATAAAAATAGACAAAAAAACTGGCGTCATAAAACGCATAAAAAATGAACAACGGCCAAAAGGCCTGTTAGTGGCTATACCCGTCTTGGGTCAAGCTAACTGTGGTGATCCTAAAATTTTTGCAGAAGAAAATTTAGAGGGCTATATAAAGGTATCAAAAAAAATAATCAACTCCGAAGAAGGTTTAATTGCTATACGAGCATCTGGCAATTCAATGAATAAGGCAATAATTAACGGAACCAACATTGAAGATGGTGATTATGCTATTATAAATACCGAGAAACAAGGCAAATCTAACGATTACGTTTTAGCAATTATTGATAATGTGGCTACTATCAAAAAAATGATAGTTGATAAAAAAAATAAGGTTATTTCTTTGATTTCTGAATCAACTGAAAATCATCCAACTATTTTTATTCATGAAGATGATAAATTATTGATAAATGGGGTAGTAAAATATGTTATAAAGAAGCCAATTGTAAGTTGGTCGTAAAATATTCTCACAATTTATTTTTTTAACAATCTAAGTTATAATATACACAATGAACGCCATTATCAAAAAACAAACTCTAGGACAATTTTTCACCAAAAACGACTTTTGGTTAAAGAACCATATTTTAGAATTTATAGAGTCAACTGGCGCAAAAATAGCATACGACCCATTTGCTGGTGACGGCGATTTATTGAATGTCGCTAAAAAGATAGGATTTAAAAAAATCATTGGTCTAGATATAGACAAACATCTAAATTGGCAAATAAATGATAGTTTGATTGATATCCCCAAAATCAAAAATTCTATAATTATCACTAATCCTCCATATTTAACAAACTACAGCGCTAAAAGAAAAGGTATTTATAATAACATTGCTAAATATCTAGATTTTTGCGGATATGATGATGTATATAAATTAGCCATTGAAAAAAGTTTAGCTAATGATTTTGGCATTATGATAGTGCCAGAAACTTTTATAAATTCAAATTTCCCTAAAAATAGACTAACCAGCATTACCATAATAGAAGATCAGTTATTTACCGATACAGAAAATCCCGTTTGTGTTATATGCTTTGATAATAAACACAAGCACTATGATGAAATTAAGATCTATAAAAATGAAATCTTTTTGGGTAATTTAGGATATTTTGAAAAAATGCGCAGACAACCAGAAAAAAACATACCAATAAAATTTAATGTACCATCTGGGCAAATAGCGCTAAGGGCGGTAGACACAACTGATCCTAAAAAACCAATATCTTTCATGAAACCGAATGAAATAGATTATGATATTCAGGACATTAAACATAGCTCAAGATTAATAACAATCATAAAAGTTGATGCAAAAAAAGATAATATAGATAAAATTATCAATATTAGTAATAATATATTGCTAGATTTTAGAAAAAAAACACACGATGTTCTTTTGTCACCATTCAAGGGAAACAAAAAAAATGGCGAAAGAAGAAGAAGGTTAGACTATTTAACGGCTAGGGCTATATTGGAAAATGCTTATGAAATTGCCCAACCAGAATTAAAATCTAGATTATTTTAAAAAATAAATATGAATAACTTAAAATTGCTAGAATACTCTCTCAAAAATCCTGAACCTATTATTGATAAATTTTATTTAAAAACTGGAAATCTCATTATATCAAAAAACCCAAAAGAGCCAACTGCTCTAATGAAACAAAATGCAGATCTGCTAGAAAGTATCTCTGCTTATAATTTTGCCCGAAAAGAAAAAAATAAACAGCTATCACAAAGTGTATTGAAAAAAATATTACAAATTACAACAAGCAAAAATATAAATTATTCTGAATTTATATCTTTTTGGCCAGTTGTAGACATATCTTACAGCCTATTCAAAAAAATGAGTGATTCAGAACAAATAGAAATATTAAAAAATATTACTGAAAAATACATTGAGTTACGCCACGATTTATACAAAATTTATGGGTATACTCCGACTACATTACAAGTTGGCAAAGACGCAAAAGCACATAAGGAAAGTGGTAATCTTGGAGTTAACAAAGCCTCTCAAATACTAGAAAATAACGGTTTTAAAAAAGCAGACCATGAATCAACTAATGAATTTACTACTTCCGGCGCAAAAAAATATATACAATCTGATAAAAAGGGTAAAAAATTATTCAAATCACTATTAAAACATTACAAAATAGAATTTTCTTGGAGTTCAGGCAAAGAAGAAAAAATGCCGGATCTATTAGTAAAGTATAAGAATCAAATATACATAATTGAACACAAACACATGAAAGAGGGTGGCGGCGGTCAAGATAAACAAGTGAACGAAATTATATCCCTAATAGGTTTCAGTGAAAAAAATAAAAATTTTCATTACGTGTCATTTTTAGATGGATTATATTTCAATTTATTCGCCAACAAAAACTACCTTAAGAAAGGAAAAATCTTAAACCAGATAAATAATGTAAAACAAAATTTAAAAAATAATAAACAAAACTATTTTGTAAATACAGCTGGATTTAAAAAATTATTACAAGAATTAAAATAATTTTGCTCGGGCGCATTCACCCCCTAACCCCCTCTGCGCCCTCGCCCAAATTGATAAAAATTAAATTCTACTTTTAAAATAATAAAACCAACTAAAGTTTAAGGAAAAATGTACATCACCTATCACCGCGTATGAGGAAAAACAGCTCCAAAAAGAGCTGTTTTTCGCAAATTGCCCGTTCGTAGCTATGATGATATAATTTTATCATAGCTACTTCACGGTCAACTTCTCATACGCTTGTCTGTTAGTATAAATAAGATATTTTATATGAAAATAAAAAAAATTATTAAAATAATGCTGAGCGCTCTATTTATTATGTATTTAGTATTTGATGATAGTACTGAAGAAATTAAAAGAAATACCTTATGGTTAATAAAAAATGACCCCTTAACAATTTATTATTTAATAGGACTATTCTTAATAGCGTGTTTAATTATATTATTTTTTACAAATCTTAAAGAAAATAATACTGTAGAAGTCTGGCTAAATAAATTAACAAAAATTCATATAAATAAATTGTTTATCATTATCTCTTCACTTATTGTAATTGCGTCAATAGCGCTAGCAATATATACTATATATATAGATAAAATATAATAAATAATATACATACATACTAACAATAATTTTATGCAAAATAAAAATATTATAATTCGACCACTACTTTTCACCATCGCTATATTGCTCATTCCATTTTTGGGAAATATATATGTTGAGGGCTGGGATTGGCGTTGGACTGCTTTTGTTTTTTTTGGCATCATCTTATTTGGCGCTGGCATTGCTTATGAACTTAAGGGTAAATATGCCAAAACAGGAGTAACTAGCGGTTTTATTTTTGGAGAAATTGTAGCAGCTGGAATAATAGCTACATTGAAATATCTAAATCCTAATGACGATGTGACAGGAGTTGTGATCATTAGCTTCCTTATTTTCGGCTTATTTTTTGCCTTTGTGGGATATTTAATAGAAAAATATCTTAAAAAGAAAAAGAATTAGCATGCTATCAAATTAGTTATTTTAAAAAATTTTAAATATGAATCAAGAAAAATACGAAGCCGAAAAACCGTCCTATTCTACCAAAGCCGAGGAATTAATAAGTAGCAGTCACTTAACAGATGTCCCGCAAATAGAAGCGCCTGAATTTGAAATAGAGCTACAAGCATTAAAGGAAAAAATTGACGAATTGAATCTTAGCTTAGAAACAAAAAAACAAATGCTTAATGATGCTATTGCCACAAAAGCTAAGCACGAGGATATTCAAATTATTGTTGCCGAATTATTAGCAAAACAACAAGCCCTAAAAGATTTAGAAATACAACTGGCTGAAAGGATTACTATTAAAACTATACATAACAAATAATTTTTATTATTTTTCTATCATAAAAACTACCTTTGATGGCGGTTTTTATTTTCTTTATTTTATAGTCCTTGCCGATAAAACTTAGCTGCCTCTTCTGGGGCAATCGGATTGATAATTAAGCCCGAACCAATCTCTACTCCAGCCCAAACAGAACCACGGGGCACTACTTTCATATACAAATGCTGATCTTCATCATGGATTACCTGATGAAAATAATAATTGTAAGGCAGATTAAGCTGACTAATTTTTTGTAAGCTATGTTTTAAAATTTTAGCCCAAGACATTTTTTCTTGATTATTAAGCAGAGTGATATTGTCCATGTGGCGCTTAGGCATAATCCAAATTTCATAATTAAACATCGAAGCATAAGGAGTAAAAGCAATTACATTATGATCCTGCCAAACAAGCCGCGGACCTTTGGCCTCTTTTTTGATAACATCACAATAAACACAAGTGCCTTTAGCTAGTTTATAGGCTTGCTGACGCTGTGATTTGTCCGCCAAATGTGGTGGTAAAAAATTAGTAGCAAATATTTGTGAATGTGAATGCTGTAAAGAAGCACCAGCAATGCCACCATTATTTTTAAAAATCATGATATATTCTATTTTTTTATTTTTAGCAATTGTTTTAGTGCGCTCAGCATAAACAGTCAGCAAATCCCTAACTTGCTCCACTGGTAAATCTTCCAGCTCCCTGATATGATCTGGCGTTTCAATGACTACTTCTTGTTGACCATAGGCCTTAGGATTATTTAGAGACACGGCTGGATACTTATTTGGCAAGACCGCAATTTGCCAATTTTTTTTCGTACCAATCTTATGCAAAAATTTAACAGATTTTAATTTATTGGGACAAAAACCACAATTATCATCAAATTGCTTGTTAGCTGGCTCACGCCCAACAGCAGCGTGCGGCCGATTTGTACGACGCGGCGCAATAATAACATACTTTTCCTGAATATAATCTTTTCTAATCTCTGATTTTTTGTTAAGCATATTTACCCTGTTAAATAGAATTAAAGCCCTGCTTTAATTCTAAATTTATTTAATTAATATATATACTATATTAGCAAAAAAATAATTATTGGCATATATTTTAATTTACTCTGTCAAAATAAATTTATTTAACAGGGTAAATTATTTAATCTTATTGTAAAGTTGAAAATATTTTTGAGCTGAAGCATCCCAAGACCAATCGCAAGACATGGCTGATACAATCATTTTTTTTAACTGAACCTTATTAGCATAAATTTTTACTGCCTGTTCTAAAGCTCTAGTCAAATCATCAATTTGATAATTATTAAATACTAAACCGTTTTTATTATTAATTACCGTGTCTTTTAGCCCCCCGGTTACCCTAACCACTGGCAAAGACCCATAACGCATAGCAATCATCTGCCCTAAGCCACAGGGCTCAAAATACGAGGGCATTAGGAAAAAGTCGGAAGCTGCATAGATAAGCTGCGCCAGGGCTAAATCAAAGCCCAAGATCAAACTTAGAGAATCTGGATAAATTTTTGCCAAATCTTTTAGCTTGTTTTCAATATTTTTATGACCAGTGCCTAAAATAACTATTTGGGCTTTATTATTGTTTAAAAATTTTGCTAAAGCTGGAAGCATTATATCAAAACCTTTTTGCTCAACTAAACGAGTAACAATACCAAATAAAGGATAATCAACTCTGGCCAATTTTAATTTCTTTTGCAGGGCAATTTTATTAGCCTGTTTAGCAAGAGTGAAATTAGTTTTATTATATTTTTTAGTAATACTTTTATCTGTTTGTGGATTAAAAATGGCTGTGTCAATACCATTCAAAATACCGCTTAAATGCTTGTGACGACGCTGTAAATACAAATCTAGGCCACAGCCATAGTGCTTTGTCAAAATTTCTTTAGCATAAGTTGGACTAACAGTGCTAACATAATCAGCTGATAAAATGCCAATTTTTAATAAATCAACCTGCTCGCCATCTTGATCATAATAATCTTCTAGGAGCGCTGGATTTAATTCTTTATTTAGAGAAGCGTGTTCAAAAAAATCTAAACCACTTGTGCCTTGGCTAGCTAAATTATGAATAGTAAGCAATGTTTTGATATTAGGAAAATCAGCATGCTTAAGACTATATTCATCAACATAGCTTGGAATCAAAGCCGTGTGCCAATCATGGCAATGAATAATATCTACTGGCAAGGCTAGTTCCTGAACCAAAGTAACAACTGCTTTGCTAAAAAAAGTAAAGCGCTCAACATCATTCTTAGCACTGACCTGATTTGCATAAATATACTTTCCTTTGAATAAACTGTGCTTAATCAAAAAAACTGGAATTTTAGTAGTAGGCAGATAAGTTTGATATAAATCAAAGCTTTGTTGACGATGATCTATTTCAATACTAATACCCTTTTTTATTAATTTAACTTGATATTTTTTGACATCAATACAGCCATAAAGAGGCAAAACAATGCTTAACTTTAGTTTATATTTAAGTAAAGCCTTGGGCAAAGAACCCAAAACATCTGCTAAACCACCCACCTTAGCCAGTGGAGCCAGTTCGGCACTAGCCATTAATATATTTAAGTTGTTTTTAGTTGTAAGCATCTTCAAAATTTAACTTACACTAAGTATACCATAAGCTAAGGCTAGCTTTAATATCTAAAAATAAAATTTAACTAATTTAAATTTATTTTTACTATTTGTTTTTGAGACAAATCCAAATATCCTTCTGTATCTTGGAGTAAATTCTCTAAGGCGTGGCGGGAATCTTTGGTATAAAAGAGTAAAGCCACAGTGCGTAAAGTTGTCCAAGCCTGATAAAGATTAATGCGACTAATAAAAACAGGATCAATATCAGCAAAGCTTTCGCCAAAATAGCTTTCTACAAAATAACTTTTATAATCATTGATTTGCTGACGCGATAAAGTATTTTGTAGCATAAAATCAAATTGTTGCAAAAATCCCCCCAAGTCTAGACAAGGATCGCCCCAGGCCAAATCAGTAAAATCAATTACCTTGATATGGTCTGGCTCTAAGCCACTTACAATAATATTTTCTAAATGATAATCACCGTGAACTAAAGTTTTATTAATCTTGCTTGACCAGTAAAGCTCCCGGTCAATAATGCCCTGCAAAAGCTTGGCTAGCCTAGCACCTAAGTCCTTATTTCTGGCTACAAAATCGGCAATTAATTTATCTGGCCGAGGGCGCATATTTTTGATACTAAAATCTTTTACCCTAAAATTAGGATCCGTAGAATTAATATTATGCAAAACGCGTAGCCAAGCAGCGGCTAAATCCAAAACCGGACGCAAATCGCGTTGTGGCTCATCCTTAATCAACTTCTTTAAAATGCGCCCCCTTACTCCTTCGTAAAAAAATCCACCTAACTCTGGCTCATAAAACAGCGGCTTGGGCGTTAAATACTGCCCGCTGGCAAAACCGTGAGTGTATAAAAATGAATTATTAGCAAAAGAATCTTGTCGCGAACCATCAGTGTGGGCAGAAACAAAAATATTTAAATCTTTTAACTCCTGCTTTTTATTTTCATACTTACAAAAATAACCAGCTACATAAGTAGCACTAGTTTTACCAAAATGTTTTTTGTAAGGTCTAATCTCAATATCTTTTAACTTAACAAAATCTGGATAAAATTCCGGCAAGCGCTTATCTAGTAGATCCTTAATATAATCAACTTGATTTAAATTGTTTAAAAAGGAAAAATTATCAACTGAAGACATATATTTAATTTAATTTTTATGCCAATGTTTAAACCAAACTGCTTGCTTAAGGTGTAAATAAATTTTTTCAGCACTTATTTTTTCAAGCCTTGTAGCCATACTCAAAGATCTAATACTGCGTACTAACTCCTCTAGACCCTGATCAACCATATCTGGATGCCAGGTAGGCTCTGAAAAAGCTGAGGGCTTTTTATCGGCTGCCCACCACCAAGTGCAAGATGACAAAGCTTTATCCAAATGTTCGCGTGCCCAAATATAATTTTGATCATTAGGATATTTATTAACTAACTTAATAGCTAGATTAGCTAGTAGCCATAAGTCATGATGAATAATATTTTTAGGATCATTCCAAAAAAGATAGGGGATATTTTTTTTAATATCACTTAAATTACTCTCCCAAGCAGCGGGACGCAAATCGATTGACTCTTTAATTGCTAAACCTGCTAGATAATCACTTACTTTCAAACTAAATACATTTTTAGCTAATAAAACTTTTTCAATATAACCCTGCCAATCAGTGTGAAAATGCCCATAAAGCTCGCCATCTGTGGCTGTAATAATAAGTTCATCTTTTTTTAATTTTGCTAATCGCTTGTAGATAATTTCTGGAGGATAACTGGTAGATACTATCCGATCTCTAAAAACTAAATGAAGGCCAACTTTATTTAAAGAATACAAAACATTATTATTAAGTTTAGCTTCACAATGAATAGGATCCAAAATCAACCATTGATAGCCTAGTTTTTTTATAATTTTAGCTACTTTAAAACTATAGGCCATTTCTGGCAAATAAAAACCCTTGATTTTAATTTCACCAAAATATTTTCTTAAACTTTGCTGGTTTAATTCAATTTGTCTAACAATTTCCGACTCAGGCAACAAGGGCAAAATCGGATGGTAATAAGCCGAAGCTGTTAATTCAACTCTTTGCGCTTTTACTAACTTACGCAAACGTGCTAGCAAGTCTGGCCTTTGCGTAGCTAACATTTCTAATAAATTACCAGTAACATTTAAAGTAATCTGCCAATTAGGATATTTTTCTAACAAGGTCAATAAATAATCATAACTCTGATTGGCCGCTTTTTCAAAAATCCCAACCGATTGCCAAGGCGGTTGATAAATATGTAAAAAATTTACCCAAACTAATTTAGGCTTGTTTGTCGCTTTGATATTTTTTGGCATAATAATAAAGTTCTACGTATTTTTTAGCTGGCAATTCCCAAGAAAATGAGGATTTCATTCCCCGACAAACTAAAGTGCGCCAGGCTTTTTTATGTTTAAAAGTTTCTAAGGCTCTAGTTAAAGCCAATAAAAATTCCTGCAAATCATAATTTCTAAAAGTAAAACCATTGGCTTCTAGGTTGTTTGTCTCAAAATTAACGACTGTATCATTTAAACCGCCGGTCTGCCTGACCAAAGGCACGCAACCATAACGAAAGCCAATTAATTGATTAATACCACAAGGCTCATGGTGAGAGGGCAACAAAAATATATCGGAACCAGCATAAACTAAAGTTTCATATTTTTGGTTTTTTTCATGTGAAGGAATAAGCGCCAGTTGCTTTGGATATTTTTTTGATAATTTAGCAAACTCTTTAATATAATTTTTATCACCCGAGCCAATAATAATTAATTGTGCCCCTGAGTCCATTAAATATTTAGTAGCTTGTAAAATCAATTCAAAACCTTTTTGAAAAGTTACTCGCGAAGTAGTACATAGTACGGGAGCTTCAGGGTTAAGCTCTAAACCAAATAATTTTTGAATTTTGGCTTTATTTAACTTCTTTCGGATAATATGCCGATGATCATAATTGCTAACTAAATTTGGGTCAATCTTAGGATTATAAAATTTATTATCAATACCATTAACAATGCCAAATAAACGATCCTGACGATTGCTTAAAATGCGATGCAAATCTTGGCCAAAACTATGATGCAAAATCTCTTTAGCATAAGTTTCGGACACTGTGTTTATCACATCCGCATGCAAAATTCCTCTTTTAGCAAAATTGATATACTCTAATTTTGGATCATTAAATTTTGGCAAAGAATTAATGCCTTTGTCTCTTTTTGCTACTGCTATCTCCCACCAATTGTGGCCTAGCTGAAAAACTAAATTATGAACAGTAAAAACAGTAGCTGCTTTACTTAAGGTTTCGCTTTTTTTAAAACGCTGTTTTTTAAGGTAAGGTATCAAACCGCTATGCCAATCATGACAATGAATAATATCAGCTTTAAATTTTAATAAAGATATCAGCTTTAAAGCCGCTACATCAAATAAATAAAAGCGGGCATTCTCATGACTAGAACCATATAATTTTTTCTGGCGTGAAAAATATTTTTCATTACTAACAAAATAAACTTTTAAGCCTGGCAATAACTCCCCCCGATAATAACTAACTGTTACTTCATTTTCTTTATCAATGTATAGTTTAACATCACTATAAATCAATTCTAGTTTATGTTTTTTGATATCAATAACACCACCATAAAATGGCGTAATAATTATTACTCGATGCCCTAAACGATGCAAAGATTTAGGCAAAGATCTAGCCACATCACCTAAACCGCCCGTTTTCGAAAAAGGGTGGACCTCGGAAGAAATTGACACTATTTTTAAAGCCTTCATATAAATCTTAACGCTTAGTAAAATTAAGAGCAGTAATAGCACAAGCTAAAGCATCAGCTGCATCATCGGGCTTTGGTACTGCCGATAATTTTAATAGACTTTTTACCATTAAACCGACTTGCTTTTTGCTAGCATTACCACTAGAAGTAAGGGCTTGTTTTATCTGTAATGGAGTAAACTCTACAATATCAATACCAGCCTGCTCTGCTGCGAGTAAAATAACGCCGCGGGCGTGGCCAACATCTAAAGCAGTTTTAGTATTAGTAGCAAAATAAAGCTTTTCAATAGCCACTAAATCTGGCTGATATTGCTCTAATAAAGATTTTACTTCTTGATAAATTTCAGCTAGCCTTTTAGAAAAACTTAAAATAGCAGCTGTCCTAATAGTACCAACGGCTACTAATTTTATTTCTCTATCTGTTTTAGTAATTAAACCAAAACCAGTGTCCGCAAAACCTGGATCTAAACCTAAAATTTTTATATTATTTGCCATGATTAAATATTGGCGTTGGTATAGATATTATTAACGTCATCGTCATCATCAATAGTATCTAAAAGCTTTAAAAGTTTTTCTGAGTCTTTGGGCTCTACTAAAGTTTTTGCTAAATAGACTAATTCGGAAGCAGAGATTTTTATATTTTTAGCTTGGATAATATTTTTTACTTTTTCTAAATCATTAATGCCAGTAATTACTTTTACTTGATCGTCCCGAATAATATCAATGGCGCCAGCTTCAATAACATCCAGCTCATCCGCTTCGCTCAAATCTTTAGTTTCTAATATAATTTGTCCCCGCGTATCAAACATCCACATTACACTGCCAGCACCTGCCAAGCTGCCATCGTATTTATTTAAAATATGTTTTAAATTAGATACGGTTCTATTGCGATTATCAGTTACTACTTCTATCAAAATAGCAATCCCGTCTGGACCATAGGCTTCATATAATAAACTTTCCAAAATAGCTCCCGTGCCAGGACCACTTGCCTTATTAATAGCCCTTTCAACATTATCTTTAGGCATATTAAAATTACGAGCCTGATCAATGGCAATGCGTAGTTTAAAATTAGTAGCTGGATCAGCGCCATCTCTGGCTGCAACCGTAATATTTTTTGATAACTTAGTAAATAAGCTGCTACGCTTAGAATCAGTAACCGCTTTAGCACGTTTAGTTGTTGCCCATTTGGAATGTCCACTCATAGATAAAATAATTACAAAAATTAATCATAGTTTAGGTCTATCTTATCAATTATCAAGCAAAAAATCAACCCAAAAACTACTAGGCCCTTGACTAGCTTTAGAATAAAGAATAAACTAAATCTGAAAGAATTAGTTCCATTATTATTGAGTATATCTTGATCCCCGTATCCATGCCTGGCGGGGATCTTTTTCTTTATTAAAAAGTACTTTTTTGATAGAATAAAGGAGTATTATTTTAAGCAAAGAGATATTACTAGCCTAAAAACCTCTAATGACTGTCGGCAAAACTAAAAAAATATTAAATAGTCTTAAGCTTGATTATATAGTATTAGGCTTATTTATAGTTGCTCACTATACTAGGCTACAATGGAACGATTATATTGGTGATCCAGATGGTTTTTTTCATGCTAAACTAGCTAACTTGCTTGCTCACGGCCATTTCTTGAAATCCATGCCCTGGATGCAATTTAGCAGCCTGCGTGATAATTTTACGGACCAGCATTTACTATACCATTTGCTCCAAGCACCACTTACCCTCATTAACAACGACCCTCTTTTAGGTGTAAAAATATCAGCTGTTATTTTTGCCACTGCTCAAGCCTTGGTTTTTTATTGGCTACTAAAAAAATTCAAAATATCCTGGCCTTGGTTTTTTAGTTTATTACTGATTATCCTACCTGCCTTAAGTTTCCGCTTGTCCTTAATAAAAATTACCGGCTTGTCGCTGATTATGGTCTGGCTGCTTATTTATGCTTTTTTCCAAAAAAAATATAAAACCTTAGCTGCCCTGGGATTTATCTATGTCTGGCTCTATGGCGGCTGGCCATTGGCTATTTTTATTTTTATAATATTTTATCTAGCCGATTATATCTACGCTTTTATCCATCACCAGAAAATAAAATTATTTCATAATAAAATTGTCATTATTTTAAATAGCGTCCACGAACACTTTGACCTCAAAAAATTAGCCCGATATCTACTGGCTGGTTTGCTAAGCGGAATTATCATCAATCCTTACTTCCCTCAAAACACCTATGCTTACTACCAACAATTTTTTCAAATCGGTTTAATCAACAAAAGCGGCCAATTTCCAGTTGGTGGTGAATGGTACGGAGCTAGTTTTCACTCAATCCTCGCTAGCACCTCTCTACTAATTTTTATAATGGCTAGTATAATCTTTGTTTTATTATTTTTTAATATCAAAAAAATCAGCCGTTTAAGCTGGTTTAGTTTTTTATTAAGCTTTGCTTTTTTATTTTTAAGCTTAAAATCAATTCGCTATACCGAATACTATTCTCCTTTCTTATTACTATTTGTCGCTAGCGGTACTAGTGATATTATAAAAATTTTTAAGTGGCAAAAAATATCAGATATTTGGCAAGACTTAAGTTGGCAGCTAAAAACATTCCTCTTGAGCAGCTTATTTGTATTAGGAACATTGTTAATGCCCATCATCTATCAGCAGATACTAAATACTAATATACCAAGCGAACATCCTCGCCTACGCTATCAAGCAGCAAGTAACTGGCTAAAACAGAATACCCCTAAAGATAGTATTGTTTTCCATAGCGATTGGGACGAATGGCCAATGTTGTTTTATTTTAATGATCATAATCGCTATATCATTGGTCTAGATTTTACTTTCATGTACAACTATGACCCCCAGCTGCAACAAAAATATAGTGATATTACCAGAGGCAATATTCGGGTTAATCTAGCTAAAGAAATAAAAGATAACTACCGAGCTGAATATATTTTTGTTGAAAAAAAAGACCATGAAAAATTAATTCAGGCCTTGGACCAGGATCCTAATTTACCCTTGTTATATAAAGATGCTTATTTTAATATTTATAAAATCGAACTATGAGAAGTATTAGTTCTTACTTAAAGCATAATTGGAAACTAATTTTATTAATTTTAACTTTTTTAATCAGTAATAATTTAAATCATATTATTGGTTTTTATACTGCTTATAATAAAGGTCTAAACTACCTATCTATACCTTTTGTTAATAGTGGCGATCACTTTGTTTATTTATCCAATATCGAACAAGGTGCCCAAGGTAAAATATTTATCGATAACCTATATAATTACAAAGCACAAAACCGAGATTTATTTGCTCCCCACTGGTATTTGATGGGGCAATTTAGTAATTTGTTTAACTCGAGCATTGTTAGCTATTTTATTATTAGATTAATTACAAGCCTAATATTTATTTTGATATTGATCTGGCTTTTAAAAAAAATATTTGGTGCCAAAATATTTTGGCCCCTGCTTTTTATATTATTTTCTAATGGCTTTGCCTACCTAGCCTACCCCTCCTTAGAGCAACACAATATCCTGCCTACTAGCATTTGGATGCCGGAGAGCATTACCTTTGATGCTTTGACCCAGTCACCACTATTTATCATGTCACAAACCCTGATATTACTGACATTTTCATTGTTTATTAAGGCTTATGAAAGTAAAAAAACAATCTATATCATATTATTGTTTATTAGCAATCTATTTTTGAGTTTAATCCATCCTTACGATATACCAATCATATTAAGCGTTGCCGGACTTACTAGCCTGTGCATCATGTATTTAAATAAGTCAAAAAAAATAATTTCTTATTATTTAATCCTGCTATTCACATCACTGCCTATGGCTTATTATTACTGGTGGCTATTACAAGATCCGGTAATGTCTGAACATCATCAACAAAATATACTAAAATCGCCAAATCTTTTATCCTATATCATTGGTTATGGTCTGATCTTGTTACTTTTTATCTTGGGCTTAGTATATATCAAGAAAAATAAAGAGCTTATTTTAAAAAATAACTACCTACTGCTAACTTGCCTTTGGTCATTGCTTGGTTTTATCTTGGTTTATTTGCCCCTAGATTTTAATCGTCGCCTCAGCAATGGCTGGCATATTGCTTTGTGTATTATTGCTTTTTATGGAATAAAATATTTAAATAAAAAATCAAAGCTAAAATATATTTACCTGTCTATTATCGCTTTTTTTATTTTTTTTGATACTTTGTTAAAAACAATTGTGCCCATCTATTATCTAGAGGCTTATAATAACATGATGTTTTTTGATAATGGGCGCAAAAATATTTGGCAAATAATAAAACAAGAATCAAAGCCTGGTGATGTTTTTTTGAGCTACCCCAACGATGGTATTCAAATACCGGCTTTTACTGCTAGAAATGTTTATATTGGTCACCGCATGCAAACTTGGGAATTTGATAAAAAAAACCAAGAGCTTGAAGGGCTCTTGGCAGAAGCTCATGATATCAGCGCTTGGCTAAGGGAAAGAAGTATTGATTATATTTTTATTAGCAGTGACTTTGTTTCTGATTTTAATGAAAAAAAATGGCTTAGTAATGAGCCCTATCTGCAAACAATGATCAATAATGAACGTTTTATTTTACTAAAAGTACTTGAGCCTTAATGCTCAAAACTCATTATCAGTAAAAGCAATCTTATCAGTGATTTTTTCCAGCTTTTTATCTAGATAAACTTGTTGTTCTAGACCTAATTTATTAATACCCTGCCAGGAAAAAATCTGATAATTCTCTACGCTGGGATTAAGATAATAATAAAAGCTGGCTATTTTTTGTTGCCAATCAACGCTTGTCATTAGACCGTAGTCCAAGGGCATGTCAAAATAACTATTCCGACTATAAAAACGAATCAAATAAGAATTATCGACATTGCCAATATCTTGGATAGTCAATTTCAAAACTCTGTGGCTCTGATTTAAAATGCTAGCTTTACTAAATAAAAAATTATTAGCTGCTTGTAATTGATCCTTGTCTTGTAGTTCATAAAGCTTTAAACCAGAACCATTAGCCTGGTTTTTTATTTGCCATAACAAGACATTATTTTCTGCCTTAATTAAAGAGTAATTTTGTAAAAATTCACGCCACTCTAAAGGCATATTAGGCCAATATTCTGCCAAAGCAATGCTACTTTTAGCATCAGCAATAGTAGTCAAAAAATCGCTATAATCAAGTAAAAGATAATCCGTATCAATTGGCTTAAATACTGCCTGACTAAATTGCGTACGTCTAAAATAAACATAATCAATATTATAAAGAAATTGTCGATTGCTTAATTGCGGCAAAAAATTATTAGTAGCAGTAATGCTCTTGTCTGCTGGTACAGCCTGTAGCATTGAATACTGATTTAGCCTTTGCTCTTGGTCATATTTTTTAAAAGCTACATGTCTGGCTGGTGATAAAAAGATAAAAAAATAAAGCACAGTAAAAAACATCAAAAATTTACTAAAAGCGAAATTCTTATAAATAAAATTACTAAACAAAAAACCTTTTTTAGCTTGAATATAGTCTAAAGAAAAAATAAAAGAAATAAAAATACTAGGTAAAAGCAAAAGGGAAAAACGAGTCATATAAGCTACACTACTAAAGCCTCTAGTAGTCATAGCTAGCTGTAAAAAAGTTAATAGCGATAGCAATAAATATTTTGGTTTTATAAGTGGTAAATATAAAAGAGGTAATAATATTATCAAAATACCCGAAATATTATTCCAACTTAATAAATGTTGCATAACTGCCAAAGGATGAGTAAGCCAACTAGCTATAATACTAAATAAATCGTCCCCGCCTAGCCAGTTATAATAATTAAAAAATTTATAACTATCATTGCTAGCCAAAGATTTAATAATACTAATAGCCAATATAAAATATGTTAAAGCTAATACTAGCGGGCTAATAATCCACTGTTTATCTTTTTTATCAAGTTTAGCTAGCACAGACCACATGAGCATGATTAAAGCAATGTCTTCTCGTATTAATAAAGCTAAAATAAAAAATAATAGAAAATAAGAAAATCTATTTTTTAAATAAAAATAAGCTGTAGCAAAAACTAAGCCTGGCACCAAATACAATAAATGGTTCTCATCCAGATTAGCTGCTTGTAGCATTGGATTCAATAACCAAATAGTAGCTACCAACAAAGACACTTTATCATTTTTGCTAATTTCTCTGCTTAAATAAAAAAGTTGCCAAGCAGCTAGCCCCAAGCCAATAGTTTGCAGACTAAGTAGAGTAAGAGGTGAGGGTAATAAAAAATAAAAAGGTAATAACAAAAAAATGATAGGCGAAAAGTGGTCGGCAAAATAATTATTTAAAGTTACGGTTTCATCAAACCAGCGACCATGTATAGTATTAAAAAAAGTTTGATTAAAAATAGCCAGATCACTGATATTATAAGTAAAATAATGATAGCGCTTAAATACCAAAAATAAAAAAATGGCAATATATAATAAAATAAAAAGCCACAATAGCCTTAGAGTCTTTTTCTCTATTTTTTTATCTAAAATAAAATTAGAGAGCTTATTTTTAATTTTATTAAAAAACATAATAACATTATAACATAAGATTATTTTAGTTTATCTATTGACAAAAACATAAAAATAGTATATAATATAATGTTAACTCAAAATGCCATCCTAATACCTAGTGATGGCACTGGCTCCTTAACAGAAAAGAGGTAAGACAATGAAATACAAGACTTACTTGCTGTTTGCGCTGGCCCTTGGACTGCTCACGCTCCTCAGCGCCTGCGCTGGCCCGCGGCTCCTGAACGAGCATGGCGACAGTCTGACCTTTCCCAGGTCAGATCCGGCTGTCTCTATCGACAAGGCCTGGGTAAACACCGGTACCGGCCCCTTTTTCGTTGGGCCGGAAAACGAAAGCCGCATCGAGATACTGCCAGGCACTAGCCACACTTTCCACCGTAGGTCGGATCGAGAGGAACGTTGGACTATCGTCTTTCCGCGAAAGAAGGGCGTAAACGAGACCCTGGACGAACTTGAACTTACTCGTACCGGAGTCTTTCCTGGAGACGTAATCTACGTTGACGACTTCTTCTTGCGGGGCAAAGTGCCGCAGTTGGGTGTGATCATGAACAAGGAAGTTTGTAGCTTCCATGTTACCGATGACCGTAACAACGACTACGGCATCCTCTACCCTGGACAGTCGACCAAGATCCGCAAACTGCAACCGGGCCCTGTAACCTTCTATGCCTACCCGCTGGAAAACTGCTACGGTGGTTATAGCGGCGGCGTGCGCAGTTACTATATGATTATCGACGATAATCCAGACAATGTGATCTGGGTTGACGACAACGGCGTCGAACACCTCCTAGGTTGGAATGTTTTCATCTACCCAAATCAGCGCTAGTAACTCAGCGCTAAACAAAAGCCCCGGTCTCACGCGTGTGAGACCGGGGCGTTTTTTTAAATTAAATTTTATTAAGGAGTACCACCCATACCGCCACCACCACCGGGCAACCTGCCTTCAACTAAAACTGTTAAAATAGTGTAGCTAATAACATAAGAAGCAACAATAATAGCTAAACCAATTACTGAATTAATCATGGTTTCTTTGGCTTTTTTAATCTGATCAGTATTACCAGCTGAAGTCATCCAACGAAAACCAGACCAAATAATCAAAACCACAAAAACCGAGCCAACCAAACCTAAAATTGCATTAATAGTGCGGGCAATAATATCAGTTGCTGATAAGTTAGTATTTAAACCAGACCGCCTACCAGCCTCCTCTAAACTGCTCATCGGATCAGTCAAGGCAAATGAGATGTGTGGCAATAGTAAAAAGCCCAACAAGGCTAAAATAAAATATTTACGCATAGCTATAAAATAATTATTCATAAAGTCCACACTTATTTTAACAAAGCCAAAATTATAAAGAATACTAACCACCTTGGATTGTATTCTCGTAAAGCTTGGAAATAATAAATTGAGACACGGCGTATGAGGCAAAGATAATGGCAATACCTACAACAGCAGCACCCATTAATTTCTTAGCTTCGTCAATCTTATTAGACTCACCTTGTGAAGTTACCCACTTGAAACCTCCAAATAAGAATAACAACACGGCAATGGTACCTAAAAATCCTAAAATAATGTTAACAATACCAGAAATAGTATCATAAACATTTCTCGTAGAAAAAGTAGATAGATTTCTCATTTGATTAACACCAAAATCATTGAGACTAGCCGTAGCTGAAGCCATACTTGGTGCTAATAACAAAAAAAATACTAATGCTTTTTTCATAAAATTCTTTTATATATTATATGATAAATAATTAATATAATTAATAATTACTAGTTAAAAATACTACCCGCCTTGGATTGTATTCTGATAAAGCTGGGTAATTATAAATTGAGCTATGGCATAAGAAGAAAAGACAACCACCATCATAGCCACTGCCGCGCCTATTAATTTTTTAGCTTGATCAATCTTAGCAGAATCCCCTTGAGAAGTTAGCCATAAAAATCCAGCAAATAAGATTAATAACAGGGCAATGGTACCTAAAAATCCTAAAATAATGTTAACTATGCCAGAGATAGTGTCATAAACACTTCTCGTAGAATACGTGGATAAATTTCTCATTTGATTCACACCAAAAGAGCTAATATCAGTAGCCAAAACCATCTTTGGCATTAATAATAGTACAAAAACAAATACTATTCTCACAAGCTTCTATAAAGGTTGATAAAGTCCACGCCTCAGCAGCCCAAAATTTGGGCTGCTATAGTCTAGACTATAAGGTCTATGAAAATTAAAATAAATACTAACCGCCTTGGATTGTATTCTGATAAAGTTGAGAAATAATAAATTGAGATACGGCGTATGAGGCAAAGATAATGGCAATACCTACAACAGCAGCACCCATTAATTTCTTAGCTTCGTCAATCTTATTAGACTCACCTTGTGAAGTTACCCACTTGAAACCTCCAAATAAGAATAACAACACGGCAATGGTACCTAAAAATCCTAAAATGATGTTAATAATACCGGCAATAGTATCATAAACGCTTCTGGTAGAGAAAGTTGATAAATTTCTCATTTGGTTGACACCAAAATCATTTATGGTAGCAGTGGCTGAAGCTGGACTGGCTGCTAAAGCTGGTCCTAACAACAATAAAAAGGCTAATAATTTTTTCATTGTTTCACCCCCCTTCTTTTATTATTTTAATAATAAATAATAATTAAACAAAATATTGACTATATGAACTATTATCCACTTAAAATTATACAACAAAAGTGTATTTCTTTCAAGTAAAGTTATCAACTAACCAATTTTTTTAAGACAAAATTAACTAAGGCATAACTAAAAAATATCATAGCTAAACCAAAAGTAGCCCAAATTAAGGTCTCTTTACCCCTTTTTACTTTTTCTTGACTACCTTGAGATGTCATCCAAGTCAAGCCGCCTAAAACAAAATAAAATAAAGATAAGGCGCCAACTACACCTAGGACGCCATTAATGGCATTGCCTATAAAACCGCCAACATCACTGGCACCCAAAGGATTGTCCAAAGGAATAGTTGAATTTGTATTTGGGGCAGGATCTTCAGCAGCTAAAACTAATGATGGTAATAATAATAAAAATGTTGGTAAAAATTTTAAAATCTTTTTCATAAATAAATATTAATCTTTAATACAGACATTATTAATTGGATCTGGACACAAGCCAGTTATTAAATTACCATTTGCCTCAGAATAAGGACTAGTCGGATCATTAAGATCTATTATGGCACAGTGCCAATTTTCACCAGACTCTTCTTTTCGAATATCACACTCAATTTTACACTGTCCCTTATAACAAACTTTATTTTTAGTAGGAAGCTCACAGGCTAAACCTTCGGCTCGCACATCAACACCGCAACGCCCAACTGGAGCGGTTTTAACACCGCTGTATTCTGGCTTAACTGCTAAAATTTTATTAACAAAAAGATCCAAAACAACATAACTACTGAAAGCCAAGGCTAAAGCAAAAATTGTATTCATTATAATATCCTTACCCTTCTTTACCTTATCAGGGCTACCGGAGCTGGTTAACCACTGCAAACCACCGATTACTAAATAGATTAAAGCTACCGAGCCCATGCCACCCAGCATTAATCTAATTAAATAGACTAAGCCAGTAACAACATCTGGTAAATCGCAATTACCAGCCTCTATACAAGCTACACTATCCAAAAATCCAGCTGCTCTACCTGTTTCTGGCCAGATCAATATTAATAATAAAAATAAAAACCTAATCATTGTTGTTTATAGTAAGTCTGATTAATTCGTTCTATAAAAAGATTAGTGTGCTCTCTATTATTCATATCTATTTGTCCATCTAGAATACCATCAATAAAATTTTTGAAATACTGTTCCGCTAAATTATAATCATAGCCACCGTACCAATTATCAGCTGCTAAAACTTGGTTAGCAGAAACTGCCAAATCTTGATTGGCTTTTTGTTCATTGATCAAGGCGCGCAAAGCAGTTGGTCTCTTATTAGTATCTAAATAAACTTTTACTAAATCAGTACTGGCTGTTGTTTGTACAAAATTCCAAGCAGCATTAACATTTTTAGATTTTTTTGGTACCACATTAACCCAATAATCTGAATAATATTTATCGCCTTGGGCACCGGCTGGCTGGGGAAATTTAGTAATACCCCAGTCAAACGAAACTCCTTTTGCCCTAATAGCATCAGCATTATAACTATAGCCAAAAAAATAAGCTAAATTACCTTGCATAAACATATCCAAAGCATTAGGCATACTACTGTCCCAGCTATAGCTAGCTAATCCTGGTCTAGTAAAATCAGTATAAAAACCAAAAACTCTAACAAAATTAGCTGCTGATTCAGCTTTAGCATTAGGATTAAAGCTGCTACCTTTGACTTCTACATTAGTTTGCAACATTAGATTAGAAATAATATCAAAATAACGCGGGATATTATCAGTGCCCCCCAAAGCTACACCAGCTTGATATATTTTATTATCAGCACTAACTTTAGTTAATTTTGGCACCTGATCTATTAGCTCTGAAAAATTATTCATTGGTTGTGGAATGCCGGCTGCCTCCAACAAATCTAGATTATAAAAAGTAATCAGGGTGTCGACAGAATAAGGCAAGGCATAAATACTATTATCTTTAATAACGTTATTATAAACAACGTCTACATATTTTGATTTAATATCACCAATCGACAAGCCATTTATCTCCTGTAAAGAAGTGATTGTTTCCTTTTTAATAGTGCCAGTAACTTCCTTTACTGGTATCGACATCACTGCTGGCAGCGGTGTTAATCTATCCTTATAACGATTTAACCAACTAACTGGTATAGCCATAACGTCTGGCCCTCTATCATCAGCCCAAGCTTCAAGTAGCTTGCGCTCGTATTCTTCGTAGCGTAATTGTCGATAATTAATATTAATAGTGGGATGAGTAGAATGATAAGCGCCGATTAGAGGAGCTATCTGATCTGGACTGTCCCATACACCCCAGTATTCTAAAGTAACAGGCTGAGCTTCTGGTGGCTTTTTGATACTACAACCTTGGATACCTTTACAACCAAAACCAGTGGTCATCATAAAGATGCCTAAAATACCAAGTGTAAAAATTTTTAACCTAGCCATTTTTCTATTTATTTTTTAAATAATTTTGTAAAAAATCCTTCAACTCTTTTCTATCCCAAGCATACTCTAGAGTTGTTTTTAATAAATTCAAGGAATCACCAGTAGTGAGCCACTTACCATCTTTTATCTCTTTGGCATAAAATTTACCCCCTGCTTTAATATAGCTCCTAATAGCATCAACTATCCAAAGTTCGTTACCTTTGCCTAAGCGTGTCTTTTTTAAAATATCAATAATTTCTTGATTCAAAATCATCCTACCAAAATCAGCTAAACAAGAAGGGGCTGTTTTGACACTTGGCTTTTCTACAATGTCATCAATCTGCATTGTCTTTTTATCTTTAATACTGACAATGCCATATCTATCCACCTGTTTACGATCTACTTCTTGCACACCTATCATCAAATGACCTGTTTTATAATATTCATCAATCATTTGTTTGGCAAATGGTATTTTGGATTTTACTAAATCATCTCCCCAAACATACATAAACGGCTCATCATCTACCAGGCTGGCAGCCGAAAGCACCGGTGTGCCATTACCATAAGGACCTTTTTGTCTGATATAGATAAAATTAGCCATCTCTGAGATCTTTTGAATCTCCCTTAACTTCTCTTTTTTACCAGCTTTAGCAAGTTCACTCTCTAAAGCCCAAGAATGATCAAAGTGATCTTCTAGTGGTTTTTTATCCCACTTGGTTACTAAAATAATATCTTCAATGCCAGCTGATACTAATTCTTCTACTACTAACTGAATTACCGGTTTATCAACTATAGGCAACATTTCTTTAGGCATGCTTTTGGTAGCTGGTAACAACCTAGTTCCGGAACCAGCAACAGCCACAATTGCCTTACGAATTTTACTTACCTTTTTAGAGATCAACATTATTAATTATAATAATTTAAACTAAATACTTTTATAGCCGCTTAAAGCTTGTAAATTTATAATAGTATTAACTATATTATACTAAAATTTAACTAAAGTGTAAATCTATTATTTAGTCTTTTACTAACAAGTAAAAAGCCTAATTGTATGAAAAATAAAATACTCAAATCGTTTTTAAAATATGGCACGTCCACCAAGCCCTGAACAAACCAAGTAAGCCACATTAGCAGTAGCGGCCAAGCTAAGACTTGTTTATTTTCAAATAAAAATTTAAATTCGCGTGCTATAAAAAATAAAATAGCCAAAAAACATAATAATCCCAAGAGACCTAATTCACTCCAAAAATTTAAAAATAAATTATGAGGATATAAATATATTTCTAACCAATCTAGGTGATGATAAGGAATCATGTTTATTTGATAAGCAGCTAATCCTGCTCCGGACCACCAATGATCTCTTAACATTAGCAATGTTTCCTGCCATTGATTACTGCGAATTTCTAAAGAACTGGCTGCTAAATTTAATTCTGGCTGGAATAATTCTTGTTGAAACTTTAAGGCCAGGGGATGCTTAAGCCAAAAAACCAATAAAACTAATAAAATAAAAGTATAAACTACGCCCCTAGTTCTAAAGCTATAACGACTTTGCAAAAATTTATTAATCAAATAAAAGCCATAAACCATAATGCTAAAAATAACCCCGGCTATTGCGCCTTGGCTTACTGTCCACCAAATTAGTAAAAAACCTACAAAAAATAAGGTTAAATATAAATAATTATGTCGACGCTGTACTAAGTATAAACCTGCAAAAAAGGCGGTTATGGGCGCCACTAAAAGACTTAGAGCGTTAGGATAAGAAAATACCGCTGTTAAACGCCTCACATTAGGAAGGTCGTAAGCTAAAGGCAAATTCCAAGCACTAAAATTTTGATAAATAGCTACTATAAATAAGCCAAACAATAATAAACCTAAGGATTTGATAACTAGCTTTAGATCTGTCTGATCTTTTATTAAATAAATAAATATAATAAAAAATAAAATTGGCTCTAAAAAATAAGCTCTCCATAAACCTAAGGCTGTTAAACTTGGATTATGCAGACAGGCAATAATACTAATAATTAACCAAGCTGAAATTAAATAACGCCAAATTTTTGGTACTAAATTTTCAGTTGACTTGTTAAAAAGCCAATTTATTCTTTGCCAACGTTGCTCTTTAATTAACCAAATAATAAGTAACCACCAAATTATTATTTCTAAAAAAGTTGTAGGCAAACCAACTAGGTCAAAACGCCACAGATAACTTGGCAATAAAATAATAATTAAACACAAACCATAAATTGGTTTACGCCAACTTATACTAATAAAACCTAATTGTGCAATAAAACCTAAAATAATATTAAACATATTTATCCTTTCCTAAGATAAGCCTAATTTTATTTTTATCAACTGCTTTAAATAAAAATAATAAAACAAAATAACTAAGACTGGCTAGGACTACCAACAAAACAACTGGCAAAAATCTAAATTTATAAAAAAATAAAAAAACAACCAAAGCCGACAGTAGACTGCGTCCTAATACTAGATTACTTAATTTAATTTTAATTTTTTTACTTACTAAGCGCCAAGCCCAAAACCAAATTAAGCCCTCAATTAAAACCGTGATAATAGCTGCTGCCCAATAATAATATTTTGGTATAAAAATAAAATAAGCCCCCAAGCCAAGAATAGCTGCCAGTAAATAATATTTAACCATAGCTCTTTGCAAACCCATAGCCACTACTAAATAAGTGAACATGGTACCAAAGAATATAGCTACGACTGCTAAAATAAGCACGTTTAAAATAGAGCCAGCCAAAACAAATTCTTGCCCAGTCAATAAAATCATAATCGGCTTACTTGCCAACCAAACCACTAAAACTACCCAAATATTAATAATAGCAAAAAAATCGTAAGTATTTTGCTCAATTTGATTTAATTTTTTAAAATCCTGCTTAGCCCAAGCCAATGTAAATAATGGTAAAATCAAACTCATAAACATATGCGGGAAAGTTGTCAAAACCTCTAGCACTTTATAAGCCGCACCATATAAACCAACCTTATCAGCCGAATGATAAGCTGACAAAATTAAAGTATCAGCTTTAAAATATAATAGATTCAAAACCACACCAATGGCCAGTGGCCAAGCAATTTTAAAAACATGTCGCCAATAAACAAAATCCCAGGCTAGCCTTAATTTTTGATAGCGCCTTAAAAAAATATACAGTAATAAAAAACCAAAGCCAGTACTAATCGAATTCCAAAGCAAAATCTGATTCAGGGTGCCATGATTAAAAAATAAATATAACAAACAAAAGAAATAAATAGCCTTAGCCACGACATAAACTAAAGTAGCTTTAGCCATATCTAAATATTTTGAAAAAACAGCAGTCAAGGTAGATATCAGACTCTGCCAAAAATAAGCTCCTAACAAAAATACTACCCCTCCCTTAACAAAACTACTAAAAGGAAATGCTTTGATAAGCAGTGGCGACAAGGCTAAAAATAATAAAATAGAAACTACCCGAATAGTAAAAATATTATTAAGCCTTTTGGCCTCTAGCTGTTTATCGTCAGTGCTTGAAATTTCATTAAGCAAGGCTAAAAATAAACCAAAATCGGCAATGGTAACTATTGTCTGCAAAAAGACAAAAATAGTAGTATAGTAGCCAAATTGAGTTGTGCCCAAAAGGCGAGCAATCAGACCAAGATTAACTACTCCTAAAACAACGTCAAAAAAGCGAATAACTATTTGCCAGACAGTATTGGTGAAAATTTTATGGGCTTGCGACATAGGGCTATTATACTAAGCAGCCATAAAAAAAACAATCCCGAATGTTCGAGATTGTTTCATATATTCTATTCTATTTCTTGAGATTTATAGCTTGTCCATACATCTTTTTTTATCTTGTCTAGAAGCTCTGGATTTTCTTTTAGATAATTTTTAGCATTTTCTCTACCGACTCCTAGTTTTGTATCACCACAAGAATAGGAGTTACCAGCTTTAGTAACAACGCCTAGGGCAAGACCAGTATCAATAGCATCAGCTGCAACGGAAATGCCCTCATTATACATAATATCAAAGGTAGCTGTTTTAAAAGGAGCGGCCACTTTATTTTTAACGATTTTAGCCTTTACCTGATTACCAATAATTTTTTCTCCTTGTTTAATCTGAGCTGAGCGTCTAACTTCAATACGTACTGATGAATAAAATTTTAAAGCATTACCACCAGGTGTAGTTTCTGGATTACCAAAAAATACACCAATCTTCATGCGAATCTGATTAATAAAAATAACTATCGTATTACTCTTATGAACAATGCCAGCAAGTTTTCGTAAAGCTTGACTCATTAATCTTGCCTGCAAACCCATGTGTGAATCACCCATGTCGCCCTCTATCTCTGCCTTCGGCACTAAAGCTGCAACTGAGTCAACCACAATTACACTAACACTATTTGAGCGTACTAAAGTTTCTACTATTTCTAAAGCTTGTTCGCCAGTGTCTGGTTGTGAAATTAATAATTCGTCAATATTAACACCAATGCGACGAGCATAATCTGGATCCAAAGCGTGTTCTGCATCTACAAAAGCAGCAATGCCGCCTTGACGCTGTGCTTCGGCTACAATGTGCTGAGCGAGAGTTGTTTTGCCTGAAGACTCTGGCCCATAAATTTCTATAACTCTACCCTTGGGCACACCGCCAACACCAAGCGCTAAATCAAGAGACAAACAGCCGGTGCTGACCGCCTCAACATTCATAGCCTTAGCATCGCCTAAGCTCATAATTGCCCCATCACCAAAACGGCTACGGATTTGCTCTATCGCTTCAGTGGTTGCCCGATCAAAATTGTGTTTTACTTTTTTATCTGTTGCCATATTTTTTCCTCGTTTAGCAAACTGCCCGTGTTAATCCAAGCCTGCTATAAATAATTAATCTAAATTTTCCCGCAAAATTACTACCTGTAAATAACGGGTTCGACTATGTTTCTTTTTAGCACTTATTTCTAAATTATTCAAGCCAAGCGCTAAATTAATATTTTTTTTAAAATATCCTTGATTATCTAAAAGAACCTGCTCACCATTAATATTCAATTGCACTTCTGGCTCGGTTTGACCACTAATATCAATGCTAGCCTCTATGGTCTTATGATTATTATTTGGTTCTAATAATACTAATTTTGGAGCCTGAACAATATTAAATATTTCCCACACCAAATAACTAAGCAGAGCGCCTGCAACAATCACAATCATTAACCAACGTAATAAATACGGTCTTAGCCATGTCCAATTTAAACGTTTTTTCTTGTCCTGACCAATAGCTTCTATTTTTTTATTAATATTTTTTTCAATTTGAAAATCTACCAACAAGTCATCTGTATCAAGAGCTAGAACTTTAGCATATTTTTTTAACCAAGCCCGAGCATAAATATCCCCTGGCAAAGACTGATATTCTCCAGCTTCCAGTAATTCTAGATATTTAAGGGGTATGTTTATTTTTTTGCTAATATTAGCCAATTCTAAACCCATATCCAAACGCGTCTGTTTGATTTTTTCTGCCAAGGTTTGCGAGCGATTAATATTTTTTTGTTGCCAACTAGCCATATTCAAATTAATTTTAATCGCTATCTGCTAAAACCTTTTCTTCATTATCATCAAGATCATCTTCTTCTGTTTCATCTAGAGATGAGCTAAAATTATTTTCTAAATCATCTTGGGAAATTAAAACTTCCCTAGCCTTAGCACCTTGCGCTTGACCAACTACTCCCTGCTGCTCTAATGAATCAAGTAAACCAGCCGCTCGAGCATAACCTATACGTAAACGTCTTTGTAATAGGGTAGCTGATGCCTTACCGCTCCTTACTACAATTTCTTTTGCTTCTTCTAATAATTCATCTGCTCTATTTTCACGACCCACTCCCATAACACTACTACCAGCCATTTTCTCGGTAACATCATTATTGTAACTTGGTTCTCCTTGTTGTCTTAAAAATTCAGTAATATCATTTATTTCTTCGTCAGTAACATAAGCACCTTGAATACGTTTAACTTTGGAAGATTCGGTAGTCATAAACAACATATCGCCTTTGCCTAAAAGTTTTTCTGCTCCCGATGAATCAATAATAGTACGAGAGTCCATTGCTGAAGCAACGGCAAAAGCAATACGTGACCCAATATTAGCTTTGATCAAGCCAGTAATAACATCGACTGATGGTCTTTGGGTAGCTAAAATCAAATGAATGCCAGCTGCTCTACCAAGTTGCGCAAGACTTACTACCGCCGCTTCTACTTCTTTAGAAGCTAGTGACATCAAGGCGGCAAACTCATCAATAATAACCACCAAGTAAGGCAAACGATTAACAATTACTGCCTTGTTATAGGCATCTAAATTTCTTTTATTAGCAGCTTGCAACAACTTATAACGTTCTTGCATTTCTTTTACTACCCAACGCAAAGAATTAATAATTTTATCAGTATCATTTAATACTGGGGCTAATAAATAAGGAATGTCTTTATAAGCCGAAAGCTCTACTCTCTTAGGATCTATTAAAATAAATTGTAAGTCTGCTGGCGAGTTTTCGTAAATTAAACTTAAAATAATATTATTTACACAAACTGATTTACCAGAGCCAGTAGAGCCAGCAATTAATAAATGTGGCATACTAGCTAGGTTAGCCATGATCGGAGCACCAGACACATCTTTACCTAAAACTATGTATAAATTGCCCTTACGCTTGGAATAAGCCTGACTTTCTAATATGTCTCTTAATTTTACTGTGGCCACACTTTGATTTGGCACCTCAATACCCACCAAAGATTTACCTGGAATCGGCGCTTCCATACGAATTGGGTGAGCAGCCAAAGCTAAGGCTAAATCATTTTGCAAGGTCAAAACCTGAGCCAAACGCACGCCTTCGGCTGGACGCAAAGTATATTGAGTTACAGTTGGACCAACATTCACCTCTCCCATTTCTACTGAAATACCAAAATTTTCAAAAGTCTTTTTGATCTTCTGCATATTAGCATCAATATCACCAGAGTCTGGCTTGCTAGTTGAGCCTTTAAGTAGATCAATTGGTACTACAATTTTTTTTGAATTAGTTTTTCTACTGTTAGTCGCTACACTCTCATCTTCATCGTCATCACTTTCTTCAACTGCCTCTTCTTTTATATCTTCTGAATATTTGTCTGCATTGTCTTCTGGCTCTACACTCTCAAACTCTTCTTCATCTTCTTCTTCACTATTTTCATCAATTACTGGCATTACCTTTTCCTTTAATAGGCCTAAAGACTTTGTTTTTTCGTGTAAATCTTTAAACGAAGTATTAAATGCCAAAAATAATCCTACCAAAAATAATCCTAAAAATACCAATAAACTACCCCAAAACCCTAAAAACTTAGTAAGCAACCAGCCCATAGCCCAACCACAAGCACCACCGCCATCACCAGCACTGACAATCTCTTTAAAAGTAAAATCTGACACAAAAAAATTAAGTAAACCAGTAACTGAAAAAATTAAAATAAATAAACCAATATAGGTTATAATTTTTATCTTATGGTCAGGGCTTTTAAGTAACCAATAACCAACTAATAATAATAAAAGAATAAATAACCAATCTGACCAACCAAACAAAAAACCCAAGCCATAACTTAAAGCTTGACCAAAAGGACCAGCTAAATTAAATAAGGATAAAACCGATAAAAAGGCGATTAAGAAAACAATGATAGTAAAAATTGCCCCCTTAGTGTTGGGGTTCATGTTAAATTTTTCAGCTTTTACTAAGTCTAGGGGCTGATTTTTTTTGTTATTTTTTGCCATAAATGACTAATAAAAATCGTTAAATCGTCTCTATTTTATCACGTTTTAGAAAAAAAATAAACAAAAAACCCCTTGTTTAAAAACAAAGGGTTTTCTTATTATTTATCTGTTTTGAAAGCCGGTACCAGCTGGTATTTTACGGCCAATAATTACATTTTCTTTTAAGCCTTTTAGATGATCTATCTTACCAGTAATAGCAGCATCGATTAAGACGCGAGCTGTTTCCTGGAAAGAAGCAGCTGACAAGAAAGAGTCTGATGTCAGGGCTGCTTTAGTAATGCCTAACAATAATATTTCGCCTCTAGCTGATTGGCCACTGGATTTAATATTTGCTTCCATAAATTGAGTATTGGTAATTACTTCGCCTGGCAACAATTCGGTCTCACCCACATCTTTGATTAAAATACGAGAAAACATCTGTCTAACAATTAACTCTACGTGTTTATCATTTAGATTTTGACCTTGGGAAGAATAAATATGTTTAATTTCTTTGATAATATATTTCTGAACTGCCAATTTGCCTTGCAAGCTATAAAGCTCGTGTAAATCAATACTACCCTCAGTCAATTGCTGACCTTCTGTTACTAGATCTTTATCTCTCACCCACAAGCTGTAACCAGCTGGAATAATAACTTCCTGCACCTCATCCTTATTAGTCATAACTTGAAGTTGGTCACTGGTCAATTTTACTACGCCCTTAAAGCCAGCTCTAACTTCTTCGTCCTCATTAACAAATAAGAGTTGGTCTTTTATCACTTCGTCACCATCTTTTACCTTGAGTTCTAAGCCTTTTTCTAATTCATATTTAGCAATTCTTGAGCCCTGAGGTTGAATTTTAACTAAACGATTATCTTTACTAACCAGTCTATTGTTGTCTTCAATACTAACGATACCTGTAACTGGGGCTAGAATGGCTGATTTTTTAGGTGGACGAGCTTCAAATAGTTCTTCTACCCTTGGTAAACCCTGGGTAATATCACCTTCAGCAACACCGCCAGTGTGGAAGGTACGCATGGTAAGCTGAGTACCAGGCTCACCAATACTTTGAGCAGCCACAATACCAACAGCCGTTCCTGCTTCTACTAATTTATTATAGCCCAAATCATAACCATAACAATGCTTACAAATACCGCGCACTGCCTTACAAGTCAAAACTGATCTAGCCTTAACTTTTTCTGGATTGGCTTTAATAATATGTTCGGCCATTTCTTTGGTGACCAAGACATTCTTTTTGATTAAAACCTTGCCGTCAGCATCTTTAATATCATCTATTAAAAATCGACCAATTATTCTTTCGTGCAGCGGCTCATTTAAAAGCTTGCTTTCTTCGCGAGTAATGACCAAACCTTCTTTATCATGACAGTCGTCTTCCAAAATGACCACATCTTGAGAAACGTCAACCATTCTTCTGGTCAAATAGCCAGCCGAAGCTGTACGCAAAGCAGTGTCTGACAAACCTTTTCTAGTTCCGTGAGTAGAAATAAAATATTCCAAAACGTCCAGGCCTTCTTGAAAAGAAGCTTTGACTGGCAATTCCATAACATCACCGGCTGGGTTTACCACCATACCTTTAATACCCATGATCTGAATCATCTGTGCCCATGAACCTCTGGCGCCAGAATTAATAATACCTGCAATAGAATTTTGTGGATCAAGTAATGGCTTGCATTGTTCGCTAATACGATTTTTGATATCATTCCAAACTTCAATAACTTTAATATACCTTTCCCGATTAGTAAGCAAACCGTTTTGATATTGCTCTTTTATTTCTTCTACTTTCTTTTCCCCCTCTTTAATTAAAGATGGTTTAGCGGATAATTTTGGAATATCCTCCATACCCCAAGAAAGTCCAGAAGTAGTAATATATTTAAAAGCCAAGTCTTTAATATCGTCCAACAGTTTAACAGTAGTGTCATGTGGCAAGCGACGGAAAGATTCAGCAATAATATTTTTCAAACCTTTTTTGTCCAAAGTTTCATTAATATAAGCTATTTCGGTTGGTAAAATTTTATTAAATAAAATTCTGCCTACTGAAGTTTCCACGATTTGATTATTAAGTTTAGCAATTCTTACCTTTATCAAATCTTGAATATTTACAATACCTAGGGCAAATGCTTTTTCAGCCTCATCTTCATCGCTAAAAGCTTTTACTACTTTGGCGCCAGCTTTAACATAAGTTAAATAATAACCACCCCAAACAATGTCTTGGTTAGGAATAGTCACTGGTTCACCAGTGGCTGGTTTTAATAAGTTCTTAGATGACAACATTATTTCGGCTGCCTCTTGTTTTGACTCCTCAGTCAAAGGAACATGCACGGCCATTTGGTCACCATCAAAGTCAGCATTAAAAGCCGCACAAACCAAAGGATGTAATTGAATAGCCTTACCTTCAATTAAAACTGGCTGAAAGGCTTGAATCCCTAGACGATGCAAAGTAGGAGCGCGGTTTAACATGACATGAGCTCCTCTGATAATGTCTTCTAAAATAGCCCAAACTTCTGGTTGACCAGACTCAATATAACGATTAGCTGAACGAACATTATGAACCAACTCAGCTTTAATTAATTTAGAAATAACAAATGGTCTAAAAAGCTCCAAGGCCATTGTTTTTGGCAGACCACATTGATACAACTTTAAATGAGGACCAATAACAATTACAGAACGGCCAGAATAGTCAACACGTTTACCTAATAAATTTTGGCGGAAACGACCCTGTTTACCTTTTAACATGTCGGCAATACTCTTCAACATTCTACGTTGACCAGTGGAAGCAGTTACGGTTTTACCATGACGAGCATTATTATCAATCAAAGCATCAACCGCTTCTTGCAACATACGCTTTTCGTTGCGTTGAATAACTTCAGGAGCATTTAATTCCTTTAATCTCTTTAAACGATTATTGCGATTGATTACCCGACGATATAAATCATTTAAATCAGAGGAAGCAAAACGACCGCCGTCAAGCTGAACCATGGGACGCAAGTCCGGAGGAATAACTGGTACCGCATCCATAATCATCCACTCTGGCCTAATATGATTGATTAACAAACTTTTAACTAAACGAGAACGTCTAATTAATTTTTTAGTCTTAGAAGGAATGGCAGTAATAATTTCTTTTTCTAAGTCGTCGTAAAGTTTTTTTAAGTCTATCTTCTTTAATAATTCTTTAACAGCTTCAGCGCCAATACCGGCTTCAAAAACATGACCATAGCGCAAAGAAAGTTCTTGATATTTATTTTCAGAAATAATTTGCAATTCTTTCAAATCTTTTAGCTCGCGCAAAGCTATTTCAGCCGCTTCTTCTAAAGTTTTAATTTTATCAATCTTGGCAACATTTAAAGCAACTAATTCTTGCTCAATACTTTTTTCAATCTTATCTTTGTGATCACCTTCTGCTAAAAGTTTAACTTTGCGGCGATTAATTTCTTGTTGACGTTGATTAAATTCGTTATCAATTTGTTTACGCTTATTCTTTAATTCATTTTTAATCTGCTCGATTGTTTCTTGTCTAGCAGCTTCATCAACATAATTAATAATAAAAGAAGCAAAGTAAATTACCTTTTCTAGAGATTGAATGCTGAGATCTAAAACCAAACCAATCTTAGATGGTATACCTCGCAAAAACCAAATGTGCGATACTGGAGCTGCCAAGTCAATGTGACCCATGCGCTCACGCCTTACCACTGCTCTAGTCACTTCGACACCGCACTTATCACAAGTAATACCTTTATAACGAATTCTTTTATACTTACCACAATAACACTCCCAATCTTTGGTTGGTCCAAATATTTTTTCACAAAACAAACCGTCTTTTTCTGGCTTTTGAGTACGATAATTAATAGTTTCTGGCTTCAAAACTTCGCCGTGTGACCAGTTGTGAATGTCTTCAGGGGAAGCGAGTCTTAATTTAATCGCATCAAACTCTAGAACAGTATTCTTGTCTGGAGCCACAAAAGTTGTCTTGGTTGATGATGGTGTTGGCATATTTTTTTGCTCTTAGCTTATTATTTTAAGCTTGTAATAAAATTATAAAAATTATTCGCCTACGGCATCTGTTTCTGGGGAGGCAACGGCATCAATAATAATAGGGGCTTCTTCTTCTAATATTTCCCTAGTCTCTGAATCAACGTCTTCTACCTTGCGTTCTCTTTGGCCAATTAACTCCACTTCTAAGCCCAGGCCTTTTAATTCTCTTACCAAGACATTAAAAGATTCTGGAATATTCAAGCGTCTAATTGGCTCGCCCTTAATAATTGCCTCGTAAGCTTTAGAGCGACCAGGTACATCGTCTGATTTAATGGTAATCATTTCTTGCAAAGTATTAGAAGCACCATAAGCTTCAAGTGCCCAAACTTCCATTTCTCCTAATCTTTGTCCGCCAAATTGGGCTTTACCGCCCAATGGTTGTTGAGTAACCAATGAGTAAGGACCAATAGAACGTTGGTGAATTTTATCTTCTACTAAGTGGTTTAATTTCAAAATATAAGAAACGCCGACCGTACTCTTGTTAGCAAAAGGTTGTCCGGTTCGACCATCATATAATTGTATTTTACCACCTTCTGGCCAACCAGCTTTTTTCAATTGCTCTCTAATAATTTCTTCTGGCACTCCATTTAAGGCTGGACTTGCAACTTTAATTCCCAAGGTGCGAGCAGCTAAGCCCAAATGGGTTTCGAGTAATTGACCCAAGTTCATACGAGAAATAACGCCCAAGGGATTTAAAATAACGTCAACTGGTGTACCGTCAGCTAAAAATGGCATATCAGCCTCAGGCACAACGCGAGAAATAACACCTTTGTTACCATGACGACCAGCCATTTTATCACCTACTTGAATTTTACGTAGCTGAGCAATAGTTACTTGAATAGTTTTTATAACGCCGGCTGGCAATTTATCACCCTTGTCACGAGAAAATATTTTAACATCAATAATCTTGCCTCGTTCACCGTGTTTCAAGTATAAAGAAGTGTCCCTGACATCTTTGGCTTTTTCACCAAAAATGGCGCGTAATAATTTTTCTTCAGCTGAAAGCTCAGTTTCGCCCTTAGGTGTAATTTTTCCAACTAAAATATCGCCAGAAGAAACGTTAGCACCAATACGAACTATACCTTCTCTATCTAAATCTTTTAATTTTTCTTCACTAACATTAGGAATGTCGCGCGTAATTACTTCTGGTCCAAGTTTTGTATCGCGAACATCAATAGAATAATCTTCAATGCTGATAGATGTATAAAAATCACCTTTAACAACTCTTTCCGAAATTAAAATAGCATCTTCGTAGTTACCACCATCCCAAGTCATATAAGCAACCAAAACATTGCGACCTAGTGCTAACTCACCGTGATCAGTAGCAGCACCATCGGCTAGAGCTTGACCACGTTTAATCTTTTCACCCTTATCAACAATTGGATGTTGATTCATACTAGTAGAAGTATTGGAGCGGGCAAATTTATTTAAATTGTATTGAGTAACAACTCCATCTTTATTAGTAACTTCAATATGACAACTGTCTACCATACTTACCTCGCCATCTTCTTTAGCTACAATTACCTGACCAGAGTCAATGGCAGCTTTTGCTTCCACACCAGTTCCCACAACAGGTGCTTCTGGTTTAATTAAAGAAACTGCTTGGCGCTGCATGTTTGTTCCCATCAAAGCACGCACAGCATCGTCATGTTCTAAAAATGGAATTAAAGAAGTAGCAATACTAACAATCTGATTAGGGGCAACATCTAGTAAATCAATTTTTTCTACTTTATCATAGGCTGGATTTCCTTTTACCCTAATTTCTGCATACTCATTAACAAAATATCCCTCTTCGTCAATTGGGGTAGTGGCCGCGGCTGTGTTATATTTTTCTTCTTCAAAAGCATCAAAATATACAATTTCTTTAGTTACTATTGGCTTAATAGGAACGACGTTGATATTTTTATAGTGAGCCAGTTCCTTGGCTTTGCTCGCGCTTATTTTTTCTCCGGCTTTTACAATAATATTTTTGCTATCTGGATCAACGATATCAATTCTAGCAATTTTATTTTCAGTAACCTTGGGATCATTTTCTATATCATGCAAAACTCGACAAAATGGTGTTTCAATAAAACCAAAATCGTTAACCCGAGCATAAGAAGCTAGGTGTCCCACCAAACCAATGTTTGGACCCTCGGGAGTAGCAATAGGACAAATACGACCATAGTGAGTGCGGTGCACGTCTCTAACTTCAAAACCAGCTCTTTCTCTAGATAAACCACCTGGACCCATGGCTGATAAACGACGCTTATGTTCTAGTTCAGCCAAAGGATTCACCTGATCCATGAATTGAGAAAGCTGAGAGCTCATAAAAAACTCTTTAATTACACCAATAACTGGACGGGCGTTTATTAATTGATTAGGAGTAAGACTATTAATATCCAAAGTGCTCATGCGGTCTTTAACAATTCTTTCCATACGAGCCAAGCCGATACGAAAACGACCTTGGACTAATTCACCAATAGCTCGAACACGACGATTACCCAAGTGATCAATATCATCAGCCTCTTCTTGAGTAAGGTTAAGTCTAATAATTTCCTTGATTACTAAAACTAAATCATCAACTCGCAACACTCTGGTTTCTTTATTATTAGGAAGGTCTAAGCTGAAACGAGCATTTATTTTATAACGACCAACTCTACCAAAATCATAACGATCAAAATCAAAAAACATAGAGTGAATTAAACTCCTGGCATTATCAGTGGTTGCTAAATCACCTGGACGAATACGGCGATAAACTTCGCGCAAACCTTCAGCTTCATTATGAGAAATATCTTTATCTAAGGTGCTCTTTATAAATTTAACTTCTGGATGATTATCCACGTCGCTAAAGAGTTGAGAAATTTCTTCATTAGTACCTTTACCTAAAGCCCTAAGCAAGGCTGTAATTGGCACCTTGCGCTTACGATCAATTTTTACATAAATAACATTAGAAGCATCGGTTTCAATTTCCAACCAAGCACCGCGATTAGGAATAATTTTAGCACCATAATAACGACGACCACGATGCACTTCAGAAGTAAAGAACACACCAGCGCTTCTGATTAATTGAGAAACAACAACACGCTCAACACCATTAACAATAAAGGTGCCGCGCTCAGTCATAATAGGAAAGTCTCCTAAATATATTTCCTGTTCTTTAACCTCATTAGTACGTTTGTTTACCAAACGAATATTAACACGCAAAGGAGCTTCGTGGGTTAGATTTTTAGACTTGGCAGTAACCTCGTCAAATTTTGGTTCGTCCAAATAATAATCCAAGAAATAAAGTTCTAAATCGCGACCAATAAAATCCCTAATCGGCGATATCTCTTCAAATAATTCTTTTAAGCCTTCTGAAAAAAACCAATTATATGATTTTTTTTGCACTTCCACTAAGTCTGGTAATGGAATAGCTTCTTGTTGTGGCGTAAAAAATTTGCGAGCAGTCGCAAGTTTGGTTTGAGGCATAAAAATATTGGTTGATATTTATAATTTAGCCAAAAAGGTGGCTAATATTTTAATAAATTTTATGGCGCAAAAAAATAAACTCACCCGTACTATTTGGGTCAGTTATTTAATTAAATTAAGACTAAAGTAGCTTAGCCCAGGAAAAATTCATGCCTGAATGCTACCAAAATAAAGGCTCCTTGTCAAGGACTTAGGGCCCAAAAAGACTTATTGACTCTTTTCTGGCGCATTAAATTGCTAATATTAGACAAAAAATCACTATATATAAAAATAAATTTTTGTCAAATTATATATTTTTTAGCCTTATTTAAGCGAAATTATACACAAAAATAAGGTTTTATATACAAGTTATCCACAATACATGTCAAATACAAACAAAATGCTAAATAATAATCAATAAAATAAGACTTTTAGCTAAACTAAACCTCTAGACTTATTTTTTGAAGCTCTTCTCTAACCACCGCTCTATCGTCCCAGGGAATTTTTTCTTCATTAGCAACACAAATAAATTGTTCTGCGCCCTTACCTGTAATTAAGATCAAGTCTTCTTTTTTGGCTAATCTAAGAGCCATTTTAATGGCATCTCGTCTCTCTGAAACCTTAAACAAATTTTCGTTTAATATCTTACCACTCTCCAGGGCTCCTTGCGCAACATTGGCAATAATCGCCTCTGGATCATCATCGTAAGGATCTTCATTAGTTACAATTACAATATCTGCCTTTTGGGCTGCCATTTTACCTAAAATTGGCTGACGAGCCCTATCCCTACCACCACCACAAGAGCCAATCACATGAATCAAATGTTTGTACATTATATGATTTAAAGATTGATAAAGCTGTTTTAAGCTTTCTGGCTCTGGAGCATAGTCAATTAAAATTGAAAAGTTTTGGCCTGTTTCAATCCACTCCTGTCTACCAGGAACTCCTTTTAATTTTTTTTCGGCAATTTGTTTTAAATTAAAACCTAAAATAGAAACCGCGCTAATGCTTGCCAAAGTATTATAAATATTAAAATCGCCTAAAAAATTATTTTCCACCAACACTTCCTTGAGTTGGAAGCTCAATTTATTTTCTTGACTAATAATATTAGTAGCAAAATAGTCTGCCTTTGTTTTAATGCCGTAAGTAAAAAAATTATCACTCTTTACTTTGCGCAAACGCTCTGTCTCCGCATCGTCATTATTACTAATAATTACTTTGGCAATTTTTTTGCCAGCAATTTTTTTATGGCGACATCTACCTAGATGATAAAATAGTTTTTCTTTAGCTGCTCGATATTTTTCAAAACCACCATGGGCCTCGATATGTTCTGGTGTCAAATTAGTAAAAACCAAAACATCATAATTTATACCAACATGACGATATTGTTCTATGCCCTGAGAAGAGCTTTCAATAACTACATATTTACAGCCAGCTTTTAGCATTTGCTTTAAAAGTTTTTGCGTAGCAAAGCGACCCAGCATTGTCATTTTTTTATCATTCAACCATTCTTTTTCATTTATTTTAAAATTAACAGTTGAAATAAAACCTACCTTTTGACCTAGGGCTTCTAAATATTGGCCAATAAAATTAACCGTGGTGGTTTTGCCATTGGTACCAGTTACGCCGATGACAATTAATTTTTCGCTGGGCATGCCATAATAAAAACTGGCACTTTGTGCTAAAAACCAGTGATAAAAAAATAATATTTTTTTAGGTAATAATTTTTTTATAGTTTTTTTAATCATATTATTTTAACTTTCTGCGTAACTTACGAAAAACCTGATAAGCCTTGTACCAAGAATCCTCATACACAAAATCATAAGTACCAGATGCTATTTGTCTTGAGCCCGCAAAACCCATTTTAAACCTACTCACTCCTTCTAAAGAAGGCTTGCTACCGTCTTGCGGAGCAATGCCCCACCAATCATAAAATTTATAGCCTTGCTCTTGATATCTTTTTAAGCAAGACCAATGCAGATAGTGTGGTGCCATACTGGTCCGAGCCGCATAATCAGAAGCACCGTGTACATAAGTAACAATATTACCAAAACCCACCATTAAATTAGCTGCTACCGGCTGCCCAGCAATACTGGCAATAGCAAGTTCACTAAAATTATTAGCAAAAAGTGTTTCTGCCCAAAGCTCAAAATATTTTTGGGGATGAATTCCTATTTTTTGGCGCTGAGCAGTTTTGTTTAAAAGATCTAAAAAAACAATAATATCTTTTTTATCGCTACTAAAACTTACTTCTACCCCCTTTTTTTGTGCCAAGGCGATATTATATCTAGTTTTAGGGTGACTATCTTGTAAAACTTCGGGCAATGGCCTACTAATATCACTTAACCATGTTTCGCGCGGATCCACGTCTAAGCTGCGTTGTAATTCTTTAATTTTTAAAAAATGTTTTGGCTCAATTCGAAAAAATAATTCTTGATATTTTTTTGTCTTTATTGTTATGTCTCTAATGCTGGAAAAAAATAATTCTACCAACTCTATTTTTTTTTCTTCTGTTAATTCCTTATAAAAAATTGGTCCTTTGGCGGCCATTAAGTAGCTCTTGCCTAGTAAGAGTTTGTTTTCATACAGAAGACAAGTTCCTAATAATTCATCTTTTTCTTTAAAACTAAAACGCCAGGTATTTTTTCCTTGGGCAATTAAAAATTTTTCCCAGGACCTACTTTGTAAAAAAGCGCCTGAAATATTTTGTTGAGCCAAAAACTGATCTTGATAATTTTGATCTAAAAAAACATCCATAAATTAATTTTGCAAAACTTTTTTTATTTTAGCCGAAAGATCAATCTCATCTCCTTGTAATTTTTTAACCATCTCCATAGCCTCTTTTTCTTTATAACCCAAAGAAAGTAGGGCCTCTATTACTTGGCGATCACCGCCAATAGGACCAGCAATATTACTAATGTCATTAATAAATTTTTCTTTAAGTTCTACTACAATTCTTTCGGCTGTTTTTTTACCAACACCAGAAACTTTTTGAAAAAAACTAGGATCACCACTGGTAATAGCTTTTTTTAAATCATCGACTTCGGCAAGACCTAAAATATTAATTGCACTTTTTGGACCAACACCAGAAACCAGCAAAAGTTTTTTAAATAAATCTATGGCTGATAAATTTTGAAAACCATATAAATCAAAACTGTCTTGCCTAATATAGGAGTAAATAAAAAATTCTTGCTGACTACTTTTTTCTACTTTTTGTAGATCTCGCAAGCTTAAAAAAACCTCATAACCAACGCCATTGGTCAAAACTATGGCTGAGCGCTCTGTTTTTTCTAAAATTACTCCTTTTATGTAAGCAATCATATATAAGCCATCTTAACAAAAAAAACCAATTAATTCAATTGACAAGATTTTGATATTATCGTTAATATTAGTCTGTTTGCCGCGTCCGTTGTCAACCTTAAAAAGGAGCCACACCATGAAACACCTTGCCTGGTTCTTACAAAAACTATTTTTACCCTTTGTCCTAGGCATTGTCGCTTGTACCAGTCTGAGTTTTTTATTCAGCATTCTTAATATTAATTACTTGCTGGGTTGGGCCAACGACAACCTACTGTTTTCAAAACTACCCAAAACCCTCTTACTTCGTCCTATTTCCGACCTTCTTCCCTTTGCCTTAATCTTTGTTTTTTTGTATCACTTATACAATTTTGCCAAAGACTCTTACATGCGCAAGGAGGCCTTGGGACAATTTGCCGCTGGTGCTTTTGTTTATTTGCTAGCAACAAGTCTTATTGGGCCGCTGGCAGCAACTGTCTTGTGTTTTTTGTGGCCATTTGTATATGTTTTTGTTAAAGAAAAACACCAAGGCTACTACCTTGATCCAATATCTATTATAGCTGCACCCTTCCAAACACTGGGTTGGGTGCCTGGATATTTGTTCGGACTAGGCTTATCACAAGGATTTCTGATTGCCCTGCCATATTTCGTGATTTTACTTGGCGCACCCTATATTGCCATATACCTAATCTGCCTCTTTGATAAAGACTTGTAAAAATACAAAAATCCTTAACACCCCGCCAAAGTCCGGTTTTGGCTGGGTGTTTTTTTAACTAAAAAACACCTTATCGCGCTAAGGTGCTTTTAGTTTCTCAATACGAGAAAAATCTATGATTATTCTGAAGTCTTAAAATTTGGGTTCGACACGCCAAATATTAAGGTCTTAAAATTATACCAAATTTTATTAGAAATAGCAAAAGCTATTGTCTAATAGGCATAATTAAATATATATATTCTTGATTATCACCTGGTTGAACAAGACCAGGCGAAGCATTGTTGTTTAGTTGTAGATAAACCTGGCTACTATCAATATTATTTAAACCATCTAACAAATAACGATAATTAAAGACTATGTCGTTGTTTTCCCCTTTTATTTCAGCTGGAATCCTGGCAATACTATTACCAGTATAAGAAGAGGCTGTTGATATTATTATTTCCCCGCTTTTTTCCTCAAAACTCAACTTAATATCATTAATTCCTTGTTTACAAAACAAGGAAACAGCCTTAATAGCTGGAATTAGCTTGTTTAGATCACATTTTACTTTAGTCACAAAACTACTGGGAATAATTTGTTTGTAATCAGGATAATGACCATCTATTACCCTAGAAACAAGCTCCACGCCATCAAAAACAAAAAGTATTTGATTTTCATTAAAATATAATTTTAAATCTTCTCCAGGTTGTTCAGCTATAATCCTGTTTAGTTCTTGTAGTGTTTTAAGAGGAATAATTAAATTTGCTTCTTTACTCTGATTGTTAATTTTTATTTTCTTTTCTGCTAAACGATAGCTATCGGTAGCGACTAAGGTTAAATTCTCTTTATAAAAATTAAAATTAACAGCATTAATTTCGATTCGAGAACTATCCAAAGAGGCTGAAAACAAAACTTGATTTAGGGCTTTTTTTAAATCAGCAGCTGGTATCAAAACTTCGTTGGTCTTTTCAATTTCTGGTATTAAGGGAAAATCTTCGGCATCCAAACCTTTTATACTAGTTTCTTGATTAGCACTTTTTATTTCCAAAGAACCTTCATTAAGATTTAAATCAATATTTTCTTTTGGTAATAAACTAACATAATTATTTAATAGTTTAGCATCAATGGTAAAATCTCCTTCTTCTACCACCTTGCTACGCACAAATACTTTTATACCAATTTCTAAATCAGTGGTAATTAAAGTTAAACCATCTTTATTAGCTTTAAATAATACGTTATTTAAGATTGGCAAATTACTATTTTTATTTGCAATGTGGGAGACTAAATTTAATCCTTTATTTAAATTTTCTTGGGTGCAAATTATTTTCATAGTATTATTATATATATATTTATAAATAAAGTAGTAGTTATAGGCTATTGCGGAAATGTGCAGAAGTGTTAAGAATACTTATTTTTATTGGCTATTTTTCTAGTTTTTCAATATTATTTTTGTGTATAAACAGGTTTTATCTTGTGCAAAAATTTTATTCAGACTGTTGATAAGCGTTTAAAAATATATTTTTAATTTTTTTACACACAATCTTTTAGTAATTTATACACAATTTATTCATATAGTTTTTGACGCAGAACAGCCAGATCGTTTTTCATTTTTTCATCACTAGTTATTAGGTCTGAAATTTTTAAACAAGCGTGCATAGCAGTAGTGTGATCCCTACCCCCTATTTCTTGTCCGATGTTAGGAAAAGAACTTTTTAATTGTTCGCGCATCAAAAACATGGCAATCTGTCTAGGTACGACCAATTCTTTTTTTCTACTAGAACCAAGCAATTCATCTAGGGAAATATCAAAAAAATCTGCTACTGTTTTTAATAATTTTTTAGTAGTAAGCCCAGCTTTTTTAGGATTAGCAGAAATTCCTCCTAAGAGGGCGCGTACGCTTTCTAGACTTGGTTGAGTGTTATTAAGCTGATGAAAAGCAATTACTCTATTTAAAGCTCCTTCTAGTTCACGAATATTTTCCTGGATACTTTCAGCTACTAGGTGAATAATTTCAGTAGCAAGATTATAATTTTTTTGTTGGCACTTAGTTTCAAGAATTGCTACTCTAGTTTCTAAATCAGGAAAAGAAATATCAGCTATCATTCCCCATTCAAAACGAGAAATTAAGCGGTTTTCAATACCGGCAATTGCCTTGGGTGGTCGGTCTGACGAGATGACTATTTGTTTGTTATTTTGATGAAGAGCGTTAAAAGTATGGAAAAACTCTTCCTGGGTTTGTTCTTTACCGGCTATAAATTGAATATCGTCTATTAATAAAACATCAACATTTCTATATATTTCTTTGAATTTATCAGTGTGGCCGCTTTTTATGGCAAAAATAAAGTCATTAGTAAATTTTTCACTGTTTATGTAAAGTATCTTTTTTTGTGGATTTTTAGCCAAAATATAGTTTCCAACAGCCTGAACAAGGTGGGTTTTGCCAAGGCCCACACCGCCATAAATAAATAATGGATTATAAGTTTCACCTGGTTTTTGAGCACAAGCCATAGAAGCTGCTTGAGCAAGTTCATTGCCTGGCCCAACAATAAAATTACTAAAATTATAGCTAGTATTTAAACCAAATTTATTAATGGTTTTATTGTTGTTTATAACTGTTTGGTTATGCACAGGAGTCTGATTTGCTTCTTTAATTTCAGCAATATTTTGGCTAATATTAGGTGCAATATCCCTATTTTCAACCCTGTAGATAACCTGTAGATTATTTATAGATAAGATATTTTCTAAAGATTTGGTAATATGATCATGATATTTTTTTTCTAACCAAACTTTAGTAAAGGAATTAGGAACCCCTACTATTACTTGTTGTTCGTTGTGTTCAGCTAAAAAAGTATTTTTAAACCAGGTTGTAAAATTAGCGCGACTAATTAGTAGCTCTAATTGACCCAAAACACTTTGCCAAATTTTTTCACGATTTTCCATGCTTCACCCCTATTTAAAACTGCTATAAATATAGCACAAAATATAATTAACTCAAATAATCACAATAGTTTACAAGTTGTGAATAAGTTGTTGATATTTGTGGATAAAACTTAAGCCTTGAAAAAATAAGGCTTTTATGTTATCTTAAAACAGTTAATTATTTTATTATGGCTACTAAAAGAACATACCAACCAAAAAAGAAAAAAAGAGCCAGAAGCCACGGTTTTCGTAAGAGAATGAGTAGTGCAACTGGTCGTAGGGTTTTAAAAAGTCGTCGCGCTAAAGGTAGGGCTAAAATTTCTGTATAATTTTGGCTTATGTTGGCCAAAAACAACAGATTAAACACTGACTTAGAAATAAAAAGGTTAATCCGATCTGGTAAAACCTTTTTTTTGCCGCAACTAACCTTAAAATATCTAGCTAATCAAGATAAGGACATTAAGATTGGTTTTATAGTTTCAAATAAAGTTGATAAAAGGGCAAGTAGAAGAAATTTATTAAAAAGACGACTAAGAGAAATAAATAGAAGTTTTTTAAAAGACTTAAAACCAGGATATAATTTGCTAATTATAGCTAAAAAAAGTGCCTTAGAGCTAAATTTTGTTGAATTAAAAAAACAAATAGAATTTGCCTATAATCAAATTAAGCTATTGAATAAAAAATCATGATATTTTCCTGGTTTAATGAGTTTTTAAAGAAAATATTGTTGTTTATTATTAATATTTATCAAAAAACCTTATCACCAGACGATGGTTTATTAAAAGGATTTTATCCTTATGGATTTTGTCGCTTTGAGCCACATTGTTCAGAATATTGTCGGCAAGCAATAAGCAAACATGGTCCTTATAAGGGTGTAATTATGTGTTCTTATCGTTTATTGCGTTGTCATCCCTGGTCCAAAGGTGGTCACGATCCAATTAAATAAAAATTTATGTTTCATACAATTTTTTATCAACCAATCTTTAATTTACTAGTTTTTTTATACAATAGTGTTCCAGGACACGATTTGGGTGTGGCTATATTATTATTAACCCTTTTAATTCGTTTAATATTATATCCTCTTTCTAAATCAGCCATTAAGTCTCAAAAAGAATTACAGCTAATTCAACCAGAAATAGAAGCTCTTAAAGAAAAATACAAGGACAATAAAGAAAAAATGGGTCCAGAGCTAATGTCTTTATATAAAGAAAGAAAGATCAATCCATTTGCTTCTTGTTTGCCTACCTTAATTCAATTACCATTCTTATTTGCTATTTATCGTGTTTTTTATGATGGTTTGACCAAAGAAAGTAGTTTGTCTGCTTTATATGCTTTCGTGGCTAACCCAGGCTCATTAAATACTATTGCTTTTGGTTTTATTGATTTAGCTAATAAAAATATTTTACTAGCAGTACTAGCTGGTTTGGCTCAGTTTTGGCAATCTAAAATGCTATTAGGTGGCAAAAATGCTAGTACTGGCGGTATGAGCGCTATGATGAATAAACAAATGCTTTATTTTATGCCAGTAATTACTATTTTTATTGGCTCTAGTCTACCAGCCGGGCTTACCATGTATTGGTTATTTACTACTCTGTTCTCTGTTTTTCAACAATATTTAATCTTAGGGAAAAATAATAAAAAAACAGCTTAAAAGCTGTTTTTTTGCTAATATTAGATAAAAAATTAAAAACAACGTTCTGGCCCCACAATTACTTTAAGTTTTTGAGGGGCTATTTTTATTTCAGCCGGAGTTTTCATGATAGTTTGTTCATCACTTAAAATAGAAACTTGCTCCTGTGCTTGGCTAGCAATACGCAAACTAGTAAAAGGTAAAACTGTACCAGTAATCTCTTTTTTACCCAACCAGGTGCTTTTAATGGGCGTTATTACGGCTTCTAAAATGCCATCAATGGGACTTGAGCTAATGTTTCCACTGGGGCTAGCAAAATTATAAATTACAATACGATTGTTGGTAGTAGTAGGTTGAATAGTATAGCCATTATTTTCTAAGAATACTTCACTATTATTAATTTCAGCACTGCCAATAAAATAATGATTATTAATAATACCAAGGTCAATTTTTTTAACAATACGGGAAGCAATTACATCACAGGCCAAAACCTTTGGTGGTATACCAAGCATTTTAGCAATGCGGTTGTCATTATCCACTGGAATTAAGCCTAAAACCACATCTAAATCAGCCACAATATTAATAACCTTAGCAAAAGTTTGAACATTACCAATAACAACTACGGTGCTTACGCCGTCTTTAACAGCGTCCGTAATTAGCTCTTTCATGTTTTTTAAGATAGATAACCTGGCGACTCGTCCTTTGATGCCTAAATCGGTAATCCTTTTTTCAATTTGTATTAGTAAATCGTTATATTTTTTGTCGTTGAGGAAACTATCGTATATATATAAATACATAGTTTATTTAAGCTTGATCAACAGTATTAATATTATCCTCTACTGTTGTTTCAGATATTTTTTCTTTATTTTTACGAGACTCTTCTTTACTTACATCATTAACAGGCATAGTAACAGAACCCTGTATAATAGCTCCACTTTCAATAGAGATAAGTTGAGTTTTAATATCGCCCAATATAATAGCGGTGCCAGTGATTTCTAATTTGCCTTTAATTACTAGATTTCCTTTAACTTTTCCTGAAATAAAGGCATTATTAGCCTTAATGCCGGCTTCTACTACTGCGTTTTCTCCAATTTTTAGGTTATTTTTAGTTTGTAAACTGCCAACTAAAATACCCTCAATAATAAGATCTCCCTCGCCTTTAAAGTCACCCTCAACCCTTACAGATGGGCCAATAATGGTTTCAATGCTTTTATTATTGACAATGGCTTGATTTTTATTAAACATAAAAGTTTTGTGTTAAGGTTAAAGTGTTTAAATTTTAGATTAAACAAGCAAAAAAGTCAAAATAATTTCTAGACATTTTTGCTTGTTTATATTAAAATAAGCTCGTTATTAATTAATATTTAATTTAAAAAGATGGAAGACAGAGCTTTTGTAAAAAGTGATTTAAAAAGAATAGGATTGATATTTGTGGGCATTTTTATTCTGTTTGGTATTTTGTATTATTTAGAAGCCAACTTTTCGGCCTTAACAAATTTATTACCATAATATAATACGACACAAAATATTATATAATATTAGCTAATTTTTTAAAGTAAAAAAATACATTTTAGTTAGTATTAATATTTGTCCTTGTAGTTCAATGGATAGAACAAGGCTCTCCTAAGGCCTAAATAGAGGTTCGATTCCTCTCGGGGACACCAGGCCAATTATTTGTGGCTATTTATTTTTACTTTAATTTTGAACTAATTAGTTAATAATAAAAAATGGACTATTTTAAACACCGAGAAAAGATAATTATTCACGTTTTATTAATTCCACTCATTTGGATGGTTTTTATACCACTAGTAATTCTAGATATTTTTATAGAGATCTATCATCACATTAGTTTTCCAGTTTATGGTTTTGAATTAGTTAAGCGTTCTGAGTATATAAAAATTGATAGATATAAACTAAAGTATTTAAACTTGTTCCAAAAGCTAAATTGTATTTATTGTGGATATGCTAATGGTTTATTGCATTATTCTTTGACCATAGCTGGAAAAACAGAAAAATATTGGTGTGGTATAAAGCACAAGGCTGATCATAATTTTATACCACCAGAACACCATAAGGATTTTGTAGAATTTGGAGATCAAAAAGCTTTTGAAGAAAAATATATAAAATAAGATTAAAAACCTCAATAAAATGAGGTTTTTAAAATAGCTAATTCTGCGTAAAATTTATTATTTTAGCTAATATTAGTAAAATTATTTAAAAAATTTTAAATATAAAAACTTTAAGTTTGACAAAGTGCTAGCAAATGTTTAAGGTAGGGATGTTTTATTGTCCCGGCAAGATGTCCCTTAACAGACAAGGAGTAAAAATGAAGATTGGCATAATTGGTGGCACTGGTATGGAGCAATTTTTCTTTAGTTTAATTGGTGCCGGTAGTAAGCTTCAAAAAGCTAAGCGTTTTGAACATATTTATGGTGATGACATTTTTTATTATGCCTTAGAAATTGGCAGTGACATAATTTATTTTATTGATAGGCATCATTGTTTTGGTGATTTTTCTTTACCACATCAATTGCTTAAGACTAATGCGCAGCAAAAATACATGTATCTTTTGTCTCAGATTTTGGGTGTAAAAGTAGTATTAGCCACTTCAGCAGTTGGTGCTATTAGAAATAGTGTTAATGTTTGTGTTCCACAGACTGGCGAAATTTATTGCCCAGTAGATGCAATTGATTATACTGCTTTGCCTTTTACTTTTGCTAATATGGTTGGTGTTGACTCAGCTAATTTTCACAGATCAATGGATGATTTGTTTTGTAGTAAAATAGCAGAAATAGTATTTAATGTAAGCCACGGCAAAATTGAACACAATGGAATTTTAGGATCTACTTTGCCAGGTCCTAGATTTGAAACTAGGGCTGAAATTGAAAAATACCGCAAAGAGGGAATTGATTTTTTGAGTATGTCTACTTGTTTTCCAGAGGCAGTTTTAGCGCGCGAAGCAGGTATGAGCTATGGGTTGTTGGCTTGCGTTAGTAATCTTTGTCCAGAAACAGGCGATCCTTTAAAAGGTGATCATGTTAAGAGGGTAATGTCTGATAATATGGTGCGCTTGTCTCAGGTTTTGTTGGCAACGATTCAACATTTGAGTAAAACGGATTGTTTGAGAGGCTGTACTTGTCAAAAATTTACTTCTGTTTTTTCGTCCTAAGCAAGATAAACGTTTCTTGTTATTTTGGTCCTGCTTTTTAGCAGGACTTTTTTATTTGACCGTTTTTTTATTTTGTGCTAATATACCCTATAGGGGTATATACAAATAATATTTTTATAAAAATGAAAGCACAAGTTTGTCAGCCAGAAAAAATTATTGCACAACTGCACCGTATTAGTGGCCAAGTAAAGGCCATTGAAAAAATGTATGTTGATCAAAGGCCAGTAGAAGAGATTATTAGAGTAGCCTTTGCTTCGCGGGCGTCTTTGGATGCGGTGGCGAAAAATTTAATCGCGGCTAAGTTAAATGGTTGTTATCGCGGACAAACAATGTTGAAGCGCAAGGAGGTTTTGGATTTAATTGACACTTTTTTTCAGCACACCTAAACTTATAAAGTAAATAATAATTTTAAAAGATAATTAAATAAATAATTTAAAATAAATTTATGGCAATAGAATTAACTGATCAAAATTTTTCAAAAGAGATTAAAGATTTTAAGGGGGTAGCCCTGGTAGATTTTTGGGCACCTTGGTGTGGTCCTTGTAAAATGCAAGGTCCTATTATTGAAGCTCTAGCAGAAGAATTAAAAGCTAAAGAAAATATAAAAATTAGCAAGCTTAATGTTGATGAAAATCAACAAACAGCCCAAGAGTTTCAAATTATGAGCATTCCTACTTTAAAATTATTTAAAGATGGTCAGGTGGTTGATGAAATGATTGGTATGCAAGGCAAGGCTAGCTTGCTTGAAAAAATTAATAAGTTTGCAGCCTAAAAATATGGCAGACAATTTAAATTACGACGTGGTAGTGGTAGGTGCTGGTCCAGCAGGGTTAGCCGCGGCTATTTATGCGGTGCGTCGTGCTTTTAAAACTTTGGTAATTAGTAAAGACATTGGTGGACAAATGGCCTTAACCGAAAATATTGAAAATTATCCAGGCTATGAAAAAATTTCTGGTCCAGAGCTTGCCCAAAAAATGAAAGAGCAGGCAGAGAGTTTTGGTGCAAATTTTATTTTTAGTGAAGTAGACAAGATTGAAAAAGTTGAAAATAATTTTCTAGTTAAAACTGTTGATGGTCAACAGATCAATGCACGAGCTGTCATCTTAGCCTTTGGCTTAACACCTAGAAATTTAGATGTGCCTGGTGAAAAAGAATTAACCGGTAAGGGAGTTGCTTACTGTGCTACCTGCGATGGCCCTTTATATAAAGGCAAAAATGTGGTGGTGGTTGGCGGTGGCAATGCGGCTTTGGATGCTGCTGAATATTTAAGTAAAATTGCTAAGCAAGTTTATGTTTTGGTGCGCGGCGATCAGTTTAGGGGCGAACAAGTTTTGATTGATCAGGTTTTGCACACAGATAATATTAAAGTTATCTTTAATGGAATTAGTAAAGAAATAAAGGGGCAGAACAAGGTAGAGGCCATGGTTTATTTTGATGCTAATCAACAAGAACAAATATTAGCAGTGGACGGTATCTTTGTAGAGATTGGGCACTTGGCTAAAACAGCTTGGTTAAAAGATTTACTTAATTTAAATTCAGCCAATGAAGTATTAGTCTCGGCTGATAATGAGACTAGTGCTGCTGGTGTTTTTGCTGCTGGCGATCTAACTCAAATTACTTATAAACAAGTAGTAATATCTGCTGGCGAAGGAGCCAAGGCTGCTCTGCAGGCCTGTAAATATTTACAGGGTGGTAAACTTGTTGGTCAGGATTGGGGTAAATAATAAATATTAAACAAAAAAATATGAATGCTTTTGATAATGCTTTAAGGCAGCTAGAAAAGGCTGCTCAAATAATGAAATTAGACAAAGAGGTATTGCTTCGTTTGTCAGAACCAGAAAGGGTAGTCGATGCTAGTTTACCTTTAAGGCGCGATGATGGCTCTTGGCAGTTGTTTCAAGCTTATCGTGTACAATATAATAGTAGCCGCGGTCCTTACAAAGGTGGTTTACGTTTTCATCCGCAAGTTGATTTATCCGAAGTTAAAGCTTTAGCTTTTTGGATGGCTATCAAATGTGCGGTGGTTGATATTCCTATGGGCGGTGGTAAGGGTGGTATTATTGTTGATACTAAAAGTTTGTCTAAAAATGAATTAGAGCAATTGTCACGCGCTTGGGTAAGGGCCTTTCGCGATGTAATTGGACCAAAAAAAGATATTCCTGCTCCTGATGTTTATACAACACCAGAAATTATGGCTTGGATTGCTGATGAATATTCAAAATTAGTTGGTGAAAAAAGTCCGGGCGTAGTTACTGGTAAGCCCGTAGAGCTAGGAGGTTCCCTAGGTAGAGGTACAGCTACAGCTCAAGGTGGTTTTTACGTTTTAGAAGCAGCTGTTGAAGGTTTGAAATTAAAAGCTAAAAATTTAAATGTTGCTATTCAGGGTTTTGGTAATGCTGGTAGCGTAATGGCCGATTTACTAAAGGCTAATGGCTATAAGGTGGTAGCTATCGCTGACTCATCGGCCGCTGTTTATGATGCTAAAGGTTTAGATTTAGAAGAAGTCAAAAAACATAAACAAGCTGGTGGCAATTTAGATAATTTTGTTGGGCCTAAGAAACTAAGTAAAGAAGAATTTTTTGCTTTACCGGTTGATATTATTATTCCAGCAGCTTTAGAAAATCAAATTAATGCAGAGATTGCTAAAGAAATAAAAGCTAAAATTGTTTTAGAGCTTGCGAATGGTCCAACTTTGCCAGAGGCAGATGAGATTTTACACGATAAAAATATTTTACTGATCCCTGATGTCTTAGCTAACGCTGGGGGCGTAACTGTTTCTTATTTTGAATGGTTACAAAATTTGAGTAATAATTATTGGACGGCTGAAGAGGTGGCTACTCAGCTAAAAGAAAAAATGATGACAGCTTGGGGGGGTGTTTATGCTAATAGCGAAAAATATAAAATTGATTTACGCAAGGCAGCTTTTATAACTGCTATTGAAAGACTAGCCGCTGCTATCAAAACTCAACTTTAATCTTTAAATAAAATTAAAAATAGCCCTGTGCCGCATGGTTCAGGGCTATTTATTTTGGCCAAGTTTATTTTAGCTACTCTAGTCTTTGGATGGGGATGCTTTTTATGGGGCAATTATTATTAATGTGGTCTTCGTAAAAGTAGTGTTTAATTTTTTGTTGACAATAAGGGCATATTAGACAACATTCACAATGTTTTAAATGTCCATATTCATGGCAGTCGCAGTCACAAATATCAGACAAAGTGCTTTGATTTTGTTCGCGCACGGCTGCTCCTTGGCGTTTTTGGTAAATAACGGAAACAACCTAAAAAATCTAGCAATTTTTTAACAGGTAGTCAATAATCTAAAATAGTTGTAATATAAGACTAGTTAAAACGTCTTAGTATTTATGAATAAAACAAATAAGAAAAACCTTACTAAGCAAACTTTTGCTTATTATTTTAAGCACGTATTAAAATACCGTGTAGCTTTTTTTGTTATTTTTATTTTTGTAATTTTAGCTTCAGCCGGCAATGTCTTGAGCCCGATTTATTATAAAAAGTTTTTTGATTTACTTACTACAACTGGTTCAGCTGCTAGCTTGGGGCAATTTACAGAAGTGTTGATTATTATTTTAGGGATTAAATTATTTACCTGGTCCTGTTGGCGAGTATTAAGCTTTACTTCTAGTTATTTTCAGACACGAGTAATGGCTGATTTGTTCAATTCTTGCTTTGCTTATTTACATAAACATTCAGTTTCGTTTTTTAATAATAACTTTGCCGGTTCACTAGTCAAAAAGGTGAATCGTTTTGTTTACTCCTTTGGCGCTGTTATGGAGGTTTTTATCTGGAGTTTAATTCCGAGTATAGTTAGTGTATCTTTAATAGTTTATGTATTGATGCAACGCCAAGTCTGGGTAGGTCTGGCAGTTTTAGTTTGGGTAATATTATTTTGTGTAATTAATTTTTTCTTTAGCCGTTATAAATTAAAATACGATGTAAAGCGGAGTGAACTAGATTCCAAGGTAAGTGGAGTATTGGCTGATACAATTACTAACCAACTGAATATTAAATTATTTAACGGTTACACCAGAGAAAATAATGCTTTTCGTAAAATTACTTCTCAGCTACAAGCTATTCGTCAATTTTCTTGGAATCTAACCAATATTTTTGATGGTGTGCAGACTTTGATGATGACCGGTTTAGAAATCGGCTTGATGTTTTATGCAATAAAATTATGGCAAGCTGGTTTAATTACTATTGGTGACTTTGTTTTGATTCAAACTTATTTAATTAATATGTTTGATCGTCTGTGGGACTTTGGTCGCATTATTAGATATTATTATGAAGCCATGGCTGATGCTCAAGAAATGACCGAGGCCTTAGAAACTCCTCATGAAATTATTGATTTGCCAAAAGCTAAACGTTTGCAGATATCAGCTGGTAAAATTGAATTTAATAATGTTAGTTTTAGTTATAATCAAACTAGAAAAGTTATTAAAGATTTTAATTTAAGCATCAAGCCTAAAGAAAAAGTAGCCATTGTTGGTCCGTCGGGTGGTGGTAAATCAACCATTGCTAGTATTTTATTGCGCCAACATGATTTGACCAAAGGACAGATATTGCTCGACGGACAAAATATTAGTAATGTTAGTCAGGAAAGCTTGTGGGAAAATATTGCTTTAGTAAATCAAGATCCAGTATTATTTCATCGTACCTTAAGTGAAAATATTGCCTATGGCTTGTGGGGAGCAAGTGAAGGAGAGGTAATTAAGGCGGCTAAACTTGCGCATGCTCATGATTTTATTAAAGGGTTTACCGAGGCTTACGAAACTTTTGTAGGAGAAAGGGGTGTTAGACTTTCTGGTGGTGAAAGACAACGAGTAGCAATTGCTCGGGCAATTATTAAGAATGCGCCAATCTTAGTTTTAGATGAAGCTACTTCAAGTCTTGATTCGCAGTCAGAAGAATTAATCCAAAAAGCACTTGCTAATTTAATGCAAGACAAAACTGTAATTGTTATTGCTCATCGTTTATCAACAATTATGAAGATGGATAGAATTGTAGTTATTGATCAGGGTAGAATTATTGAAACGGGTAGTCACCAAGAGTTATTAAAAAAGAAAGATGGTTTTTATAAACGCTTGTGGTCTAAACAAGTAGGAGGATTTATAGCTTGACAAAATAGCGCCTAAATTTAGGCGCTATTTTTAGTTTGACAAAGTAAGTAATATGTTTTTAGATTAAGGCAAATTCTAGTACCTTCACATGCTTTTACCCTCAACCAGGAGAGTGTTTCATGCCCGGCTTTGTCTTGCTTTGCAGCGAAGGCGAGATGCATAATCTGGCAGTTAGGATTATTGATCGTTTAAATGCTCTTAGGCCGAATGACCCCGATTTGAAGCTGTCACACATTAATTATTCCAATTGGCGTGATGGCGAATTTAACGATAAAATTCCCAAGTTTGTTGATGTTGCCGGCAAGCACGTAGTATTTTTTATGGCTAGCCACAGTGGCTCCCTGGTTTTGCAAGGTCTCCAGCTTATTTGGGCCATCAAACACCAATATATGGCTAAAACTCTAACAGTGGTTATGCCTTTTATGGCTTATCGGCGCCAAGATCACGCTGAAAAACCTAAGGAGATTCAACGTAATCGTTGGTTTTTGCATAGCCTAAAACAAAATGGCGTTGATAGCTTGATTGTTTGCGATTGTCATTCGCAGCAAACAATTATTAATGGTTTGGAAGCAGGTCTTAATATGACTAATGTTGATCCGACTTCAGCTTTTGCTGCTTCTCTGCTTGATTTTATGGAAGAAATTAAGGCTAACAATAAACAATGTTATGTGTTTTCTCCGGACAAAGGATCTTTGGAAAGAGCCGTAAAACTAGCTAAGGCCCTATCTGTTCCAGTATTATTTAGACCCAAAGAGCGTCTGGCTAATGGGCAGATTAATATCAATGTCGAGCTTACAGCTGATACTTTGCGCTTGCTTGAGCAACTGCAAACAGATAGCGGTATTCCTATTATCTGGCAGGATTATGAAAAAGCGTTACTAGGGTCAGCAGTAATTATTCGCGATGATGAGCTTGACACTGGTCGGACAGCGGCTGGCAATGCGCGCTGGTGTTTGTTGCTTGGTGCTGAGCAAGTTATTTTTGCTGTAACTCACACTTGTTGTTCACCGGGTTGGCGCGAAGAAGTAGCTGAACCCGAAGATAGCCCTTTTAAAATGATTTTGGCTGGCAATACTATTTACCGCTCTTACCGTAATACTACCGGTGGCTTGATTCGCAATGTTGATATGTCTAAGGTATTGGCAGAAGCTTTGGCCAAGTTGATGGCTACAAATTAATATTGCGCCTCTTCATCTAAAAGTTGGAGAGGCGTTTTTATTTTTCTTGACAAGCTAAAAAATATTATTTAAGATTATGAGCATAATCGAGACGGCTAATTTTTAGCCGACGGCTTAAGAAAAGCGATTATGAAAAACTTGATTACTCAAATCAAGCAGGCAAAATTTTATAATAGAAATTTGCAAAATAATTTTGACGATTATTTGTTTTTTTATATAAAAAAGCAAGAACCCCGCTTGCGCAGGGCTCTTACTAAGAAAAGCGATTTTGAGGATAACTATTCCTTACGGAATGCTAAGCCTCATTGCCTATATTAAAATAAATAATCAAATTTGTCAATCTTAAATTAAAGTAGAAAGCTTAATTTTATTGGCAAAACAGGCATTAATTAATTATTTTTACTTTTTGATTAAAGTAAAAGAAAGGAAAGCGATATGGATTTAAACAAAGTAAGTTTAATTGGCAATTTGACGGGTGATCCAGTTAACAAATCTCTAGCTTCTGGTCAAAGCGTAGCTTTATTTACCCTAGCTACCAATTATAATTGGAAGGATGTACGCACTAAAGAAAAAAAGAGCCGAGCGGATTTTCATAAAGTAGTGGCCTGGGGTCATTTGGCAGAGATTATTAGTAGCTATTTAAAGAAAGGCTCCAAAGTATTTTTGGAGGGTCGTTTACAAAATCGTTCTTATCAAGACAAAAATAAAAATACTCGCTACATCACCGAGGTAGTTGCTTCAGATTTAATTATGTTGGGCGGTAGTCACAAAAAAGATGTAAAAGGTGACGAAACTGCCAAAGAAGAAATTGATGTGGAGGAGATTCAGATTGAAGAAGATAATTAATTAACATAGTTCGAACTAGATAATTTTTATCTTGGGCTAAGGTCGCTGGTTTGCCTGTGTCCGGTGGCCTTGCCTAAGCTAAAAATATGAAAAGAAAAGCGACAATATTTTTAATTTTATTTTTGTTAAATTTATTTTTACCAAAAATAAGTTTAGCTAGCACAAATGATTTGGTGATTTCGGAAATTATGTACGATGCGCAAGGTTCGGACAGCGGTCAGGAGTGGATTGAGGTTTATAATGGTGGTGCAGAGGTGGTAGAAGTATTGACGGGCAGCGGTGGGCAGACTTGGCGTTTTTGGGATGGCGCTAATCATCTTTTAAATTTAGTTAATGGCACTAGTACCATCGCTAGCCAAGAATATTTTATTATTGCTAGTGATGCTAACCAATTTTTAACTAACCACCCTGGTTTTACGGCTACTGTTTTTGACACGGTAATGAATTTACCAAATAGTAGTAGCACAATTGCGCTTAGTTTTGATGGTGGGCAAAGTCAAAATATTAATGCTAGCTATGAAGCTACTTGGGGAGCGGCTGGTGACGGTAATAGTTTAGAAAAAATTATTTTAAATCAAGACAGTAGTCAATCAAATTGGCAAGTTAGTAATATTAGTGGTGGCACTCCTGGTCAAATAAATAGTCAAGCATCTGATACGCCGCCTGATGATAACCCACCAGGCGACGATGATGATCCTCCAGAAAACAATGAAGACAATCCACCGTCTCAGCCAGGCTCAGGCGGTCTTAGTAATAATTGGGGCCAAGTTAAAATTTCAGAATTTCTACCTAATCCTAGTGGCAGCGATGAGGGAGAGTGGATTGAACTTTTTAATTCTGGCAATACCAGTATTGATTTGGCGGCTTGTAAATTACAAGATAATTCAGCTAGGATTTTTACTATTCCAGAAGAAGGTAATTTTAATATAGCTCCTAATGCGTATTTAGTTTTAGCTAAAAGTTTAACTGGCATTTCTTTAAATAATACGGGTGGAGACAGTGTGAAATTTTATGATCCCAATAATAATTTAATAGAAAGTATTTCTTATCTAGATAACGCTCCAGAAAATAAAAGTTATGCCAGACTAAACAATGACTTTGTTTGGACTAGTAGTTTGAGCCCAGGTGCTACCAATATTATTGAAGCTAATCTAGCTCCGCAGGCAAAAATTTCAGTTTTAAGTAAAGATTTGATAGCTGGTCAGAAGATAATTTTATCAGCCGAAGAATCATCTGATCCTGAAGAAGGGGCTTTAAAATATTTTTGGGACTTTGGTGATGACTTATCGGCTGATGAAAAAAAGGAAAATCATACTTATGCTAGTGCGGGAAAATACTTGTTGCGTCTGCGGGTGACAGATCCAAGTGGCTTATCAAGTGAAGCAACCAGCTTATTAGATATTCAGAGTTTGGACCCAGAAATAAAATTGCAAGATATTGCTAAAATTGATTTTCAGCCTGGCGACTTATTGATTAGCGAATTTTTACCAGATCCAGAGGGTAGTGATGAAGGTGAATGGGTTGAACTCTATAATGCCAGTGCTAAAAATATTAATTTAAGTGCTTGGCAACTAGACGATGATGAGGGCGGCAGTAAGCCATATTTATTTAATGCCAGTTCTAGTATTGCTGCCGGAGAGTTTTTGTTAATTTCTAGACAAGAAAGCAAATTAGCTTTAAACAATCAGGCCGATGCTGTGCGTTTAATTACTCCTTTGGGTGAAGTTTGGCAAAAAGTTGAATATCAGCAAGCTAAAGAGGGTGAGAGTCAAGCTTGGGATTTAACTAATCAAGAATGGTTTTTGACTAAGAATCCGAGTCCCCAAGCTCCTAATTTACAAGTAGCCGATGTTTCGGAAATAATAATAGCTAGAGATAATTGGCAAGATAAACAACTGGTTAGTTTTAGCGGTTTAGCTTTGAATCCAAGCAGCACGAGTAGTCGCAGTTTGTTTTTTGCTCCTTTAAATGATAATAGTCCAGACTATGAAAATGTTATTGAAGTTTATAATAGTAAAAAAGACTGGCCGCAAATTTTAGCTGGCGATTTAGTTGGGGTCAGTGGTCAAGTAAATAATAAATATCAACCTTTAAGAATCAAAATAAAAAATAAAAATGACTTGCAGTCAATTGGTAATAGTTTGGATTTGATTGCTCCAGAAACAATAGAGCTTAGTGATTTTTCAGAAAGTGATTTGGGTGCTTATTTGAGTTTGCATGCCTGGATAGTAAAGAAGTCAGGCACCAATATTTATTTGGCAGAAGAAAAAGGTGGCGAGATTAAATTACGAGCAAGTTTGAACTTTTCTACTAAAGATTTAAATTTAAAAAAAGATACGGAAATTATTGCTAGTGGAGTTTTAGGTTTAGTAGACGAACAATTTAAATTAAATGTTTTAAGAGCACAAGATTTAAAATTATCACAAACAGTTTTAGGAGAAAAAATAGATAGTAATTTTAGTACTAGTACTAATGTAATTAGTGAATCTTTTAGTAGGCGCTTGGCAAGCAGGAGGGTTTTATTATATTTTGTTTTGATTATTGTGATAATTTTAGCTTGGCAATTTTTAAGGAATAATAAAAAATAAATCAGCCTTAGGCTAGTTTTATACTTTTGCTCTAAATAAGCGTTGACTTTTTTGTTAATTTTTAGTATAAATAGAACGTTATTTATTATGCTGGGGTGGTGAAATTGGTAGACACGCTAGCCTTAGGAGCTAGTTCCCGAAAGGGAATGAGAGTTCGAGTCTCTCTCCCAGCACCAAAAAATATATCATGCAGCCATTTTTTTTAATTTTAATTTTCGTAATACTTTTAACAGCTGTTTATTCTTTGGTGCGTGGTATTGGCTGGGTGCCTACTTGGCAAAAAGATATTAAAAGGTTTTTAGCCTTAGCTGAAATCAAAGCAGGACAAACAGTTTATGATTTAGGTTGTGGTGATGGGCGCTTAGTTATGGCAGCAGCCAAACTTGATGCTAAGTCAATTGGTTTAGAAATTTCCGTTATACCATTTTTACTTGCTTGCTTAAGAAAGTTGTTTTCTGGGAGTAAGGCCCAAATTAAATTTAGAGATTTTTGGATGGTTGACTTGAGTGATGCAGATGTAGTATATTTCTTTTTGATTCCTAGAGTTTATCCAGAGTTAAAACAAAAATTAGAAAAAGAATTGAAGCCAGGCACTAAAGTGATTGCTTATGTTTGGCCTATAGAGGGTTGGCAGGCAACTAAGGTTGATAAAGTAGTTGGTCAACCAGATATGTATTTATACATTAGATAGAGTACATTTTATTTTTTATTAAGGGCATATAGCTCAGCTGGTTAGAGCACTACATTGACATTGTAGGGGTCAGAGGTTCGAGTCCTCTTATGCCCACCATCCTTATTTTATAGGCCACCATTAAGGTGGTTTTATGATTGGACAAAAAACACTTTTTTTGCTAGTTTAGATAATTGTTTCCCGTTCCTTGTAAGTCCAATAAACAGCACAGGAGGTGCGCTTATGAAGCTTTGTTTGGCTCTTCTTTATCTATTGTTTTCTGTTACTTGTGTTTTAGCAAATCATGAGTCAGTTATCCCTGATTATCAGGCTTTTAGTGATAAATATCAAAATTTAGCCAGAGGCAGGGGCATTATCGGGCCTCCTTACCAAGAGACTTTTGAGTACCTATTGGTTTTTGAACCAGGTTGGTTACATTTTGTTTTTAGTCATCCTTTGGACCCAAGTCAAAGCCAGGAAGTAGATGAATACCGGCTTAAGTTTCATTTGGATTGGAATGTTTGCTGTTTAGAGATAGCTGACCAGAACTGGACAGTTATTTCAATGCCGATAAAAGGCGATGCTGAGTTTTTGAGTATTTCCTTTTTAGGGCAACTCAAACAACTGACATTTTTTGTTTATTTGGAATAAGTCTATTGATAGCGTTTGAGTATTTGCTCTGCTTCTTCGCGAAGCAGAGCATTTTTAAAATAAAAAACCCCGTTACGTTGAACGTAGCGGGGTCTATCCCTGTTGGCTCACCCCTTCTTAACCGGTTTGGGTTAATGTATTGCGCACCCGCTTTGTGCCCCACACACTTTTAGGCGCGCGCTTAGGCGTGCTTATCACGCCCAAGTGAATTCTGGCGGACGAGCAGACAGAGCACTAATATTTGTAAGAGGATTAGCAAGCCACCAAAAATGCAAGTGCCCAAGCCTAGGCGTAGGCCCAGGTCATTAGGCAAAAAAGAACAGATAATTTGTATTAGACAAACAATAGTCAGGGTAATAAATAGTTGCTTAATTTGTCTTCTGACGCTTAGAGTTCTTGGCATTTGGTGACACCTCCTTTAAAGAACGAGCGAAATTGCTTCAGATTTAATATAACACACTAGCTAAATTTGCCAAATTGGTCAAGAGTTTTAAATGGTAGATAGCATTGGGCAGATAGATGGTATTGGACAAAGATCAATAAAGGTAGTATATTTTTATGTTAAGAAAGTTCATTGAAAAGCCCGTTAGATTCACCCTAACCGAGGAGCTTGTTATGAGGTTCTTTTTGGCATTACTTATTATAGTTATTTTGATTTTTTTGATTCAGAGACTTTGTGAATTCAAGGTAAAAAGATCGATTTTGATTAATAAACTTATACGCGCAGCTGCAAACAATAGTCTTTCTGTGACTAGTCGTTTGTCGGTAATTAGAATGCTGGATAAAAAATATTTACACCATATGTCTGCAGAGCAGCTAGAAAGCTTTAAGGATGTTTTAAATAATAATAAGGACGTACTGTGGCCTAAGTCGCCGGGTGTTTTTGATAGCGAGCTCTATTCCTTGGAAAGACATATAGACAGGAAACTATTGTCTAGGTCAACTAGCGTTAAAGAGTTTAAATAACAATAAAACATTATTTAATGCATCTATGGGTGCTGAGATCCCTCAGCCCCATTTTTTCTTTACAAAAATACTATAAAAAATTATAATATAGGCATAAACATTTTAATTTTATGTTAGGATTTAAAAAGAAAAATAAAAAAGTTTCACAAACAGAAAAGCAAGAAGAGCTTGATGGTATTAATGTTGTTGATGAATCACCACAAGAACAAAATCTATCCGAAGCAGTAAAAGATAAAGAAGAGCTTAATCTTAGCGATGATGATTTTGACCAAGATGAAGAAAGTGAAACAGAAGAGTTAAGTGAGGATGGTCAGCTTTCAGTTGATGTTTGGCAAGATAAACATAATATCATTATCAAGTCTACTATTGCCGGAGTCGAACCAGAGGATATTGATATTACTTTTGATAATGACATGTTGACGATTCGTGGCAAAAGACAAAAAGACACCACCATTGACGAGGAAGATTATTTTTATCAGGAATGCTATTGGGGTGGTTTCTCACGCTCAATTATTTTACCAGTACCAGTAAATGCTGAAAAAATAAAGGCCACTATCCGTAACGGAGTTTTAACTATTAGTTTGCCAAAAAGTAATAAGGATATTAATATCAAGGTTCAAGCAGAAGAATAATTTTATGGTGATTAAAAATTTGTTGCTAAAATTTAGCAAAGAGCAAAATGGAAATTTTATTTTTGCAACTGATAACGGTTTTGAAATAGCAATTCCAGCCGATATTTTCCCTGGAGATTTTGATAGACAGAAAATTGTTTATCTAGCTATGGATTCGGTCCCATTATTAAGTTCCCTAGAAAATAAAAAAGAATTGTTAAATGAATTATTGAACTCGGATGATAAATAAAATCAAAGAAAGTTTGCGTCAAGATAAAAATATAAAGATAATCAAATTAGTTTTGTGGATTTTGATTGTCCTTATTTTTTTATTAGCTATAGTTTTGACAGCTAATGCTTCCATTAATACAAAATACAAGGATGTTTATTTGCCAGGTACTAGCTTAGGAGGGGTGGATATTTCTAATCTAAACTTGGAACAAGCCAAAATTAAGGTTCAGACTAGGATTGATGAACTTAATAGACAGGGCTTAGTTTATCGTTTAAATGATAAGAAGATTACTATTCTACCTTCGGTTTCTTCAACAGAATCGGCTGATATTTCTTACCCAATTATTATTTGGCAGGCAGAAAATAGTTTGCAAGCTATTAAAAATTGGCAAGCTGATAATGGTTTAGGGAATTTAGTTAATAAAATCTATGTTTGGGCTAAAGGTAAGAATTGGTCATTGTCTTATACTTGGGATCGAGAACAGCATATTCAGATTTTACGCGATAGTCTTAATGATGTCTTGAGTGATAAGCAAGAAGCTAGTTTTTCTTTTAGAGAAAATAACCTAGAGATAGTTCCAGAAAAAGTAGGGCAAACATTCGATTATCAGTTGGCCTTAGAAGACACCTTGGATCGTATTAAATATTTGGATAATAAGGAAATATCATTAAAAATAGTAGCTGACGAACCACAGGTTACAGCGGCTATTATCAAACAACATCAAACTCAAATACTAGCTTTACCTAATCGTGGTGATTTACATCTGACTTGGGAAGATAAAGATTGGGCAATTCCAGCTAACACTTGGAAGTCTTGGCTCAAGTTAGTATTAGATAATAAAATAGAATTAACTTTTAATCAAGAAAGCTTGCAAAAGTATTTAACGGATAGTGGTATTTATGAAGCAGTAGAAATACCGGTGCAAGATGCAAAATTTAAATTAACTAATGGCAAAGTGTCTGAGTTTATGAGTAGCCAGCAAGGTAGGGCTATTAAGCAAACAGAGCTGCTGGATAATTTAAATAAAGTTTTAAATGATAATAAGGCTGAATTAAAAATAGCTTTGGCAACAGAAGTAATAGAACCAAGAGTGATGAATGGTGATGTAAATGACTTAGGTATTAAAAAAGTCATTGGTACTGGCGAATCTGATTTTACGGGTAGTCCAGTTAATCGTGTTCACAATATTAAAGTAGGGGCGGAATCTTTAAATGGATTACTTATTAGACCAGATGAAGAATTTTCTTTAATCACTGCTTTGGGAGAAATTGATGGAGAGCATGGTTATAAACAAGAACTAGTTATTAAAGGCAACAAAACTGTTCCCGAATATGGTGGTGGTTTGTGTCAGATTGGCACGACAGTTTTTCGAGCCGCTCTAGGCACTGGCTTACCTATTACGGAAAGGCGCAATCATTCTTATCGAGTAGTTTATTATGAGCCAGCGGGTATGGATGCTACTATTTATTCGCCTAAACCAGATTTAAAATTTATCAATGATACGGGTCATTATATTTTGATACAATCACGGATAGAGGGTATGAAAATTTATTTTGATTTTTGGGGAACACCCGATGGTCGTGTGGCTAGTACTACTAAGCCTATTATTTATAATCAAGTAGCGCCACCAGCAAAAAAAGTAAGCAAAACTACAACCCTGCCAGTCGGGCAAATTAAATGTACTGAAAGAGCGCACAACGGTGCTGATGCTAAATTTGATTATTTTGTGCAAAAAGCTGGAGAGGCAGAAGCTACTAAAGTAACTTTTACCAGTCATTATGTGCCTTGGCAAGAAGTTTGTTTAGTTGGCGCTACCCAAGAAGAAATTGATGCTGAAGCAAATGGCGGAGTACCAGTAGTACCTGGTAGTACTACTACGCCTCCAGTTTTACCACCGGCTACTAGCACTAATTAATTTTTAAATAAAAAAATCGCCTTTATTAGGGGCGGTTTTTTAATTTTCCCAAATAACTGTGCCCAAGAAAACCATTTTTTGAAAATATTCAGTCGGAACCAAATAGGATCAGAAAAAATGATTCCCATGCTTGTCGTGGACACAGTTGCCTGGGAAAATTTCATGAACTAGCTGTAAATAAGCTATTTTTTTAGTTTTTGTTTATCGATAAACAATAATATCACGTTTTTTTACTATTGTCAAGGATAAAATATAATGTTATAATTAAGGCCAGATAAGACTAAAAAAACTATTCTTGACCATATTATTTTTTTCGGGTACAATCTGGTCAATAATTTTAATCGTAAATATCTATTTATGGCTTTACAAACACAGAAAAGAACAAAAGGATCAGCTCGTCGTCGAGCTTCACACTTTGCTTTAAAACCAAAAAGCACTACCAAATGCTCAAATTGTGGAGCAACTATTATGCCACACCGAGCTTGTGCTAAATGTGGCTATTACAAAGGTGAGAAAAAAATAAAATAAATATAAAATGGCCAACAGACACTTAGCTAGGACCATTGCTTTGCAGGCTTTGTTTGAATGGGATTTTACCAATGCTGAGCATGATGTATTGGAGTCTTTGGATTATGATCAGCAAGAATTTGCCCCTGATTTTGACGATCAGGGATTTGCTTTAAATTTGGTTCGTCAAGTGGTTAAAAATAGACGTGAAATTGATAAATTAATTGTCCAATTTGCACCAGAATGGCCACTAGACCAGATTACTATGGTTGATCGTAATGTTTTACGCATTGGCATTTATGAATTAAAAGTATCCCAAGAAATACCGCCCAAGGTAGCAATCAACGAGGCTATTGAGCTTGCTAAAGCTTTTGGCGGTGATGCTAGTGGTAAATTTGTTAATGGTGTTTTAGGTAGCATTTATAAAGAAATGATGAGTAAAGGTGAAAAACAAACTCTGGCTAGCCAAGGTATAAAAGAAATTTCTGCTGGCGGTATGGTTTATCACAAAACAGAGCTCGGCTATAATTTTTGTTTAGTGCTTGATGCTTATGGTAAATGGACTTTCCCTAAGGGCCATGTTGAAGAGGGTGAAACTTTGGAAACGGTAGCTCTACGAGAACTCAGAGAAGAAACTGGTTTGCAAAAATTAAAAGTTATTGAATATTTAGGTGAAACCGAAGTAAAGGTGCATAAGCCAGATGCTAAACCTTTTCGTAAATTGATAAAATATTATTTAGTAGAAGCTAAAGATACAGAGTTAGTTCAACCCGCGGCAGATGTTACAGAAATTAAAGAAGTAAAATGGTTTAGTCAGTCAGAAGCTCTCTCTACTTTTGGCTATGAAAATGCTAAAGATATTTTTCACAAAGGTTTGGCTAAACTAGGTTTAGAATAATATGAATCCCGTACGAAATTCACTAAACAATGTTTAGCAATATGCGCATAAGTTTATTAGCAAAATTTTACCTCAAAAATCAAAAATTTTATTATTTAAATTTCTAACGGGATGAATAAGAATTTAGACTTATTGCAAAAAAAATTAGCAGTAGATTTTAAAGATCTAAATATTTTAAGAAACGCTCTAGTGCATCGTTCTTATATTAATGAGCATAAGGATTTTGCCATTGACCATAATGAGCGTCTAGAGTTTTTGGGTGATGCAGTTTTAGAATTAGCTGTTACTGATCACCTTTATCGCAACTATCCAGATCCAGAAGGAGTCCTTACTAATTGGCGTTCAGGCTTAGTAAATGCTACCCAACTAGCCGCGCAAGGAGAAAATCTAGGACTTTATGATTATTTATATCTAAGTCGCGGTGAAGCTCAAGATACCAATAAAAAAGCACGTAGTTATATTTTAGCTAATGCTATGGAGGCAGTGATTGGAGCTATTTATTTAGACCAAGGTTATAAAACAGCTGCTAAATTTGTTAAGGATAATATTTTGATTCATTTAGAAAAGTTGATTGCTGATAAATCTTATGTGGATGCCAAGAGTCTGTTTCAAGAAAAGTCTCAAGAAAAAGTTGGTATTACTCCACGTTATAAGGTATTATCAGAATCTGGTCCTGATCATCACAAGAAATTTGTAATTGGCGTTTACCTTGATAAAGAATTAATTGCTGAAGGCGAGGGTTATAGCAAGCAAGAAGCTCAGACCGAGGCTGCAGCTGCGGCTCTTGCTAATAAAGGTTGGTAGTATAAAAAATAATAATATATAAACCAGGCATAAGGCTTGGTTTTTTATTTTCTTGACAAAAATAAATTTAGTAATATATAATATTAATGTAAACAAGTTCGTTGGCGGGTTCTGCGGAACCTTGATGGCTAGGCCAGTTTTTCAATCGAGTTGATCTCTATTGCCTCCTAACAGTGTGCACGTCACCTTAACCCTAGCCTATCTCATTCGCAGACCCGCCGCCATTTTGTGAGTCGATCTACGGATCGACTCTTTTTTTATTGTTTTTTGTAGCTAATCTTGACATATTTTAGATTTTTTGTTAGTGTATATGATACTTTGATTGTTCTTCTTTAAGTCTATGGGCGCCGCTAAGTGTGAAACCTAGACAGCTGACTTGACGCTGTTGACTCCGGTACGTGTTTCGACACGAACCATGACAATGGAGCGTAGGCCATGTGCCTGTGAGTTACACACGAGGCGGCGCCTTATTATCCGACCTGTTGCGTTTTAAGCAACAGGTTTTTAATTTATCAAAGCAGGCAAAATATGTTAAAATAAGAGCGCTTAAAGTAGCGTTTATTTTTTATTTATGTATTTAGAAAAATTAGAAATTCAAGGCTTTAAATCTTTTGCTAGGCATAGTCAGTTAGTTTTTAATCGAGAGCTTACGGCTATCGTTGGTCCTAATGGTTCTGGCAAATCAAATATTGCTGACGCAGTGCGTTGGGTTTTGGGTGAGCAGAGTAGTAAGACTTTGCGTGGCAAAAAAGCGGAAGATGTTATTTTTGTTGGCTCTGATAAAAAAAGTCGCTTAGGATTTGCCGAAGTAAGTCTATATTTAAATAATAGTGATAAATCAGCTGACGTAGACTATGATCAAATAGTTATTACGCGTCGGGTAGATAGGGATGCTAGCTCAGAATATTTAATCAATAACAATAAAGTTAGATTATTAGACGTGCAATTGCTTTTGGCTAAAGCTAATTTTGGTCAAAAAACCTATAGCGTAATCGGCCAGGGCACAGTTGATTCTATTTTAATATCATCAGCTGCTGAGCGTAAAGAATTTTTCGATGAGGCAACTGGCGTACGTCAGTTTCAAATCAAAAAAGAGCAGGCTATTTCTAAACTAGATGGTGCTAAGGAAAATTTAGAACAAACAAGGCAAATTATTTTAGAATTAGAACCACATTTGCGCAGTCTGACTAGGCAGGTAAGGCGTTTAGAAAAAAGAGAAAAAATAACTTTTGAATTACAGGAATTGCAAACGCAATATTATAATTTTTTGAAGAATAATTTAGAAAAAGAATTAAAAGAAGCCAGAAGCAATTATCATGTTTGGCAAACGCAAGTAGCCGAATTGAATCAGCAGTTGGTAGATTTACAAACCTCTTTAGATAAAGAAGCAAAGGCCAACACTCGTCAGAATAATTTTGAAATTTTGCAAAAAAGCTTAAGCCAAGAACAGGCCGAGCTCAATGTTTTATTAAAAGATAAAACAATTTTAGAAGGACAGTCGGATTTGAAATTGCTTGCTAGTGGACAAGCAGATATTGTTTGGTTAAAGAAAAGAGTATCTGATTTAGAAAATCAATTAAATAAGGCTAATTTAAAATTAGAAAGCCAACGTCATCAGGCTCAACAAGCAAAAGATGAACTTGTTACTTTAGAAAAAAATCAGACTCGGGTAGTCGAAGATTTTCAGAAATTGGAAAAATTGATAATGTCCAACCAGCAGGGTAATTGGTCTCCAGCTAAGATTGCTAAAGAACTAGAGGGTATTATTCATGATCAGCAGACTTTGCAAGACTCTTTAGATAAAATGGAAAGCCTAGAAGAGCTAAGTAGTTTAAAGCATACTTGTCAGCAGGTCAGTAAGAGTTTAAGAAATTTAGGCGAACGTTTGCAGCAAGCTAGTGATATTTCGCAAGGAAATTGGCAACAAGATTTTAATAAATTATTAACACACAAGGACACTTTGGTAGGAGAAATCGCCGAAGCTCGGGCGGCTTTGTCTGGCTTTAATCAAAATATCAAACAATCAGAAGAACTAATTATCTCAATTAAAGATGAATTATTAAAATTAGAACATGATCGTAAATTAATTTTAGAAAAATCAGTTGACAATAAATTATTGCAAGAACAGCTAAATAATATTAATCATAAAATAAATCAACAGTCTTTAGTAATCGCTAAAATTGAAGAGCAGATTAAAAATTTTAATGCTGAAGAAGAGGCTAAACGCTCAGCTTTATTGCAATCACAAAAAAGTTTCCGCGATATTCAGCAAGAATTTAATAGTAAAAATGCCCATTTAAATGAAGTAAAAATAATTTTAGCTAAATTGGAAACTAAGCAAGAAGATTTGCTAGCAGAAATTGCTGAGGAAATGCCAGAGCTTAAAGTGCAAGTTGTCAAAGATTTAGAAGCTGATAGCGTGCGTCAACAAATTAATAATTTAAAAAATCAATTACAGATTATTGGTGGTATTGATCCAACGGTTGCTTCTGAATTTACTCAGGTCAATGATCGTTTTACTTTTTTGAGCGAGCAAAGCAAAGATTTGGAACAGGCCATTGAACATTTAGAGAAAATTATCAAAGATTTAGATGAAGCCATTGCTGAGCAGTTTGATCAGGCCTTTCATAATATAAATAAATTATTTGATACTTATTTTAAAAAATTATTTAATGGTGGTAAGGCAGAATTAATTTTAGATATTAGAGAAGTAAAAGATGAATCTATTGAAATAGAAAATGGTGAGACAGAGGCACAAGAAAAAAATAGTAATTCAGCAATTAGAAAACAATATGGTATTGAAATAAAAGCAACGCCTCCGGGTAAGCGTTTATCTAGTATTAATATGTTATCAGGCGGTGAAAAAGCTTTAACTTCTATTGCTTTGATCTGTGCTATTATTGCTAATAATCCATCGCCTTTTGTAGTTTTAGATGAAGTGGATGCTGCTTTAGATGAAGCTAACTCAGTTAGGTTTAGTCAAATTTTAGCCGAGCTATCTAATAAAACTCAATTTATTGCTATTACTCATAACCGCGCTACCATGCAACAATCTAGGATTATTTACGGTGTTACCATGGGTGATGACAGTGTTTCCAAATTGTTATCGGTTAATTTTGATGAAGCTGATAAAATAGCCGCTTAAATTTTAGATTATTGACACTCAAAAAAATAAGCGTTAATCTAAGCTAGTTCACGGCACTAGGCCGGTTTTGTTCACTCACACACAAGGAGGCAGGCAAGATGTTATTTTTTGCTTTGTTAAGCGGAGGGAAGACGGTAATAATTGATAAGGAGGTTGCCGTCGGCGTAGTTATTAGTTTATTATTTTTTATTGCTTTGATTTTTTTCTTGGAAAGAGATTATCGTAAGCGCGTTGCTAAGATTCGGTCACAAGTTAATTTGCCTAAGTTTGATAACTATAATGGTAAGAATCCGCCACCAGCCCAAGAAGCGGTACACGAATATGTTTTAATTACCGTTGATCAGGCTGCTCAGGAATTCCGTCCTAAGTGTAAATTTTCGCCTGATGATGTTTATTATAAATTGGGCAAAAGATATTCACGTGCACTGATAAAGAAGGCTTTGTTTATACTAGTAGATGACGGTAAACTGGAAGAAGTGCCAACTCGCAAGGGCACTTGTTTTATCAGGTCTTAATACTGATAAATTAGTATTTTGGGGCTAGATAAAGCCCCTTTTTATTTTAAGTTAATGTTTAGGTTGACAATATCATCTAAATATAGTAATATTGGGGACACTTATTTAATTAATTTTTTTGTATAGACAAAGATGTTAGCAATCAGATTAAAAAGAGTTGGTCGCAAAGGACAGCCATTATATCGTGTGATGATTTCTGATAAGACCCGTGATATGTACGGTGATCATTTAGAATCTTTAGGTAGTTATAATCCACACACCAAAGTGGCCAATTTAAAGGTAGAACGGATAAAATATTGGCTTTCAGTCGGAGCTACTACTTCAGCTACTATGCATAATCTTTTGGTAAAAGAAAAAATAATTACTGAAAAAAAGGTTAAAGCTGTAGCGATCAGTAAAAAGCGTAGTGTAAAAATTGCCGCCAAAGCTGCTAGTGCAAAAGCCGAAGCTGCCAAAGCTGCTCCAGTTGAAAATCCAGCTTAAATTTGACCTTTTTAAAAAAATATTTTATAATTTCAAAGTTATTCTAAAATCAGGATAACAGCAGTTAATAAGATCATTAATTTAAAAAAATGCAGGACAAAGAATTTTTAGAAACTATTGTTAAAGCTTTGGTCGATAAACCAGAAGACGTCGTTGTTGAACGGGTTATTGACGAAAGAGGTGTTCTTTTGACTTTAAAAGTCAATCCAGAAGAAATGGGTAAGATTATTGGCAAACAGGGCCAAACTGCTAGGGCTTTACGCACCTTATTGCGTATCATTGGCAACAGGAATAATTCCTATGTAAACTTAAAAGTTTACGAACCAAATAAAGAAGGTCGCCCACAACAGCATCGCGAACCCCGTGCCGAAGAAGTAGATGATTTAAAACTATAAGTTATTTTATAAATCACACAAAAGACCGCAACTAGCGGTCTTTTGTTTTTTTATAAAAAATAGCACCAGAGTATTTATCTGGTGCCGGATTTAAGCTTGGTTTATAATCACCTTGGTATTGGCAATGCTTTGATTTTTTTATTGGCCACTAGTTCAAAATAAGAGCTTGTTGTAATAGCAGCAGCATTGTTGCCTTCTTGCCAAATGATAATCAGCGTTGTATAGGCTTTACATTTTGGTAAGAATAAATGAATGCCACGATCTTTTTTTTCTTTTGGTAAGATGACAAGTGTTTGCGGGTAGCTTTTTTTCAAAGTGTTTAACACTAGTACCATCGGTAAAGCTTCGGAAAATAGGCCGTAGTTTTTAGATTCTTGCAGCTGTGCAACCATTTCAGCTGTTAAAAAAAATAATTTACCAGGCCTTAAGTCAACTAGGCGACTAAAATTTATCACAAACTAACTCCTTTGTTTGAGGGATTTTATGGGTGATTTAAAGGTGCAAAAATGTATTTAATAATATTTTTTTAAGAAAGTCAATAATCTTTTAAAATATTTGGTTTTTTCTTAATTTTGTAGTATCTTTAATCCATGATAATAACTATTTGTAGTAGTCTGTACTTTTCTAAAGAAATAGGCGAAGTGGCGGAAAAATTAAGAGAGTTAGGGCACGAAGTTTTTGTGCCGTCTACGGCTGAGCAGATTTTATCTGGGCAGATTGATGTATTTGATATTAAAAAAGAAAAAGAATCCAGCTCAGCTGCAGATAGAGTTATAAAAAATAATGCTATTATTAGGCATTATAAAAAAATAGAAAGATCAGAAGCGATTTTAGTTTTAAATTATGAGAAAAAAGGTATAAAAAATTATATTGGCGGTAATGTATTTTTAGAGATTGGTTTTGCTTTTATTTTAAATAAAAAAATATTTTTACTTAATCCTATCCCAGAGCTAAATTATAGTGACGAAATAATAGCTATGCAGCCGGTAGTTTTGAACGGTGATTTAAATAATATAAAATAATATGCGTTTTGATATTTTAACAATTTTCCCAGACAGTTTAAGTAGCTATTTTAATTCTTCAATTATTAAAAGAGCGCAAGATAAAAAATTGATTAGTATCAATACTTTTGATATTAGGGAGCAAACTACAGACAAAAGAAAAACCGTTGATGATACGCCTTATGGTGGTGGACCAGGTATGGTTTTAAAAATTGAACCGGTTTATAAAACTTTAAAAAAAATATATAAACAAAAAAATAAAAATACTAGAGTTATTTTACTTTCACCCCGCGGGAAAACTTTAGATCAAAATAAAGTAAGACAACTAGCCAAATACAAAAGACTTATTTTAATTGCTGGACACTATGAAGCAATTGATGCGCGCATTGATAAATTTATTGATGAAAAAATTTCTTTAGGTAATTTTATTTTAACTGGTGGCGAACTAGCCGCTGCTTGTGTGGTTGATAGTGTAGCCAGGTTAGTGCCAGGCGTAGTTGGTAAAGAAGCATCGGTCTTAGAAGAATCTTTTTCTAATTTTAGCAAGCAGAATAAAAAATTTAATATTGAATTTCCTCAATATACTCGGCCAGTAGAATTTAAAGGATTAAAGGTTCCTAAAGTTTTGCTTTCTGGTAATCATCAGTTAATAAAAGAGTGGCGAGACAAACAAACTAAATATCGAATTTAAATTTTAATATAAATTTATGAAAAAATTTATCACTATTCAATTTTATGTTTTACTTTTAGGCACTTTGTTTGCTTGGGGCAACTTTGGCTATGAGTTAAAAAATTGGCTTAATAATAAAGCCAATCCTTTAGGCTGTGTTCCAGGTATTAATAATCCATTTTTAACACCATGTTTTTATGGGGCTATATTTTTTACTTTAGCCTTTGTGTTAAGCATTATTTTACTTAAAAAATCTAAACAAGTAGTTTAAGGGCTTTATTAATATCTATGTTTAAAATTAAAAGAGAGCAGTTGCTGCTCTTTTTTGGTTATTATTGATAATCAAATCTTGACATAATTATGTAATTGTTTTAGACTATTGGGTCTATTTGTAAAAATACATTTGTTCTTTGATAGTGGAATATACACTACGCTTGAGCCAACTCGTTGATCAAAAGAGGATCAAATAGAGCTGGCTGTTTTTGGGTTTGCGTCTTGAAACGTGTCAAACGGAACGAAAGGAGACTGCCTTGAAAAAGCATTTGGGTTTGTTGGTCTTGATGTTGTTGGTGTGTGGTCAGGCTTTTGCCTCAAGTCACAACTACAGCGTTAAGGTCACAAGCGAGAGTAGCGTTGTGATCTATCTGCCGCACGGTGATGTAGCTGACTCTCTTGTGGTCAGCCAGTTCGCTGAGCTGCAAGTTTTGCAGCCCTATATCGAGCGCGCCAATAATGGCGAAGGCCAAATGGTGGTAAAAGCCACCAAGAGTGCCAAGGGCTGGAAAATCGTGCAGCGTCTGCAGAATATTTCGCAACAAGAAAGAGCTAGGCTTAATGGCGTCTATGACGCTGCCGCTCTTGCCGGACGTTTTCAAAACGGTGTTCGGATTTTGAAAGCAATGGGCCTTAGTACTTTGGTTGCAGAGGACGCTGGTAGTAATATTACGGCCGTACCTTCTATTGTTATTTATTACCAGGCTTTTGAGCTGGTAGAAAATGATAACGTTGATCAGCTTTTGTATATTAGCAATGTTCTTGCTGATTCTCTTCAGGTTTTGCGTGATGATTTCGATAGACACTTGCAGGAAAAGCCTGCGCCTGAATACAAAGTTATTCAGGAAGAAGATCGTCTGCAGCTTGGTGTGGGTGTGGAAGCAGTCATGGTCAATCACGGCGAGCCTTTGGCTGTGCCGGCTTTGAGTCTGACCTATCGTCAGAACGATTGGCTGTATTCCATTACCGGTGGGTTCTTGCCCTACGGTAAGAGTGAGTTTGGTGACAAGAATCACAAGCTCTTGGCTGGGACCGTAACTTGGCTTCCTAAGGGCAAGAGCTTTGGCCCTACAGCTGGACTGCTTTACTCCAGCATGTCCGTGGATAGCGTTAATGAATATTTGCAGCAAGGCTATGGCCCCTATTTGGGCTTGCGCTATCGCTGCAATCACTTGGACATTCATGCTGCCGGTGGTTTCCAGTCCTTGGATCACTACCAGAGCGGTCGCGTCAACAAACTCTCGGCAAGTGCCGGGGCCACCCTCTACTTCTAGCAAGGAGGAACCATGAAGAACAGAGTCCTGTTGGGTGTGCTGGCCTTGGCTTTGCTTGCCATGGTTGGCTGCGAAAGCGAATTCGATCAGCCTTATGTGCCGCCGATTCCTGGTAATCCCATCGTTGATATTCATTGCAACCCGGACGCCGATGTTTCGGTGTTTGAGTTGTCGCAGGACAAGAACCTGAGCTACGCTGGCCATACGCCGGTCATTGGTTTGGAACTTGAAGCTAAGTCATATGCTGTTGTCTTCTCTCAGGAAGGTTACAAGAGCAAGGCTTACGGCCTGCGCTTGGCCTTGGGAGATACCAATATTGCTGTTAATGAAAATCTCGAAGCTTTGCCTGTTGATCCGCCGGAACCGGAGGAACTCTGGTCTAGCTTGGAGATTGATCCTTATGATATCCAGCTTGGTGAGGAAATTATGGTTCATGTTAATAGCAATGCTTTGCTTGGTATTATCGAACCGCTTGGCGTTTTTGTCCAAGCAGGTGAGCATAGTTTTTCCTACAAACCGCAACATATTGGTGAGTTTGTTGTTAGCTTTGCGGTGATTGGCGAAGATAATCAATATCTGGTACGTCGGGAAGCTTTTTCTGTTCATCCGGCAGATCTGCCGACCGTAAGCTTGAATGCTTGGGCTAGTCAGGTACAAGCCCCGCCCAGCACCATGGTTGATTTGAGTTGGTCTTCGGTTAATGCTGATAGCGTGACTATTGCTGGCTATGCTAATAACAATAATATTGGTTTGTCCGGCACTATTTCCGTTGAAGTTTTGGCAAGTACGACTTATATTTTCCAAGCTTGGCAAGCTGGCAGCATTGTCAGAACCAAGCCCGTGCTCGTGGAAATGGTTCCGCTTGTTCAGCCTAGTCCGGAATTGACTTTTTATGCTTCAGCATACGAAGTCGAATCTGATTCTCCGGATTGGCATAACTATTTGGTTGGTGTTGATACGGAGATTTGGCTGATCTGGAACGTCAAGTTCTACGATGAGAATACCGATGAAGTTGTTATTGATCGTTTTCCGACTTATGGCGATCTTGGACCGCGTGGTCTGATGCCGGTAACTGTTAATTCGGATATCACTTTCACAGCTTCGGTTTACCGAAACGGTAATCTGATTACTAGTAAGATGGTGCGGATTACGGTAGTGGACGTACCGCCGCCTGCGCCGCAATATTTTGATATTGCCTGGGATTTGGATAAGTGGGTTGGTGCTCGGCTTGAGGACCCGCATCAGGTAGATTTAGTCGGCGGACTTAGTCTGCCTGAAAATATCAAGCTTGAAGTTTGGGCTCGGCTTTCGTACTCTAGTCCTTCGCAGGACAACGAGTCCGGAGCGATCGGTGGCCTGACAGCATCCGGCCAAGAGCATTGGGCTTACTTGAGCGATCCTAACTGTCCGGTGTTTCCGGATCAGGGTAGCGATCGAACTGATACTTTCTTTATTGGTACTATCACTGGTTTCCGTGAAGGCAGGATGGTACTGCGTCATGGTGTAGATTTCCCGTGTTGGCAGGGCAAACTTTGCCCGCCGCCGAATCCCAATTCGTTGTGGATTCAGAGGCTTACTCTTAGGGTCTGGATGAACTAGATCCAAAAGAGTAGTCTATAGTTTATAGAGCTCCAAATCTTATCTTGACTTAGGTCAGGAGAAGGATTTGAGGGCTCTATTTTTATTTAGCTTACTGGGCTTGACAAAACATTAATTTTGCCCTAATATAGTGAGGCATTAAAAAAAACGAAGCCAAGCGTAGCTGATTGAAAAATTAAGAGTTGCATCAAGTAAAAACAGAAGTGTCTTTTTGAGAAGGACATTGCTGTTTTTTCTTGAACTTCAAAATATTGAAAAAATCCAAAGTTTTTTGACAAATCAACAATTGACAATTAAGAAGTGACGAGCTTTTAGTCAATTCTATAAGTTTTATATTTTAAATAGTGTTTTAAACACTATTATTTCAAAGAGTAGTTTCAACTTCTCTAATATTTATCAGAGAGTTTGATCCTGGCTCAGGGTGAACGCTGGCGGCATGTTTAAGGCATGCAAGTCGAACGTGTTTCGCAAGAAACGCGTGGCAAACGGGAGAGTAACACATTGGTAACTTACCTTTATCTTGGGTATAACCCGGAGAAATCTGGGACAATCCCCAATAGTCATGGGGGGACGATAGTCATTCCCATGTAAAGTTTTTTCGGATAAAGAGAGGCCTATGGCTCATCAGCTAGTTGGTAGGGTAATGGCCTACCAAGGCTACGACGAGTAGCAGGTGTGAGAGCACGACCTGCCCCACTGGGACTGAGACACTGCCCAGACTCCTACGGGAGGCTGCAGTCAAGAATCTTCCTCAATGGACGAAAGTCTGAAGGAGCAATGCCGCGTGATCGATGAAGCCCTTCGGGGTGTAAAGATCTTTTATCAGGGACGAATTTGTGACGGTACCTGATGAATAAGTCACTGCTAACTTCGTGCCAGCAGCAGCGGTAATACGAAGGTGGCAAGCGTTACCCGGAATGATTGGGCGTAAAGCGTCCGCAGACTGTTAAAAAAGTTCTTGGTTAAATCTGGTGGCTCAACCTCCAGACCGCTGGGAATACTTTTTGACTAGAGACTGGAAGAGGTAAGCGGAATTGCCGGTGTAGTAGTAAAATGCGTTGATATCGGCAGGAACACCAAAAGCGAAGGCAGCTTGCTAGTACAGTTCTGACGTTCAGGGACGAAAGCGTGGGTAGCGAATGGGATTAGATACCCCAGTAGTCCACGCCGTAAACGATGGGTACTAAGCATTGGGAGTATCGACCCTCTCAGTGTTGTTTAACTAAGCTAACGCCTTAAGTACCCCGCCTGGGAAGTACGGCCGCAAGGCTAAAACTCAAAGGAATTGACGGGAGCCCGCACAAGCGGTGGAGCGTGTGGTTTAATTCGACAGTAAGCGAGGAACCTTACCAAGGCTTGAAATCTAGCTGCATACTCTAGAAATAGAGTAGCCTACGAGGGTGCTAGACAGGTGCTGCATGGTTGTCGTCAGCTCGTGTCGTGAGATGTTGGGTTAAGTCCCTTAACGAGCGCAACCCTTATCCTATGTTAAATGTTCATGGGAGACTGCCTCGGTTTAACGAGGAGGAAGGTGAGGATGACGTCAAATCAGCATGGCTCTTACGCCTTGGGCAACACACGCGCTACAATGGCTGGTACAATGGGTCGCAAAACCGCAAGGTGAAGCCAATCCCATCAAAGCCAGCCCCAGTTCGGATTGAGGTCTGCAACTCGACCTCATGAAGTTGGAATCGCTAGTAAACGCCAATCAGCTACGTGGCGTTGAATACGTTCTCGGGCTTTGTACACACCGCCCGTCACACCAAGAGAGTCGGTAACACCCGAAGACTGACCTAGTGTTGGATTAAGGTGAGATCGATGATAGGGGTGAAGTCGTAACAAGGCATCCGTAGCGGAAGCTGTGGATGGATCACCTCCTTTCTAAGGAGTATTAAAGTAATGAATTCTCATACTCATTGCTAATAGTCGACCTTCATTTTTGAAGGACAGATTGACTAAAAGCGTCACTTCTTAGTTGTTAAAAACCTAGCCGAAGCTTTAGTGAAGGCTGGTTAAATAAAAATGCCCGTAAATTGCGGGTTTTTTGATAGCTTAAAAAGCTTTATAGTATTGCCAAAACTGTTTTTTTCTGTTATTATCTTTTTGTTATATTTGAAAATATTATTGATAAATTGGGGCATGTAGCTCAGCTGGTTAGAGCACTACACTGATAATGTAGGGGTCGGAGGTTCGAGTCCTCCCATGCCCACCACTCGACTCGTCCGCAGTTTGCGGACTCGCTCGTGGTCTTCGACCATTCGATAGTCATTCCATGCTACGAAGTCGAGTGTCCTGAGCGAAGTCGAAGGACAGGTTAATTTTTTTAGCCACGGTAGCTCAGTGGTAGAGCAGAGGACTGAAAATCCTTGTGTCGGTGGTCCGATTCCGCCCCGTGGCACCAAAGCATAATATATGAAAATATTTATTGATGACGAAAGGATGCCACCTAATGCTGACTGGGTAGTGGTTAGAGATTTGGACCAGCTCAAAGAAGTTTTAGAGCAAGCTAAAATTAGCGGAGATAAAATAGAAACTATTAGTTTTGATCATGATCTTGGTCAAGATGAGAATGGACAGGAAAAACACGACGGCTATTATATAGTGCAATGGTTGGCTGAATATTATCCAGAGTTAATTGTTGGTGAAACTGAAAATATTATACACTCGGCTAATAATATTGGTCGAGAAAATATGCAAAAATATATTGAATTTTGTAAAAGAAATAAAGAACAACTATTAGCTAGTAAAGATACAGAAGATCCTTTTCCTGAAATGAGAAAATTTAAATAATATTTATTTGTCGGGGTGTGGCGCAGTTGGCTAGCGCGCGTGCTTTGGGAGCATGAGGTCGGAGGTTCGAGCCCTCTCACCCCGACCATTTTATTTATAAGTTTCATGATAAGCGAAGAACAAAAAATTTGGCTTGATCACCTTGATGATACTGATCAAGTAAAAATTCTTCCATATGACGAAACTGCTGAAGAAAAATTTCAGAAAGTTAAAAGAGATATTCAAAATTTTTTAGGGCCCGAACAGATAGTTGAGCATCGCGGCGCCAGTAGTTTAAAAATTTCTGGGCAAAATGAAATAGATATTTATGTTCCTATTGTTGCTAGCAAATTTGATGAATTAATAATATCTATTACTAAGTTATACGGTAAACCAAAAAGTCTTTATCCTTTAAAGCGATCCCGATTTACTACTTTGCTAGAAGAAAAAAGAATTGATATTTTTGTAGTCAATTCAGAAGACCATAGCTGGACTGACCTTAATATTTTTCATAACTATTTATTATCACATCCAGTAGAATTAGAAAATTATAGAATTCTTAAAGAAAATTTGTCCGGATTAAGCACTCGTAAATATTATCAGGAAAAAATAGAATTTATTAACGATATCCTAGCAAAGGCAAATAGAAAATAAACATATTTTAAGCGGGTGTCGTATAGTGGCTATTATGTCAGCCTTCCAAGCTGAAGAGGGCGGTTCGATTCCGCTCACCCGCTCCATCCAAGCTGCAGTGTTCTTCAGCTGGATCCAATTAGTCTTTTAACATTCGCCAATTAAGGCGTTTTTTTGTTATAATAAAATTATGAATAAAATTAAATTAAATATATTAAGCGGCGTAGCTCATAACTTGCCAGTAGATTTGAAAAAAGCTATTACTCAGAATCAAAAAGTACTAGCCATTTGGAATGATTTGACTCCTTTAGCGCGCAATGAGTGGATTTGTTGGGTTATATCCGTCAAAAAGCTAGCAACAAGAGAACAGCATATTGAGCGGGTGACTAAAGATTTGCTCAATGGTAAGCGCAGGCCTTGTTGTTGGCCGGGTTGTGCTCATCGATAAATTCATTAGTAAAAATATTAGAAAATAATTATATGATAAAAGCTATAATTTTTGATTGGGGAAGAACAATATATGACAAAGAAAATGAAGTGTTGTTTCCCGAGACAAAAAAAGTATTGGAACATTGTTATGCTAAATATAGTCTAGCAGTGGTGTCTTTGGCCACTGATGATGACATAGAGGGAAGATTTTCTAAAATAGATAAATACGATATTAGAAAATATTTTAAATTTATGTTATTTCATGTTTCAGATAAAAATAGTCTTTTTAGAAATGCGATCGGAAATTTAAAATTAAAACCACAAGAAATTTTAGTGGTTGATGATATGATGCGTAGATTAGCTTTTCCAATCAGTCTGGGGTGTAAAACTATTTGGGTGAGAAAGGGAAAGTTTGCAGCAGCAGATCCTAACGAGAGCACAGGTAATCCAAATCACATAGTAAATTCTTTAGCAGAAATATTAGAAATTATCTAAAGTTTAAAATTTATTTACCTTAGCCAAAATTTAGGCTAAGGTTTTTTATCAGCATTTTTTATGCTATACTTAATTTTATGTTAAAAATAAAGTCAATTTTATTAATTTTTATTATATATTTAGTTATAATCTCGCCTTTATCAGTACAAGCAGAAGAACTGCCTAGTATAATTTTTCCGATTCAAGTTGGTTATGATTATAATTTTAGTGATACCTATGGAGCTGATAGATCGGGTGGTCGTAGTCATTTGGGAATTGATATTATGACTGCTAAGATGACACCATTAGTAGCAGCTGTCGATGGTCGCGTTACTGAACTAGTTGATAAAGATGAAGGCTGGGGTCTGGCTTTATATATTAAAGATGTGGCTGGTTATTCTTATCGCTATCTTCATATTAATAATGACACTCCTGGTAGTGATGATAATAAGGATATTCGTACTTATGCTTTTCCTGAAAATATCCAAGAAGGCTCTATGGTAACAGCTGGACAATTGGTAGCTTGGGCTGGTGATAGTGGTAATGCCGAAGACGTTGGCTCTCATTTACATTTTGAAATGTGGACACCAGCTGGGCAAAGTATGAATGCTTATCCTAGTTTAATGGCAGCTATTGGTAAGCCAATAGCTACGAGCAGTATTAATATATTTAGTTATCAATTTACCAAAGATCTTGAATTAGGTGATGAGAATCAAGATGTTAAAGAGTTGCAAAAATATCTTAATCAATCTGGTTTTGTAATAGCTAAAACTGGCGCTGGATCAGTCGGCAAGGAAACTAATTATTTTGGTCCAGCTACTCAGGCGTCTTTGATTAAATTTCAAAAAGCTAAAAATATCAGCCCAGCACTTGGTTATTTTGGACCACTGACGCGAAGTATAATTAATAATTCTAGAGTAGCAAATATTAATAAGCCAAGCGAAGATAATTCTGTAGTTAAGGCTGGTTTATTGATAAAAGATAAAATATCGCCGCGGGTTTATTATGTAGCTGGCAATTTGGAGTTGCAGTGGATTGTTAGTGAAGAGGCGGCTATTAAAAATTTTGGTGTAAATTGGCAGTCTAATATAAAGACCTTTGATGATTTAAGAGCCTTGAATTTAGCTTTTGGCGATTATATTTATTAAAAAATAATTTTTATTAAAACAGCTAAATCATTAGCTGTTTTTTAATTTGTTGACAATAAAAATTATTTGCCGCAAGATAAACAGCAGAGTCTTGTTAAAGCAAGTTTGAACCTTAAAATAAGAGGGAGGTGTTGATGTGCAAATTCCTAAACTAAAAATTGGTCAACTAGAATTTGATTTACCAATTGTGCAAGGAGCTATGGGAGTACAAGTTTCTTCTTATCCTTTACCAGCTGTTGTATCAAATTGCGGGGCACTAGGGACTATGACTAGCATGGGTCTAGGTGATCCAAGAGCAGTTAGCCGCAATTACGTGCATATTTCTAGCGCAGCTTTGGCAGCAGAGATAAAGCTTTGTCAGAGTTTAACTGATAAGCCTATGGCCTTAAATGTAATGGGCGCTTTAAGTAATACTCGTGATTTGATTCGGGTAGCAGTTGATAATGGTGTCAAAATATTGGTTTATGGCGCAGGTATTCCTAGAGACCTACCAGAATTAGTGGCAGATCCTAGTGTTAACTTGGTGCCTATTATTAGTTCAGCTAAGTTAGCTGGACTTATCCTTAAACTTTGGCAAAGGCATTATCAAGTAGCGCCGAGTGCTTTTATTTTGGAAGGCCCTTTGGCTGGTGGCCACCTTGGCTTTAATCAAGCTCAGCTTGATAATCCTAAAGAATTTTGTCTAGAAAATATTTTGTCAGCAGTGCTTGAAGTTGTTCGCCCTTATGAACAGGTTTTGGGTCGGAAGATTCCAATCATTACAGCTGGTGGTATTTATACCGGAGAAGATATTGCGCGCATGCTATCTTTGGGTGCGGCTGGTGTACAAATGGGCACACGTTTTGTAGTGACACATGAGTGTCCGGCTGCGCCAGAGTATAAACAAGCTTACCTAGATACTAAAAAAGAAGATATTGTCATTATTCATTCACCAGTTGGTATGCTTGGCCGAGCCAAGCGTAATGCATTTTTAGCTAAAGTCGAGGCTCGTCAGGTAAAGATGGAGTGTCCTTATCATTGCATTAGTTCTTGTGATATTAAGCGAGCTGGATTTTGTATTGCGCGGGCTTTGTGTAATGCTAAAGCTGGCCAGCTTGATGATGGTCTTATTTTTGTGGGTGCTAATGCTTATCGGCTTGATCGTTTGCTTTCGGTCCAGGAATTACTGGATGAATTAATATTAGGACTTAAAGCTTCTATATTAACACTACCCAATATTTAAATTGGCTGCGCGATCCTTGTGTCTCGCAGCCTTTTATTTTTTAAATTTAAGTTGTGGTAATGATAATGATATTGTATAATTTATTATATAATAAAATAAAAATATGGATTTTATGGAAATTATAGCTTTAGTAGTCTTGTTTATATTATTTGCTAATATAAACAAGCGGGTAAAAAAAGTAGAGGATTTTATTAGTGGTAAAAATTTGAATCAAAAAAATGTTCCCTTAAATGTGTCAGCACTGTCAGTTGCTAATCAAGCGCCCCCTGTTACAGCTACAACTAATTATTCAGGGCCGACAACGACCGGCTTAGAAACGGACATTACTAAGAATGTGTCTAATCAGGCAGTACCATTAAAATCAAGCGAACCTTCTGGCTTTGTTTCATTAATTAATTGGCTTAGAGAAGAATGGTTAATGAAATTAGGTTCATTATTAATGTTGTTTGGCTTTGGTTGGTTTGTAAATACTAATACTTGGCTAGGCCCAATTGGCAGCGTTACCTTAGGCATTATTGTCGGCGCTGCTGTTTTAATTTTAGGAGCTTGGCGCATTCAAGAGGATCTACATCAGGGTAGTGTTTTTTTGGTGCTTGGCTCAACCGTAGTTTTATTGACAGTTTATGCAGCTAGAAATTTGTACGGCGTTTTTAATCCTTATTTAGCTTTTTTAATTATTTTTTTAAGCACAGCCTTTATTGCTTTAGTTAGTATTAAACAAAAGCTTCAAGGCTTAGCAATTGCCAGTTTGATTTTAGCCAGCTTTGCTCCTTTGTTAGTAGGCGTTAGAGAAACTAATTATGTTAGCTTATTCTCTTATCTCTTAGTAGTTATTTTAGGAGTTATCTGGGTAGTAAGTTTAACCGGTTGGCGAACACTGACTCTTTTGTCTATTATTATGGTTAGTTTTCACAGTGCTCCGGTCATGTTTTTAGGCATGGCAATAAGGAGTACAATTCTATTATTTGCTTATGCTTTAGCATCGATATTTTATATATTTAACACCATTTCTTTGATCAAAAATAGTGATAATAAAGTTAAGATAGATGTGATTACTGCCGCTATCAACGGTATGTTTTTGCTGATTTGGGTTTTATCAGCCGCTAAAGAAGAATGGCAAAGCATGATTATTTTAGCTTGGATGTTGGTATTTTTAATAGGGGCATTTTTAATTTTTTATAATACCCAGAAAAAAATACCTTTATATATTTATACGGGTGTATCTACCATGATGCTGGCTGCAGCCACAACTCTTGAATTAGATGGCGCGGTTTTAACTATAGCTTATACAATTGAGAGCGTTATTATTTCTTTGTTAATGTTTGCGGCTATCAAGGATCATATTTTAGGTCAAAAATATAGCTTGCTTTTATTAGGTCCAATTTTTGTAGCTTTTAGCGATATTGATAGTTTACAACATAGTCGCACAGTATTTAATGAGCACTTTTTCTCAATTTTTATTTTAGCCATAGTTCTGTTAGTAATTGCCTTAACCTATCGTTATTTTGGTAAGCTTAATCCACGTGAGGGATTTTTTGCTCATTTGTATATTGGTCAGGTTATTTTAGCAACAGTTTATATCTATATTTTAATTTGGCGAGCATTCCATATTGGCATTCATAATTACAGCACAGCCTCAATGTTAGCCATTATTATTTATACTATTATTGGCTTAGTTACAAATATTTATGGCAAGTTAGCAGAAAGTAAAGTTTATTTTTTCTATGGAGGCACAATGCTGATTTTAGTTGTTCTTAGATTATTGATAGTTGATTTTAGTAGCATGGATAATACTCGTAGGATAGTAACCTTTTTCTTTATTGGTTTCTTGTTGATCACAGCTGCATTTACTAGTACTAAGAAAAAATTGATTAATAATGTATAAAAATATGTTTAAATTAAGATTAAAATCATTATTTTTTGTAAGCTTATTAGCTTTAGTTTTGCCAAGTGTTTCCTTAGCACAAGCATCGGCGCCATTAAATCGTCAAAATAATAACGCTTCAGATTTGAGCGCCTATCGGCAAGTAAAAACTATTAGTGGTTTAGATATTTTAGTGCCAACTGTTATTGAAATTCCATTTACGGAAACAAATCTAGAAAGATCAGATTTTATGGTAGTCGATGAAATGTCTAAAAATGCCTTACCATATTATTTTAAAACGCAAACAGACTATAGACAGGCTTATTACACAGCTCAAACTATTCCAAGTTCAGCGGATTATTATAAAATGACGGACAATAATTCTAGAACTTATGCAGAGTTTAATTTGCAGGGAGAGGATTCTAATACGGTTACTATTAATTTATACTCAGATCAGCCTATTACCTCAACAGCTTTAACTACCTTGCTTGATACTAATGTGGCTTTGCCAAGCACCATTGAAATATATGCTAAAGTAGGCGCTGACTATAAGCTTGTTTTAGCTAGCACTAAAATGTCGCAACAGACTATCAAATTTCCGGAGACAACAGCAAGTGAATGGCGAATAATTTTTAATTATGTTCAGCCTTTGAGAATTAGTGAATTGCGCTTGGCTCAAAATAATGTCGATACCATAAGCCAAAATTCAATTAGATTTTTAGCACAGCCTAATAGTTATTATAAAATATATTTTGATCCAGATCGCTCAGTGACAGTCAAAACTAGTGAGGCTGGTAATTTAATATCAGACGAAGATGTTTTATTATGGGGGCAAGTAGTAACAACGCCTAATCCTTTTTATAAAAAAGCTGATATAGATCAAGATAATATTCCGGATTATATTGATAATTGTGTTTCTATCTACAATCCAGAGCAAACAGATATAAATAACAATGGACGAGGCGATGCTTGTGATGATTATGATAAGGATGGTCTTAATAATGAAAAAGATAATTGTCCAAATATTCCTAATTTCAATCAAAAAGATGTTGACCATGATGGTCTGGGCGATGCTTGTGATACTGAAGAAAGTAGAATTACAGAAAAATATAAATGGATTCCTTGGTTGGGCATAGTTTTTGCTCTAGGGGTAATCATTATTTTATTTGTTATTACCCTAAAATCAAGGAAGCCCTTAAAATAAGTTTGGTTTATAAAATATTTTGTAGAGATAGCCCTGGTTTAAATCAGGGCTATTTGTTTGACTAAAAGCTTGATTTAGTTCAGAATAATATTATGAAAATTATTATTGCTACAGCTTTATTTCCCCCAGAGATTGAATATACCGCTACATATGTTTGGCAACTGGCCAAACATTTAAAAAATGATCATCAGGTGCAGATTTTAGCTTATGCTAATGCTTGCGAAAAAATTGAGGGTGCAGAAATTTTTAGTATCAACAAAAAACAGCTATTATTTTTTAGGCTTTTTAAATATTTTATTAAACTTTACCAGCTAGCTAAAAAAGCTGATCTTATTTATGTTCAAAATTCAGCGGCTGTTACTTTGCCGGTTTTGTTGCTAAAAAGATTAACTAAGAAGCCAGTAGTTTTGAATTTTATTGAAGATGAAGCTTGGAAAAGGGCGCGGCACAATAATTTTACAAAAAAATCTTGGGAAGAATTTTTAATCTCAGTGGACATTGACCAAAGAATCAAGCAAATTTTTGCTTTACAAAAAGAAGCCTTAGCTCAAGCGGACAAAATTATTTTTTCATCCGAAGCTCTGGCTCAAGCAGTGACTAAAGCATATAATTTATCAGCCGAAAAAAGCTCAGTAAATTATTTACCGCTTGAAAAAATAGATTTGCCCTTTAAGCAAAGTATCAAAAAAAATCAGATTTTGGTTTTTGGTCAGGAGCTTGAATTGGCAGCTAAAAATGATTGGAGATTTATTAGCTTGAAAGATCGCTCATTATCAGCGGCTGAGATTTCTTATTTAATTAATACTTCAGAAATTATTATTTATAATATTTACTCTGAAAATTTTGCCAATTTTTTACCAGAGTGTCTAGTGGCTGGTAAAAAAATTATTGCCCATAATACTGCTTATGCTCGAGAAATTATTGGCAAGCAGGGGGTTTTGGTAGATTTTGATAATCAGGAACAAGTTATACAAACAATTGAAAAACTTTTGAATCAAGAAATAAAGACCACAACTACTGACGATAGATTTTCTTGGGAAAAGCACACTCTTAGTTTGCAGGATATTTTCCAAGCTAGTGTAAAAAAATAATTATGACTTTTCAAGACAAAAAACAAGCCTGGATAGATTATTGTCAGAGCGAAATTGAGGCCATTAAGCCAATTTTGCAAGAGCTTGGTTTTGTTTTGGATGAAGAGCAGGTGCACATTGGCGGTGAGCGTTATGCTTTTAGTGAAAAGAAGCTAGTCTTATTAGGCAAGCGTTTATCTGATCAGCAAAAAGTAATTATTAAAGTTAGTAATGATACTAAGGGGATTGTTGAAATACAGCACGAAAGACAAAGTCGGGAGATCTTAGCAAAAATAAACTTTGCTTATCATGTTTTTTTTACGCCACCAGAAATTTTATATCAAGAAATAGCTGGTCGGGTGATATTTATTACCAAATATATTGAGCAGGACTGCCAATTTTTAGAACGGGACATTAAAGAGCAATTATTTTTGGCCTTGAAAGGTCTGGAAGTCCAAGAAGGAGTACAAGTGACTACCTATGAGCATGCTCATGATGTTAGTAAATATTTTGGTTTGTGGCAAGCAGCAGATTATTTGAAAAAATTTGAGGAATATCAAACAGCGGTTAAAAGTATTTTAGCAGATAATACCAGACTTTTAGCCCTATATGACCAAGCTAAAATATTTTTAGAGAAAAATAAAGAATTGATTGATTTATACTCTGGCTTTTTGACGCACTGGGATTTTGTACCGCACAATCTGCGCATTCACAATAATGATATTTATCTTTTGGACCATTCATCTATTCGCTTTGGCAACAAGCATGAGTCTTGGGCGCGTTTTATCAACTTCATGTGTTTGCATAATCCGAAGTTGGCCCAATACTTATTATTTTATGTTGAAAAAAATCGTCCTCTTTCCGAAAAACAATCTTTGCAGGCCATGCGTGTTTTTCGTTTGTCAGAAATCATTTGGCACTATGCCAATACTTTAGCTCGGGCGGATGAACAACTAATTACTTTAAATAAAGCTAGAATTAAATTTTGGTCACAGCTATTGCAGGCTATACTTGAAGGAAAGGAATTAGATAATTCAGTGATTGAAGAATACAAAAAACTGCGCGACTCTTTGCGTAGTGAAGCAGAAAAAAATAGACAGAAAAATTTACATTAAATAAGCCTTTTGTGAAGGGCTTATTTTGTTAATCTAATTTCTCAACTTGTTTTAATAATTGTTCATATTCAGCAATCAACGGGTGATCCCAGGATTCTTGTAAAGCTTTAAGCATTTCATGCTCAAACCACATTTTTTGCTCTTTACCGCGATTAAACTTTGTCCAAATATTTGCCCCCATAGTTTTGTGAGTTTCGATAATGCTTTCTAAATTATGAATTTTATCAGCGATGGACACAGCCTTAGTTTCTGAGTTAGCGTTTTTGACATCATTGATATATTTTTCTTTTCTTTTTTCCCACTCTAGAGATTTATCTTCGGTGAGTGGCAAAATAATATCTACCACCTTGTCGCCTAGCTCTTGTCGTAGTTGTTTTTCACTATAGTCAGTATCTTCTAAAACGTCGTGTACAAAAGCAGCGGCAATTACTTCGTCGCTAAATCCCAGACGAGCTAATTTTTTAGCTACCATCATGGGATGAACAACATAAGGAGAGCCGTCAGTTTTACGGACTTGTTTACCATGGGCTTTTAACATCAAGCGGTGAGCTTTGGCTAGGAGTTCCATTATAATTTTTAATTAAATATTTTATTTCTCATATCTTGGGCTATCATATCCCAATTATATTTTGTTTCTACCATTTTTCTGGCAGTATCAGTATTTTTTTTTACTTTATCAGGGTGAGCCAAGATATCTTTGATGGCTGTAGCGATTTGTTTAGGATTATCTGGTGTTACAGCCCAGGCAGTTGTTTCTTTATCAGGATTTTTTTGGGCATCAAAGATAAATTCAGCCAGACCACCCTCCTGAGTAGCAATGACTGGCAGCCGAGAAGCCATGGCTGATAAAAAAGCATTACCCAAACCTTCACTACGGCTAGGGCAAACAAAAATATTAGCCACTTTTCTGTATTTTGTCACTTCTGATCTATCAACTCGGCCGGTAAAAATTACTCTATTTTCTAGATTTAATTCTTTAGCCAAATCTTTTAATATTTGTTCATCGGGGCCATCGCCGACTACTAAAAATTTGATATTTTCCGGCAGCATTTTTAAAGCCCGAATTACATCATCGTTGGCTTTTTGGTGGACTAGACGAGCAGTATTTACCAAATAGATTTCGTCTGGCTTTTTATTTAGAGTTTTTTTAAGTTCAGCAATTTCTTGTTCGGAAACAGATTCATTTAAGTCGCGTGGGTTAGCGCCGTTATGGATAATTTCTATTTTATTTTCTACCACACCACGACGTCTGGCCCAGTCAGCCAAGAAAGTTGAGATTGCTTGAACCTTGTCAGCTTTAGTAAAAGCACGAGTAAATAATGGCCACAAGGGTTTCATGGTTTTTTCAATATAGTCCACTGGATCACCTTCTTGTAAAGTCAAAAAGTATTTTACTTTAGGATGGGTTAGTTTAAAAATAGCGGCTGGCACACCTGCAGAGTGAGCCATCATAGCCCAGATAGTATCGTATTTATATTGACGATGCAGGGAACAAGCTTTGGCAGCTGCTAAAAATTGGTAGAGCGGCTTATTGAGGTCGAGCGGCATTTTGCTCAAGTCTTTAAACTCGGGATTTTTTTTGCTTAAGCCAATACGATGCACCAAAACATTGCCAATTTTTTCTGTTTTTGGTAGTAGGGAATTATAACGTAAAGTAATCAGGTGAAACTCTATATCAGTAGGACTAATACGGTCAGTTATTTCTTTGATAGCGGCTTCAGCACCGCTGACATTGTTGGGATAGTAGGTTAGAGAAAATATTAATATTTTTTTCATTTTATTATTCTGCTAGTTTATCAGCTATAATTTTAGCTTCCGTCATTAGTTTTGTATCATTGCCGACTTTAAGGTAATCCGCAATTGTCTCTAATATGTATTTTTTTAATTCATGCGGGACACCTTGATTTATTGCTTCTTTTAGTTTATCTATAGCTAATATTTCCATATGGTTTAAGGTGTCCTCATTTTCAATAATGCTATCGCGAAAACCATCAGATAGCTCTTCATCTAGTTGACGGAAAGCAGTATCACCGCCGACTTGCCATCTTTTTACTACTTCGCGTAACCATTCTAAGGCTTCCCTAGCAATAGAGTATTCGCTATCCTGTTCGTCAAAAATTAAACCACCATCTTTTAAAAGCGAGGCTTTTTGCCGCAATTCTTCTATTTTGATCTTTGTATCACTAATGTCTTTCTGTAAGTATTTATCTTGATCTACACTATATCCTATATCTTTAGGTATTGGCTTTTGGATAATTCTTAACCTTTGCTCTAAAGAATGAATTTCAGAAAGAATATACATATATTCACTATCTTTAGTGGCCCTGTCCTTGGCATGATTAAAAGCCATCTCTTCAATTTTTTTTATTGGGTCATTACTTGGTGGTATTTGTTCTTTATTCATAAAATCGTTTGTTTATTTTTTTATGGCAGCGATATAATCTTTTAAAGTATATTTTTGTTTCCAGCCCAATTTTTTTATTTTAGCTGAATCAATTGCTTCACTAGAGCGGCTAGTTTTAGTTTGCGGTAGCATCTTTATTTTGGTATCAAACATTTTAGCAACTTCAAGTAGAGAATGGGTTTCTTTAGCGCAGATGCCGTAGTTATCGCCATGGCCTTTTTGACCAGCCAAGATGATGCCAGACACCGTATCATAAACATGGGTAAAAGCGCGAGTTTGAGTGCCAGGCTTTCTGACTTCTAGGGGCTTGTTTTGTTGGTATTTATTTATAAAAGTGCCAATAACTGTACCATAGGCGCCAGTAAATTGACCGGCTCTTTCTCTTGGGCCGTAGACATTATAAAAATAGACTATGGCATAATTTAGTGAATACCACTGACTGTAGTTTTTGACTAATTCAGAGTTAGCAGCTTTGGCCCAAGTATAGGGAGCCAAATCACGAGCGTAAAATTTAGTAGATGAGCCGGCATAAACTAATTTACTTTTTGTTTTACGCCAAAATTCCAAAACTCCCAAGGTGCCAGCAATGTTTAAACCCCAAACCAATTCTGGCTCATCTAGACTAGCAGCGACCCGAGAGTATTCGCCTAAATGATAAATAATATCTGGTTTTATTTTGATGTGTTTGGCAATGTCCTTGGTGTGGCCCTTGATGTATTTAGCGCCCTTGATATGATTTTTGGTCGTACCAGTAAAATAATTATCCAAAGAAATCACACGGTTGTTTTTATTTTTTACTAGCTCTTCGATCAAGTGGGAGCCGATAAAACCAGCGCCGCCAGTAACTAAAATTATTTTTTTCTTAGTAGCCATTTTTAGTTGATTTTAAGCTTTTAATGTAGTAAGATTAGCCTAAAGATAATGAAAAGTCAAAATAATTATTAATGTTTTATTATAGAAATGGCGCAAAAAATCTTTAGGTTTTTTTTAAATTATATCAAAAATAATTGGCATCAATTATGGCGCTATGCTAGCGTTGGCTTGATTTCAGCGGTGATTGATTTTGGTATTTTATATTTACTTACTGATAAATTAGGACTTCATTATCTGGTATCAGCTACAATCTCTTTTATTATAGCAGCTAGTTTAAATTATTATCTTAATAAAACTTGGACTTTCAAAGTCGGCGGCGGCTTAGTAAAACAAGCAGGCATATTTTTATTGATTGCTGGTAACGGTGTAATACTTAATAATATTATTATGTATTTATTGGTAGAGCATGGTAGCTGGTGGTATATATACGCTAAAGTAATCGCTATTGGTATTGTGACTATTATTAATTTTTTAGGAAATAAGTATTTAACTTTTAGAAAATAAATAATTATTTAAATTAAAACAGCCGATTGTTTGCAAACAATCGGCTTTTATTTTTTAGACACCTTATTTATTATTGGAGGCGTCTTAACAATTTTTGATTACGGTTGTCGCGGTATTCTTCGATAACCGCGGCCTGTAGTCTTCCTAGCTGGTAGGCATAGAGCTTAGCTGTGAATTGGCCACCAATTATATCCTGGTAAAAATGACCTAGCACTTGTAAGAAACATGGTCTTAGCTGTGCTCTGGCTTCTGGAGTAGGAGCAACGACAAGTTCATCACTATAGTAATTTATCAAATCTTCGGGATCACTTTGCCCATCAATTACCGCTTGTGCAAAGTCTCGTAAACGCTCAAGCATTTCCTGTTCTTGTTGGCGACAGAACTGACTCATATTTCCTTCTTGGGTGATAATTGAGCTTAAGCTCAAGCTATCTTGGTAAACAGCAGCGGCTACTAAGCCAGTTTCATCACCGTAGTAAAAGATATAGGATTCTTTTTCTATTTGACTCATGCTGTTAGCAGTATCGCTAGCAGAACTTGTCATCTCTAGGACATGAAGTCCGCCGTTAAAGATATCAGGATGTTGAGCTCTTAGCTTAAGCTGCTCTTCAATATAGATGGCTGGCGGGCAAAATCCTTTTTCTTGAAAATAGTTGCGAGCAATTTGCATAGTCTCACCAGCTAATTTAGTTTTAAGGCCCCATGCCCAGGCTTGATCATGACTATAACACTCATCCTGAGCAAGTGCAGCAGTAAAATTGATCAGCAATAGAAAAGTGCAAGTTATTAAAAGCCAAAGACGCGTCAACATGACTCTGTGTCCTTTCGTCTGGTGTTTGGTGGTGGAAGGAACGGCTAGTATTAATATTTTATATTATCTGTCAGTAAATATTTTGTCAATATTTTAGAATAATTTAAAATCCCACCTTAGGGTGGGATTGGATTATAACATTTTTTTAAATTTTTCTACCATTGGCACAGACTCTGGGTCGCAATGGTATTTTTTAGCAAGATAAAATGAAGTCCAGTCGGCTAGCAACATATTAGAGAATATTTCTTGCCAGCGATTTTGACCACTTAATTTAGCAGAAATTTGTTTTAAATTTTCTTTTTTGTATAGATTTTTAATTACCTTAAATCTTTTTGCAATACTAGGGTGGTCGTGTCTATCTTCCAAATAAATAATAGCAAAGTTATCAGATAATTTTTTATTATATTCATTGCGGTCAAAACCAGTCATTTCATTGTGGTTTAATTCTGGGAGTACATTATAAAAAGCTGGTATTTTGGTGTTTTCATTGAATTTTATTTTCCAAGTAAAGGCTAAGCTGGTATTTTGGCGGGAAGCATAAATGATTGGTATTTTATTAAATAATTGTTCAGCCATTTTTTTACCAGCTTTTTGCTGAGCATTAGCTTTTAAGGATGTGGCTAAATGATAACTTTCTTTCAGTAAGCTCAATTCACCCATGGCTAGTAATAAAGCTCTTAAATTTAGACCAATGGCTTGACGTGGTTGAATATGCCAATTAGGAATTTGGATATAGGCTAGATTTTTAGACTTGGCTATTTCAAGCAATTTTCCGCCCGTGGCAATAACTAGGACATTTAATTTATTTTTTAGAGCCATTTCTAAACCACTGACGACTTCTTCGGTGTTGCCAGAGTAAGAATTGGCAATTATTAAATAATTTTTTAATTTACTGATTGGCCAAGTAGGTAGACCGTAATCTTGGTGTACATGAATATTTAGCATTGGTTTGACGGCCAGTAGTAAGTCAGCAGCTAGATGCGAGCCGCCCATGCCTAATACTACAAAGTTTTTAGCTGGTTTAAAATATTTTTTATTTTCAATCTTTGCTTGATAACTAAATTGTTCAGGAAAATTTTTGATAGCGTCTAGCATATTTTTTATTATTGATGATTATTAAGTAGTTGTTTGGCAGCACTGGCAATGTGTTGGCGATCTAAACCATATTTTTGCCACAATTGTTGGTAAGGGCCAGATTCGCCAAAGGTATCTTTGACCCCAATTATGGTTAATGGTTTTGGCAATTTTTGACTTAAGAGTTCGGCTACAGCACTGCCTAGGCCACCAATTTTTTGGTGATCTTCAACAGTAATTACTAAACCAGTTTTTTGTACAGATTTTAAAATAGTTTTTTCATCCAGTGGTTTGATAGTGTGGCAGTTAATTACTTCTGCTTTTATTTTATGCTCAGCTAAAATTTTAGCAGCCTGCAAAGCTTCATAAAGAATTGGACCATGAGCAATAATAGTAATATTTTTACCGCTCAATAAAATATTAGCTTGTCCGATTTTGAAAGGTGATTCTTTAGTAGTAAAGATTGGCGTTTCAGGACGAGTAAGTCTTAGATAGACCGGACCATTAATTTTTAAAATAGCTTCAGTAGCTTTTTGAGCTTCTAGATAATCAGCTGGCGCTACCACGCTGATATTAGGCAAGCAACGGACAATGGCAATGTCTTCTAAAGCTTGGTGGCTAGCCCCATTTTCACCAACGGAGAGTCCAGTATGATGGCCAATAATTTTTACATTAGCATCAGAGTAACAAACGCTAATTCTTAATTGGTCCCAAGATCTACCAGGGCTAAAGACAGCAAAGCTACTAGCAATGGCAATTTTCCCGCTCAAGGCAAGTCCAGCTGCTACTCCTAACATATTTTGTTCAGCTACACCTACTTCAATAAAACGGTGCGGATATTTTTCAGCAAAAGCAGTCAGGCGAGTGGATTCAGCTAGATCAGCAGAAATGACTACGATGTCAGTATTTTTTTTGGCAAGACTAACTAAAGCTTCGCCAAATCCAGAGCGGGTTGATTTTTTTATTAATTTATTTTCTTGAATCCAATTTTTGTTTAGCATATTTTTAGTTAGCTTGTTCTAGCTCTTCTAAGGCTTGAGCGCTTTGTTTGATGTCGGGTATTTTATCATGCCAGACATATTTATTTTCCATAAAAGATACACCCTTGCCCAAGGTAGTTTTGGCAATAATAGCCAGGGGCTTATTTTTATTATTTTTTGTCTGTTGTAAAGTTTTAACAATTTTAGCAATATCGTTACCAGGCATTTCAATTGTGTTCCAGCCAAAGTCTTGATATTTTTTCTTTAAAGATCCCAAAGGCATAATGTCTTTGGTGTAGCCATTTATTTGAATGCCGTTTAAATCTACTATGACTATTAAATTATCTAATTTATATTTACTGGCTAGCATTAGAGCTTCCCATACTTGACCTTCATTATGTTCGCCATCGCTCATAATGCAAAATACCCGATAACTACTTTTGTCTATTTTAGCGTTCAAGGCCATGCCAACTGCTTGTGAAATACCTTGGCCAAGGGGGCCGCTAGATACTTCGATACCAGCTAAGGATAAATTGTGAGGGTGGCCCTGCAAACGGCTATTTATTTTACAAAAACTTTTTAATTCTACTAAAGGAAAATAGCCAACGCGAGCCAAAGTGGCATAAAGTATTGGACAGATATGACCATTGGATAAAATTAGACGATCGCGTAGCGGGGAATTAGGCTTATGAGGGCTATGATTTAAAATTTTAAAAAATAAAACAGTAAAAATATCAGCCATGCCTAATGAACCACCAATATGTCCAGAATTAGCACGGATAATCATTTTGATGATATCTTGGCGGATAATATTTGCTTGTTTTTTTAATTCTTTGATATTTAAGTTAAACATGTAGTTATATTATCATATTTAGACTTTAAAATAAATAAAAAATCACCCAGGAATTTTCTCTCTGGGTGAAATATTGAAATAAGCAAACGTCTTTTAAGATAGTCGCACAAAGCGAATTTTGTCCCAAGCAATATGGTGTAGCTTGTCAGTTTGTAGGCAGATAAGCTTAGAGCCGACATTATAATAGTTAGCAATGGGTTTTTTAAGGGCTCGTTCAATACGCTCTTCGTCAAAGTAAGTTAGTAGATTGATACTAGTATTATTATTTAGGATAGTGCCAACTACTATTCCCAAAGGTTTGCCTTGCAAAGCGATTAAGCGCATTTTTTACTCTCCTTAGTTTGAAGTTTGCTACTGTAAAGGGCTTACGACCTAATAGTAGTAAACTTACTTATTCTTTGTCAATTATAGCGCGCTATCTTTTTTATTTTTTATAAGTTTTAAACTAATAATAAATAAAGTTAGTGATATCAAAGCAGATAATAAACAATATTGGCAGAGCGCTTTAATGACCCAAATTTGTAAATAAGTCAGCCAGATAGAAAATATTAGACCTAAACTTGGTAATATTTTTAAAGCCCTATGAGCTATTGATAAGCTATAAAGTAAATATAATAGGCTAGCAAAAATAATAGCCAGGTAGTAAGCAAGGCCTAAGGCAGCTGTTGGAATTGGCCCGATATGAGAGTAGGTGCTAGTCAAAACATCCTGGCAGCCACTAAGAATTGAGCAATTAATATGGCCATTAAAATATTTAGCAGTTAAGTAGCTAGCATCAAAAAAACCAAGGCTGGCTAGAGCTATTAGCCAATAAAATATTTTATTATTTACTTTATTGTCCAAGTTTATTTTGGAGTAGTTGTCTAAATTTGTCATAGCTATTAGGCAAGTTAGTGATTTCGCCATTAATATAAATGGTAGGAGTATATTGAATATCTAATTGTTGGCTTGATCCTTGTTTGATATTACTGTTAACCCTGTCTTTGACAGCACCTGAATATAAATCATTTTTAAATTTATCAGCATCAAGATTAAGGCTACTGGCATATTCTATAAATAGGGATTCCGCATTGGTGCTTTCAGACCAGCTGCTTTGTTTATCAAACAATATATTATGCATTTCCCAGAATTTATTTTGTTTACCTGCCGCTTCAGCTGCTTGGGCAGCTAGTTTAGCATTAGGGTGGATGCCCCCTAGAGGGAAATGTCTAAAAACAATAGCTACGTCTTTATTTAAATTGCTACTATCAGCATCTAATTGTTGTCCATAAAATGTCAGTGTCTTACAAGCTGGGCACTGGAAGTCACTATATTCTATTAATATTAACTTAGCCTGGGGATCTCCTTTTATCCAGTCGTTAGCTTGAATTTTTAGAATATCAGTATTAGTTACGCTGGGGCCATTATTAGCAAGTTTAGTTGCTCCCCAGGCTAGTAGTGCTAACACCGCTAATACTAATAACCAAAGTATAAAATTATTTTTTTTCTTCATTTTTTTAAAGATTAAAAACACGGTTTACAATGTTGTAAACCGTATCTTGGAATTTATTTTAGAGTGTCTAAGACTTTTTTAATATCCTCATAAGGATAAGCGCCGTTTACTTTGAATTTTTTATCACCAAAGATTATCACGCTATAGGGAGTGCCTTGAGCCCCAGCTGTTTGAGCAGCGGCTGATTGGACGCTAACTTTGCTAGTATATTTTCCAGAATCTAAACAGCTTTGAAATTTAGTTTTATCAATACCAAGGCCTGCTACTACGTCGCCTAATTGAGCCACAGTTGGCTTAGCGGCCACAAATAATTTATCCATAAAAGACCAGACTTTATCATTACCGCCTAGTTCGCCAACACATTCAATGGCTTCAGCTTTTTTAGGGGCTTCAGGGTGTAATTGTGGTAAAGGAAAATGACGATAAGCTACTTTTACTTCGCCATCATAGTCTTTTAAGATTTGTTTAACAGTTTCATGAAATCGGGTGCAGTAAGGGCAGTCAGCATCAGAAAATTCAATTAAACTAATTTTAGCTTTACTGTCTCCCTTAACCCAGTCGTCTTTCCCAATTTGGTCAACTTTTATGTCAGCTAGCTGTATGCCTTGATTGGCAGTTGGTTGATTGGCAGTTGGTTGATTATTGGTGACGGTGTTTGTTGTTTTTTGGCTACCGTCAGCTTTATCATTTATAATCATGCCCAGGAGCACGAAAAAACCGATTATTAAAATACCAGCAATACCAGTTATTAAACCAAATTTAAAAGCAGAGCGTGATGGTATGCTGTCAATGATAGATTTTTTTTCTTCCATAATATTATAAATTATTTATTTAATTTTTAAAGTTTGTTAATTATAACAAGTTTTTTTAGGCTAGGCAAATCATCTGGTCTATTTTTTTATTTTTCATAATAAGTTTCCAAACACCTATTGTGCTAAGCTTAATTTTATTATTTTTCTATTATTTTTGGCTAAATAATCATAATTTTTAGTTTAAGATATAGGCTAATATTTTATCGGCTCTTTACCTATTATTATTGACAAAATATTCATTATATGCTAATATATTCAATCCCCTAAAAAGGGGTTTTTAATTAGCAATATTATGAATAAAAGCCTACAATTATTGAAAATAAAGACTAAAAACGGGATAATTAGGTATTTTAGACCAGTTTTTCTTTTAGCCGCTATTTCATTATTTAGCTTTCCCCATCTTACTAGTTCTCAGGTTTTAAGTGAGACTAGGAAGAGTAAGTTAATTGGTCCAATTGCTTATTTATCTATCAGACCATATCAAGTTAAGCCTAGTTTGCCAGAAATCCCTAAAAGAGAAGCTAAGCGTAGCATGTTGATTACAGTTACTGCTTATTCTAGCGAACCAGATCAAACTGACAGTACTCCTTTTATTACTGCTTTTGGTACTCGTGTTCGTGACGGCATTGTGGCTACCAACTCTTTGCCTAGAGGTACGGTAGTTAGATTTCCTGAGGCTTTTGGTGATAAAGAATTTGTGGTAGAAGATAGGATGAATTCCAGGTATTATTATCGTATGGATATTTGGATGCCAGAAACTCAAGATGCTATTAATTTTGGCGTCAAATTATTAAAAATGGAAATACTATAAAATAAGGTATTATTTTATTATAAATACTCCGTTTGAGCGGAGTATTTATTTTTTTAAGATTTGCCTAATTTAGGGCTTTAATTTTGCTTTTAAACACCCTTTATTTATTGAGCTTTTACACATTTGACAAGCTTTAAATTTTAGTATATAATACCGACACTGTTAAAAAGTAATAGAAAGGCCAAACAAAACAATCATGTTAAATCGTTTAAACAAATTAAAATTTTAGTGGATTTTAAGCGAAATTTGGTCGACTTGGAGTCCGCTGCTGGCGGATTTTTTGAATGTCAAAATTAGTGTCTGATAAGTAGTTTTTTAAAGGTAGGCCTTAGAGCGACCCTTAAAGAACTACTTAGTGGTCAGTAATGACAAGTAAATTGACAACTGAATATAACATTAATACAACAACATGTTATTTAATTTAATTATATTGTGTTAATGAGCATCTAAAAAAATATTTTTGCAAGTTTAAAAAAAATTTCCATCAAAAATTTCTAAAATTTTTGGTGGTTGCTACAAGGGTATATGGTGGATGCCTAGACATCAAAAGACGATGAAGGACGTAGCAATCTGCGATAAGCTTTGGGGAGGTGATAAGCAACCTTTGATCCAGAGATTTCCGAATGGGGAAACCCTCTTGCCGGAAGGGCAAGAACCACTAGCTGAATTCATAGGCTAGTAGGAGACAACCTGGGGAATTGAAACATCTTAGTACCCGGAGGAAGAGAAAGAATTAATGTACTAATTAAAATTAGGGGCAAATTTATTTGTCTTTAGTTTTAATTAGTATCTCGATTCCCTGAGTAGTGGCGAGCGAAACGGGAAGAGCCTAAACTTTAAGTAAGATAAACTATTCTAACTTTTAGCCGCAAGGTTAAGGGGAGGGATAGTGCAATGGCCGTAAGCCTAACACTGCTTAGAGTGTCATAAGAGGTTATCATTTTGGTTTTTACGGAGCCAATACTTGATTGTTAGTAGTTTAGTCGAACAGTCTGGAAAGGCTGGCCAAAGACGGTGATAGTCCGGTAGGCGAAAAGCTATTATAACAAGCGATAATTTTCTTGAGTACCACGAGACCGGAGAAATCTTGTGGGAAGTCAGCGTCACTATGCGCTAAGGCTAAATACTTTTGGTGATCGATAGTGAACTAGTACCGTGAGGGAAAGGTGAAAAGCACCCCGAGAGGGGGATGAAATAGTTTCTGAAACCATATACTTACAAGGAGTCGAAGACCTATGATTACGTTCGCGTAATAATGGTTAACGGCGTGCCTATTGAAGAATGAGCCAACGAGTTAGCTATATGTAGCTTATTTAACTCCTTCGGGAGGAAGGTACAGTGAAAGCGAGGATTAATAGTCCGTAACAAACTTTATACCTTGTTCACTTTAGTGAATAGGGTTTAAATTTTGTGGGCTGCATATACTAGACCCGAAACCGGGTGAGCTTACCATGAGCAGGGTGAAGCGGCAGTAACATGCCGTGGAGGCCCGAACCCACTAGCCGTGCAACACTAGGGGATGACTTGTGGTAAGAGGAGAAATTCCAATCGAACTCGGCAATAGCTGGTTCTCCTCGAAATAGTTTTAGGACTAGCCTTGTCTGTTAAGTCTTGGTGGTAGAGCACTGGATAGGGTGGGGTGGCATTGCGTCCATACCCGCCTTAATCAAACTCCGAATGCCCAAGATGTATTTGACAGGAGTCAGACCGTGGGGGCTAAGCTCCACTGGTCAAAAGGGGAAAAGCCCAGATCCCAATCTAAGGTCCCTAAATTTATGTTAAGTGTCAAAGGTAGTGTTATAACTTATACAACTAGGAGGTTGGCTTAGAAGCAGCCATCCTTTAAAGATAGCGTAATAGCTCACTAGTCAAGTTGTCTTGCGCCGAAAATTTAACGGGGCTAAAACTTAGTACCGAAGACGAGAATTCGCATCGCAAGATGTGAGTGGTAGAGGAGCATTCTATGGGCGTTGAAGCAGTACCGTAAGGAGCTGTGGAGCGCATAGAAGTGAGAATGTTGGCATGAGTAGCAAAAATCGGGGTGAGAATCCCCGACACCGCAAACCCAAGGTTTCCTGGGCAACGAGAATCATCCCAGGGTTAGGCAATCCTAAGGCGAGGCCGAAAGGCGTAGTCGATGGAAGAGCAGGTTAATATTCCTGCCCTACTGCTATTTTTCAAGGGGGGGACGCAGGGTGAAGCTGATCACGTTATTCGGTTATGAACGTTGGTTATCAATGGGTGTGCTTTAGGTAAATCCGGAGCACATCAGCCCATTATAAATCAGAAGATTGCGGCTTCGGCCAAAGTCAACGATCGGGGACACACTGCCAAGAAAAACCTCTAGAGTTAAGATAGTAGTAACTGTACCGAAAACCGACACAGGTGGGTGAGGAGAGTATCCTCAGGTGTACGAGAGAAACTTCCTTTAGGAACTCGGCAAAAAAGCGGCCGTAACTTAGGGATAAGGCCTGCCCGCGTTTACGCGGGCCGCAGCGAAAGACTTCGAGCGACTGTTTAACAAAAACTTAGGTCCCTGCTAAAGCGCAAGCTAATGTATAGGGGCTGATGCCTGGCCAGTGTCAGAACGTTAAGGGGACGCCTTCACGGGTGGAACCGAAGCGCTGATGAACGCCGGCCGTAACTATAACGGTCCTAAGGTAGCGAAATTCCTTGACGGGTGAGTTCCGTCCTGCACGAATGGCATAACGACTTGAAGACTGTCTCAAGGAAGTACTCGGCGAAATTGCAATACGAGTAAAGATGCTCGTTACCCGTAGCTAGACGAAAAGACCCCGTGAAGCTTTACTACAATTTGGTATTGACTTAGGGATGTACTTGTTCAGGATAGGTGGGAGACTTTGAAGCCAAGACGTTAGTCTTGGTGGAGTCACCGTTGAGATACCACCCTGGTGCATTTTTAAGTCTCACTTTCATCCGTAAGCCGGAGAAAGGACAGTATCTGATGGGTAGTTTAACTGGGGCGGTTGCCTCCTAAAATGTAACGGAGGCGTTTACAAAGGTTGGCTAGTTCCTGATGGAAACAGGGACGATAGTGCAAACGCATAAGCCAGCTTTACTGCAAGAGCTACAACTCGCGCAGTTGCGAAAGCAGAAGTTAGTGATCCGACCGTACGAAATAGGACGGCGGAAGCTCAACGGATAAAAGTTACTCCGGGGATAACAGGCTGATCAGGTCCAAGAGTCCACATCGACGACCTGGTTTGGCACCTCGATGTCGGCTCATCGCATCCTGGGGCTGGAGAAGGTCCCAAGGGTTAGGCTGTTCGCCTATTAAAGCGGTACGCGAGCTGGGTTCAGAACGTCGTGAGACAGTTCGGTCTCCTATCTGCTACGGGCGTTGA
>CAZWIT010000004.1:96031-121978 GCA_964633905.1 uncultured Gammaproteobacteria bacterium | reverse complement strand
CTTGAGTCAAATTACCAAAAACATTCGTCTCCCTGCCAGGAGAGCCAGGTCCACTTTGAGCTAATATAAAACCGGCTTGATTCAAATACCTTTGTAAGTTCCTAACATCGTCACCAATCATACCGATTTTTAGGTCGCGTTGAAAATTACAAACTAAAGCCTCATTGTTAGACTGAGCCGCGGTCCTAAATGGCTGGAAAAATATTGAAGCAAATAAAATAAATGCAAGGCTTAGAACAAAACCTAAAAATTTATTATAGTTTATAACTAGTAACCTAGCCCGCATAATAAATAATATCTAAAAATATAAATAAAAAATTTTAACAATTTTATTATATATATTATAACATTTTAGAGTTAAACTACAAAATTTTTAAGTTAAAACCTAGCACAATATAAAAAGATTGCTTGATTTTTAAACAAAAACCTTATAAAATTCATCTACTAGAAACTTCTTTATGTTGCCTTAGCTACTTAACGGAGTTTAATAATTAACTATTAAAATTAACATATGGAAATACTTAGCGGTATTTTTAATTTTATTCTTCATATTGATATTCACTTAGGTGAAATTATTACTAATTATGGAACCTTATCCTATGCTATTTTATTTTTAATTATCTTTATAGAAACTGGCTTAGTCTTTTTCCCCTTCTTACCTGGTGACTCTTTACTGTTTGCGGCTGGCGCCTTTGCTGCCTTAGGCTCTTTTAATATTATTTTATTATTAATGCTGCTCTGGCTAGCTGCCTTTTTGGGCGATACTACTAATTATTGGATTGGTCATTATTTTGGACAAAAATTAATTGATAACCCTAAAATTCCTATTAATCAAAACCATCTTCAAAAAACCGAAAAATTTTATGCTAAACACGGGGGTAAAACAATTTTCTTAGCCCGCTTTATTCCAATTGTCAGAACCTTTGCTCCTTTTGTGGCTGGCATTGGCCAAATGACTTACAAAAAATTTATTTACTATAATATCAGCGGTGGCTTTGTCTGGGTCTTTGGTTTTACGCTCTTAGGTTATTTTTTTGGCAACATGCCAAAAGTTAAAGAAAACTTTTCTTTAGTTATTATTGGCATCATTATTATTTCTGTACTGCCAATCTTTATTGAAATAATAAAAAATAAATCTCATAAAACCAAAGATTATCCAACAGACAATCCTAAAATAAGCTAATAAATATTAAAAAATCATTTAATGCCTAGCTTATTTTTTGTTTGACCAAAAAATATTAAATCATTATAATTAGTTAATAATATAATAAGAAATGATTAATAAAAAAATATTAAAATCATATATCAGTTTATTGGTGCTAATTGCTCTTATTTTAGCACCAGCATTCATTGTTTATAAAAATATAGCTAATAATAATTTCTTTTATTCTTGGAGCACTGCTTTATGGCACTTAGGCAAAATATCTGGACTTATCGGCTTATCAGCTTTTGCTTTTGCCTTATTCTTATCAAGTCGCTTTATCTGGCTGGACAAGCTTTTTTACGGCTTGCCAAAAGTCATAAATATTCACCGCTGGCTAGGCACTATTTCTTTTACTTTAATAATCCTACACCCCTTATTTTTGGCTTTTAGACTATTACCAATATCAACTCAAACGCCACTTAGTATTTTTCTAATTTGGTCTGAAGCTGCCTATGTTTTTGGCTACATATCAATACTAATGTTTATGATTTTGATTATCATGACCTTTTTTTGGCGACTAAATTATGAAAAACTAAAATCTTTACATAGCCTGCTAGCTGTACCGCTAATGCTCGGCGGTGCTCATGGCATCTTGATAGATAGCGACATCAAAAATATACCTATATTAGGTATCTATTATATAATTTTAATTTCAACTAGCACTTTACTATACTTATTTAGATTATTTTTAATTCACTACGGCATCAAGGCTCATACTTTTATAGTAGAACAAATAAGTGAGGCTAGCCAAAATACTTGGCAGATAATCTTAAAGCCAAAACAAAAAATTATTAACTGCCAAGCAGGGCAATTTGTTTTTGTCAGTTTTCCTGATATTAAAAAAAATGAGGAGCACCCATTTTCTATTGCTAATATAAGTCAAGATGGCCAACTCACAATTATCGCTAAAAACCTTGGTGATTATACGGCTAAATTGAGTTCCCTGAAAAATGGCAGCTTAGCCCAAGTAGACGGAGCCTATGGTCGCTTTGGTGACAATGCTGACAAAAACGGCCATCAGGTTTGGATCGCTGGTGGCATTGGCATTACTCCTTTTATTGGTATGGCCAAGGCATTTGCATCTGACCAAAAAGCAAATGGACAAGTTGATTTATTTTATGTGGCTGCCTCTGAAAATGATTTAGCTGGACTCGATGCCCTAAAAGAAGTAGCCAATAATTGTTCCCGTTTTAAATTAAATACCTACATTTCTGATAAAGAAGGCCGCTTTGATATTGGCAAATTAAAATACTTTGTAGAAAATATAGAAACTTGCCATTTTTATATTTGTGGTCCAGCTGGCATGATCAAATATTTTGTCACTAATTTAAAAAAATCAAAAATACCAGCCAAAAATATCAATATTGAAGCCTTTCAATTATTATAAATAAATTAAATATCTATGAATAAAATTATCATCACGGCTGTATTTATTTTTTGGGCGGCTCTTAGTTTTTTCTACGCTAGTAGCCTATTTAAAACAAAGGATAACAACGGCTCACAAGCAAATAACACCAATACAACTACTAATAATGCAAAAAGTACTCTGGGCTTGGAGTTAGCAACACACAATCAAGCTTCTGACTGTTGGTTAGTAATTAATGGTAAAATCTATGCCGTCAGTTCATATATAAATGAACACCCAGGTGGCGCGCAAGAAATAATAAAATATTGTGGCCAAGACGCAACTCAAGCTTTTGCTACTATGGATAAAGCTAGGCCAAAAAATCATTCACAAAGTGCTTATAGCATTCTAGAAGGCTATTATATCGGCGATTTAAATGCTGCTACTATAGACTTTAATAATAAAATAGCTCCAACTAGTACTAGCCAAACAAATAACAATACAAACACTACTAATAAACCCGAGCCTTTGAGTTATACTTTAACAACCGCACTGGTAGCACAACATAGCCGAGCTAATGATTGTTGGGTAACAGCTAATAATAATGTCTACAATGTTACATCGTATATTAACTCTCATCCTGGTGGCGCAAGTAATATTACAAAATATTGTGGCCAAGATATTGCTGCTGCTTTTGCTAGGCAGGGACACTCGGCTAATGCTAGCAATATATTTGCTAGTTATAAGATAGGAACAATTGGCTCTAGCGTTACTCAAAATACTACAACTCCTCCACCTCCTACTAATAATCAAAATAATAATAGTGAAGAAGAGGAGAATGAGGAAGACGATGATTAAAAATACCTATTATGCCCAAAATAATTTATGAAGACGAAATTTTAGATCTAGTTAATAACAATGATGTTGTCATCGGCAAAAAGAAAAGGTCTGAAATTTATGCAGAACATCTTTCAAATTTTCGCGTTATAAATGTTTTTATTGTTAATTCAAAGGGTGAAATATGGGTACCACGACGTTCAGCCCACAAAAGAATAGTACCACTTGGACTAGATATGAGTGTTGGTGGCCATGTTGCCAGTGGAGAAACATACGAACAAGCTCTTAAACGTGAAACAGCTGAAGAATTAAACATTGATACTGATAAAATAAAAATTAAATTTTTAGGGCATCTGACCCCGACAAAAGACGGTACAATGTGCTTCATGAAAGTTTATGAAATAAACACAGATCAGGTGCCAAATTATAATAAAAATGATTTTATAGAGTATTTTTGGCTGTCACCAAAAGAAATTATTGAACGTATTGAAAAAGGAGATAAGGCAAAGGATGACTTACCAAAATTAATTAAAATTTTTTATAAAAATTATCTTAAATAAAAAAACCTGCACGTTCGCGGGTTTTTTTATTTTTTAAATTTTATTCTTTTTTCTTATCTAGTCGATCTAATTTTAATATCTTTACGCCAAAATAAACAACAAAAGCAATAATAACAAAATCAATAATCGTGTTAACAAAATTGCCAAACATTACTTTGTTTTCCCCAACCTGCCAAGCTAGCTGATCTAAATTAGCCCCACCTAATAGAGAACCAAGTAAGGGGTTAATAATATCACTTACTAAACCAGAAACTACTTTAGACACTGCTCCGCCTAAAATAAAACCAACTGCCAGTCCCACTACTCCCTGCTCTCTAATAAAGTTTAAAAAACCTTCAAAATGTTTCATATGTTTATCTTCTTAATTTCTTTTCGGTTTCATTGATAGCCATGGTAGTTTTGACTACCGTATCCGGATTTAAAGAAATAGAATCAATGCCTTCTTTCACCAAAAATTGAGCAAAATCTGGAAAATCAGACGGTGCTTGACCGCAAATGCCGATTTTACGTTTATGGGCTTTCGCGGTTTTAATCACCTGCCTTAATAATTCTTTCACTGCGGCATTTCTTTCATCATAAACATGAGCAACCAAAGCTGAATCACGATCAACTCCTAAAGTCAGCTGGGTCAAATCATTGGAGCCGATGGAAAAGCCATCAAAAATTTTACAAAAATCAGCAGCTAAAATTACATTAGCAGGAATCTCACACATTACATAAACTTCTAAACCGTCAACTCCTCGCTTTAAGCCATTGTCAGCTAAAATTTTTAAAACCTTCTTACCCTCTTCTACAGTTCGACAAAAGGGCACCATGATTTTCAAATTCTTGAGTCCCATTTGCTTACGCACCTTGACTAAAGCACGACATTCTAAAACAAAGGCTGCTAAATAATCAGGACTATAATAACGACTAGCGCCCCGCCAACCAATCATCGGATTACTTTCAATTGGTTCAAATTCCTTACCACCAATTAAATTAGCGTATTCGTTGGATTTAAAATCAGAAAGTCTCACAATCACATCTTTAGGATAAAAACTAGCCGCAATCCGAGCAATGCCCTCAGCCAATTTATCAACAAAATACTGGGACTTATTAGTGTAATTAGCTGTCAGTTTAGCAATTTCTCGTTTTGCTTTTTGATCTTTTAAAGTATCAAAATTCATCAAGGCTAAAGGATGAATGCGGATATAATTAGCAATCACAAATTCTTCACGAGCCAGTCCCACGCCATCATTAGGAATAAAACTTTCAGCCATAGCTGTTTCTGGATTACCAACATTCATCATTATTTTAGTATGCGGTTTCTTGATAGTTTTTAAATTGGTTTTTTTAATTTTATAAGCCACCAAACCTTCGTAAATAAAACCTTGTTCGCCTTCAGCACAAGACACCGTAATATTCTGTTTACTACGAATACTATCACTACCGTCGCCAGTACCAACTACGCAAGGAATACCCAACTCTCTGCTGATAATAGCAGCGTGACAAGTACGTCCACCTTTATCAGTCACAATGGCTGAGGCTTTTTTCATAATTGGCTCCCAGTCAGGATCAGTCATAATAGTAACCAATACTTCACCCTGTTTAAAATTTTCAATATCAGCTACATCTTTAATTACGTGTGCTTTACCCTGTCCGATTTTATTACCAACCGAAGCGCCTTGAGCAAGTAATGGTCCTTTACTCTGAATAATATACTCCTCCAAAACATTAACGTCATCTTGGGAACGAACAGTTTCTGGTCTAGCTTGGACAATAAATAATTTATTTGTTACACCATCTTTTGCCCACTCCATATCCATGGGTTTTTTATAGTGCTTTTCAATCAAAACTGCCCACTTAGCCAGCTGCTGAACTTCGTGATCTGTTAGACAAAAAACATTTCTTTCTAAAGCAGGAACTGTAGCATCCTGCGTGCTTTTATTACCACCACTTTGATAAATTAATTTTTTTTCTTTAGAGCCTAAGCGCCGAGAAATAATTGCCTGCAGACCCTTAGCCAGAGTTGGTTTAAAAACATAAAATTCATCTGGACTTACCTCACCTTTGACAATATACTCACCCAAACCATAAGAAGCATTGATTAAAACAGCGTCTCTAAAACCAGATTCTGTATCAATCGAAAACATAACTCCTGATACTGCCTTATCAGAACGGACCATCTTTTGAATAGTAATGGAAAGCTTAACTTCAAAATGATCAAAACCTTTGTCGGTGCGATAAGAAATAGCTCGATCAGTAAATAGAGAAGCCATACACTCCTTACAAGCCTTTAGTAATTCTTTTTCTCCCCTAATATTTAAATAGGACTCTTGCTGACCAGCAAAAGAAGCGTCAGGCAAATCTTCAGCAGTCGCTGAACTACGAACTGCCACATCAACTTGAGCCATTTTAAATTCTTTGGCTAACTTATGATAACTACTGACAATTTCTTTTTTTAAATCATTAGGAAATTCAGCTGCTAAAATTGTTTTTCGCACTTGCGCTCCACGACTAGAAAGATTTCTAATATCCGAAGTATCTAAACCTTTTAAAATCTTTTTAATCTTATCTTTAACACCAGTTGTACTCACAAAATATTCATAAGCTTGAGCAGTCACAGCAAAACCATTAGGCACATGAATACCCTTAGAAGTAAGCTCTCGATACATCTCACCCAAGGAGGCTCCTTTGCCACCAACTTTAGGAATATCTTTAATGTCTATTTCTTTAAACCAAAGTACATATTTACTGCCACGCATAAATTTTTATTTTAATTTTAAATAAATAATTAACTAAATTTTTCTATTAATTTAGAAACCAAAGGTAGTCGCCAGTGTTTACCATGCAAAGCCTGACTAATGCCTTGCAAAGAAAATAAAACTCCTAACAAAAATAAAGGCCATAGCAATAAAGGTAAAATAAAAGCTAATATTTCCATAATAAGTAGAGCCAAGCCCTGTTTGGCATGCCACTGAACAAAATTTGAATCTTTTTTAAAAAGCAAAGGCACAAAACATAAAAAGCCAACATAGCCTAAAGCAGCCATTAAGCGATTATGTTCCACGTCTGTTTTATTTTGTATCATATTTTTATTTTTACCCTGTTAAATAAATTTAATTGCCAACATTTTGGGGAAAATACTTTCAAATTTATTTTCTCTAAAATTATTTTAAAATTCACTAATTAAATTTAATTTTTAAGTCTTGACTTAAAAATTATTTAACAGGGTGAATTTTAAAATAAAGCCAAGCCACAGTAGCTACCAATAATATTGTCCAGATTGGCTCTATTAATAAATTAAGCCAAGCCCAAAAACTTTGAGCAAAGATAATTTTAATAATTGCCAAAATTATACTTGCTAAAATAAAAGAAAGAAATGCCACAGCTAAAACTTTTTCCTGCGTCCACAACCAACGTTTTTTACCCAAATACAGCCAAGCAAGCAAGGCTAATAAGCGCCACGACCAAAAAACTATTAATAATGTTAACCATGACCAAAAATATTTATCAGCACACCACAAAATTGCATATTCTACTAATACTAAAATAGCAAGTAAAACTAGACTAGCAAAAATCCAGCTTGAGAGTTTTGGCTCTCTTGGTTTAAGTTTAACAACCTCATTTTTTAATAATTCTTCAATTTCTGGCGAACCAAAATCAGCCACCCAAACCTCAGTTTCATGCCAAGCTAAAATTGGTTTATTAAATTTTTTATCTTTTTTAAGCGCTGCTAACTTAAACATAACTTTGTTATTATACCATAAAAATCAATAAAATTAAAACTACTTATTTTTATAAAAATAAAAAACAACCTAAGTGCTCGCTAGCAAATAGGTTGTTTTTAAAATCTTATTTAATATAGCCTAGGGCTCTAACTACTGACCAATCATAAGGAGTGGTTGGGGTTTTGCCAAAGATTTCTTGAAATTTAGCAATGCCAACTTTTTCTTTAGCTAAATCTCGAGTAAAACGAATGCGATACATCAAAGTGTTCCAGAACAAATCTTCTTTAGCATCCTTAAAGTTTGGTTTATGACCATAAACGGCCTCAAAAGTCTTTAAAGCCCGAGCTACTTGGGCCTGCTCTTTAGCAAGATTACGACCTACTATTTTTTCACCATTTGCTAAACGAGAAACATCGTCCCATTTAATATCAGCATAGCCAGTAGTATCAAAATAGTCGGCTAAAATTGCTTGACGTTCGCCAGAACCAAAATTTTTGGTACTACTATCAATACCATAAGCAACGAAAATAGCTGCTTGGTCTTGATAATTTTCTGAAATATTAACAGCAAATTTTTTACTACTATCTAAAACTAATTGCTTATATTTAGACTCTTCCTCTGTATTCCTATTCTGTTTTAAATTAGCCAAAAGTGAATTAACATCAGACGGATGATAATAGACTACGTCACAAACACCAACTTTATCGCCATGAGCCAAATGAGCAGCCAAAGCATCCTGACTAATCTCTAGAGTCTGATTTTTAGTATTGCCTGTAACATGGCAAACTTTTACTTTTGTAACATTTGTTTCTTCCTCTGATAAATCATCTTCACTATCACTACTGCCAGTGGTAAAAGTAAAAGCGCTAGCTTCACCAACTTGAGTGCCTAAAACTTTTCTAAGCTCAATATAATAATTAGAATTATCATCTAAATTTCTCAAATCTACTTGGCTACCGAACATATTACCAGTCACGTTAGGATCATTACTAACCCCTTCTGTTAACCATGGTAAACTTCTTACTGCCATCATATCTTTTGAATAACGATATTCACCGGCGCTGCCAATATTTGATCGCCAATAAACTCTAGCCGTAGAAATAATAGGATAGGAGCCTGAAATATTAGTAATTCTGCTGTCCGCTATCTTTAAATATGAGGTAAAATCAGTAATAGTAGGCGCACATCTGAAATTAGCTTGACACCAAGCATTATTTTGATAATTAGAGGCATACAAGGAAACATCAACTAGATTATGAATGCCATCATTATTAACATCAAAAGTAGCCCGACAATTACTAAATATAGAAATATCACTTAAATCTCTTAGGCTATCATTATTAAGATCACAAACAGCCAAATTATCCTCGCTTGATACATTGATAGTAATACTGTAATTATTATTATTTTCATTACTCTCTGCTAACTCATTAGCATTATCAACTTTGGCTTGCAAAGATTTAACACCAGCAGAATTAAAATGCCCTTTCCAAGCTAAATAAGCTACTTCGCCTGGATTCAAAGGATTGCTAGCAGAAATATTAGAAACTAGATCTGGCATACCTGCTGAAAAATCCTGAAAATATCTATAACCATTAGTAATACCGGCACCACTAGTCAAAGTTGTACTGCCACTGTTGGCGACATACATAGTAATAACAGCATCTTCTCCAACCTTGGGCACGGCTGGATAAACAGTAATATCAGTAATAGTTAAATCAACACCACCATTTGGCACACACCTAAAATTAGTGTGGCACCAAGCATTATTTTGATTATTAGAAGCATAAAGAGAAACATCGCTTAAATCATGGACGCCGTCGCCATTAACATCAAAAGTGCCGACACAGCCCGCATATAAAGACACGTCGCTTAAATTGCGCACGCCATCATTATTAATGTCACAAACAGCCAAACCATTAGCATTAGCGCTACTCATATAGCTAGAATTAACCCCAACCGTTGCCGCACAACTAAAGTTTGTTCGGCACCAAGAATCATTCTGATTATTAGCAGCATAAAGCGAAACATCGCTTAAATCATGGACGCCGTCGCCATTAACATCAAAAGTATCAACGCAACTAGAATACAATGACACATCTGTTAAATTGCGAACATTATCGCCGTTATGGTCACAAACATTTAAGCTGCTGTTTTGACCATCTGTAGCCAAACTTACTACTGGCAAAGCCAAGACTAAAAGTAGGGCTAACAAAAAAAATCTTTTTCTCATAATTTTAGTTATTAATTAATATATTAACTATACTATTAACAAGCATTTAAATAAAAGACGTTCTCTAGGTTTAAAAATTACAATAAAATATTTGCTAAAATTAGCTAAAAAATAAAATCTTTAATAAATTCATTATTATTATAACACAAATAAATAAAATCCACACCGTAGAAGTGTAGATTTTATAAAATTTATAAAAGATATTTTTACATCATGCCCATGCCTGACATACCACTCATATTAGGCATGCCGCCGCTATGACCATGATCATCTTTGCTAGGCAGGTCAGTTACTACTGCTTCGGTTGTCAAAAACATGCCGGCCGCACTGCTAGCATTTTGCAAAGCGCTGCGAGTTACCTTGGTAGGATCAATAATACCGACACTAACTAAATCTTCATATTTATCTTCTTTGGCATTATAACCATAATTATCTTTATGCTTCAAAACTTCAGCTACAACTACTTTACCATCCTGACCAGCATTTTCGGCAATCTGCTCCAAGGGAGCGGTCAAGGCTCGCTTTAAAATTTCAGCGCCTAATTTTTCTTCACCTTCTAATTTAAGGTGATCTATAGCCGACAAAGCGCGTAAATAAGCAACACCGCCGCCTACTACCACGCCTTCTTGAACGGCAGCCTTAGTAGCAGCTAAAGCATCATCAATCCGATCTTTCTTTTCTTTCATTTCCGTTTCAGTAGCAGCACCTACTTTAATAACAGCTACACCGCCAGTAAGCTTGGCTAAACGTTCCTGTAATTTTTCTTTATCAAAATCAGAGTCCGTATTTTTAAGCTCAGCTTCAATTTGTTTGATACGAGCTTTAATAGCATTTTCGTCACCCTTACCATCAACAATAGTAGTATGCTCTTTAGTAGCTACTACTTTACGAGCGCTCCCGAGCATATCAATATTAGCATTACTTAATTTCAAACCAATTTCTTCAGAAATAAGTTTGGCACCAGTAAGAGTTGCAATATCTTGTAACATTTCTTTACGTCTGTCACCAAAGCCAGGCGCTTTCACTGCCAAAGTATTAAATACGCCTCTGATTTTATTAACCACCAAGGTTGCCAGTGCTTCACCGTCTACATCTTCAGCAATAATTACTAATTCTTTTTTACCAGTTTGAGCAATGCTTTCTAGTAATGGCAATAATTCTTGAATAGAACTAATTTTTTGGTCAGTCACTAAAATCATTGGATCTTCATAGGCAGCTTCCATTTTTTCTGGATTAGTCACCATATAATGAGCAATATAACCCTTATCAAATTGCATGCCTTCAACTAATTCTTTTTCAATGCCAAAACTTTGTGATTCTTCAACGGTAATTACTCCATTTTTGCCAACTGATTCCATGGCAGCCGCAATAATTTTACCTATCTCTTTATCATTAGCAGAAATAGAAGCCACCTGTTCGATCTCAGCTTGAGAATCAACATTTTTAGAAATCTTTTGCAAATGTTTAGTAACTGCTTCAACTGCTAAATCAATACCGCGTTTTAAAGCCAAGGGGCTAGCACCGGCTGTGACATTTTTTAAGCCTTCAGCAATAATACTTTGTGCTAAGACTGTTGCTGTAGTGGTACCATCGCCAGCTACTTCAGCTGTTTTGGAGGCTACTTCTTTGACAATCTCCGCACCAATATTTTCAAACTTATCTTCTAGCTCAATGTCTTTAGCAACTGTTACACCATCTTTGGTAATAGTCGGCGTACCATAACCTTTATCCAAAACAACGTTGCGTCCTTTAGGGCCCAAGGTTACTTTGACTGCATTTGCTAAAACATCTACACCTTTTTTCATCTTAGCGCGAGCTTCTTCATTAAAAATTATTTGTTTAGCCATAATATAAAATTATTATTAATTATTAGTTTCAGATTGTCATCCTCGGGCTTGACCCGGGGATCTATTAATATTTAATTTACTAGATTCCCGCTTTCGCGGGAATGACAAAAAATTATTCTACAATCGCGAGTAAGTCATCGTGATTTAAAATTTTGTATTCTATGCCATCAATTTTTATTTCTGAACCACCATATTCAGAAAAAACAACTTTTTGTCCTAAAGATAGATTAAGCTTGGCGATTTTTTCACCAAAACCAATGGCTATAATTTCACCTTGAGAGCGAGCTTCTTTGTTGGCTGTGTCTGGCAAAATAATACCGCCACGGCTTATCTCTTCTTTGGGTAATGCTTTGACAACTACCCGATCACCTAATGGTCTTAACTGCATATTTTTTTAATTAACTTATTTAATTGATTAATATTTACTTGGCTGATTAATAATATTTATTTAATCAAACAAAGTAATTAGCACTCTATATTATAGAGTGCTAATAAGAATTTTGTCAAGAAAATTATAATAATAATCATTTAAATATACAATAGAAAAATATAAATACCCACTATTGACAAAATATTATATTTATGATAAAATATGATGTTTTGACCTAAAAGCAAAAAATAAGGCTTTTGGTTCAGCCAAAAGTTCCTTAAAATGTCATACATCATTCGAAGTAACAACAAATAGATAAAAAACTAAACGCAGTTCGTTTGGCCCCCTGTCTCTGGTAACCCTAGGTCCGGTCTCTAACAATCACGCTAACGCGAAGGTGAGCAGGCCAAGACCACTGCTGTGGCCCTGGGTCGCATGAAGGCGGCCGACGCCGACCAGCGCGAGCTGGAGGCACGGGCCGCTGGCAAGCAGGCCGACCTCCTGGCTACGGCCGAAGGTCTCAGGCAACACGGTCTGGCTCAGGCCACCGGTGTCGAAGCCGTAGGTCTGGCCGAAGCCAAGGCGGCCGACGCCAAGGCCAAGGCCTTCGCTGAGCTGGACTCGAAGGGCGTCGCACTGATGATGCTCCAGCTGTCGCCGGAAGCCATCAAGGCGCTCGGCGAGGCTTTCTCGAGTGCGATCACTCCGTCGGCGAATGCCATCGGGCAGGGCCTGGCCAACATCCAGGAGCTGCGCATGGTGGACCTCGGCGGTTCGACCGCTGGCGGTACCGGCGGGAACATCCTGAACCAGTTCGTCAACACGCCCGTCCAGACCCTCTACGGCCTGGTCGAGCGCATCAAGGCCACCGGCATGGCGCCGGTGTTCATCAAGCTGGCCAAGGACAAGCTGGGCATGGACGTCGAGTCGATCTTCGCTGGTGCTCCGAACCAGCCCATGTCGACCTCGGCCCCTGCTCCCAAGCAGGGTCCCGCGCCCACGACGAGTGATGATGACGAGGCTGCGATCTCGTAGGACTGACCGTTCCCAACGGCTAGACCTCATGACCGCAGTACAACTAAAGGAGGCAGCGTCGCAAGACGCTGCCTCCTAAACCAAGGGAGTCCGAGAGGGCTCCCTGTTTTTTATTTTTTATTAGATAATTTAGATAAGGTTGAGATGCTTACAGCAAGTAAAACTAAACCAGTCCAACTAGTCCATAAATAATGATCAAATAGGGCAATAGTCAAAACAGCTATCAGGAGAGCTAGACTAATATAATCTAGTTTATATTTTTTATAAAAATATTTCCAAAAGAGAAAAAACAAAATTAAAATACCTACTATCCCCACTTCGGCTAAAGCGAGTAAATAAACATTATGAATGGGTTGAAAATTATAAACTTTGTCAGTCGGCGCTTGTAGCCAAGCTTGATAAGAATTAATTCCTAAACCCTGACCTAAAATTAACTCTCGTGGATTTGACCAAGAAATTTGTTTAATAGATGCAATGCGCTCTTGAGTAGAAATATTTTCCAAGCGACCTTGACCCAAGACACGCTGTTGCCAACTATTTGGTAAATACCAATTTGTTATTAATAAAACTAAAAATAAAATAGACAAATATTTAACTAAAATATTAATAAGTAATAATTGTTTATTTTTTAAAGCTAAAAATAATAATACCAAAATACTTAGTAACAAAGCTAAAACTGCGCTACGAGAAAAAGTCAAAGACAAGGCAATACTTTGACTAACTATAGCCACCATTAATAAACTTAAATGCCACCAAGTTTTTTTTATAAATTTTTTAGACCATTGTTCTTTGTCGCCTTGCTGATAAATTTGCCACCAAACTCCCAAACTAAAAATAATAGCTAAGGTTAAAAAACCCCCCAAGATATTAGGATGAGGCAAAGCACCATAAGCCCGTAACCAACGCTGATCACCAACTTCTATTACCGCTGCCCCTAAATCAAAGGCTTGATGTTGAGCTAAACCCAAATATTTATTAGCAATTACTTCTTGTCTAAAAAATTGCCAAATGGCCAATAATGCCTGCATAAAACCAGCTACAATAAAAGCTAGCTGAATGGTTTTTTTGGTTTTATTTAATAAATAGCTAGCTAGAATAGCTGAAAATATTAAAGTCAGATAATAACTACTAACTGCTTTTAATGGCGACCAAAGTAAAGACAATAAACAATAAACAATTAATAAATAAATTGGCCATTGTTTAGACCAACGCCACTCCTGAGGATGTTTAAATAAAAATACTATAGCTGCTAAAATAAGCACCAACCAACTTAAATAAAGACTTAAACGGCCATACTGCCAAATTTGACTAGCCAGATTTAAGTCAAAGAATATCCACCTAGTCTGCCAAGCTAAGCTAATGACAAAAATAAAAATTAAAATTTTAAAAAATTTATTCATCCCGCTAGAAATTTAAATAATTAAATATATATTTAGTAAATAAAGAAAAATTTTTTAATAAATTTATATACATGTTGCTAAAAATTGTTTAGTAAATTTCATACGGGACTCATAATTATTTTAATAAATCTCTAATATTTTCTCGCCAACGATTATAAAAAAAATCTCGCCTATCATTAGCATGGAATTTTAGCATAAAATCGTTAACGATAATGCGAGTATCAATATTGACCATGGATTGCATATTACGGTCAATAATCGAAGCCTGAAAACGCCTGTATAAAGTACGTAAAAATTTTCCTAAAAAAGGTGGATCAAATATAAAAGCTAAAATGCGACTAAAAATTTTAGAAAAACGAGTAGCTTTTACTTCATTGACAAATTGATTGGCATAACTATTGGGCACATATTTTTGATGCCAATGATTTGCAGCTAATAATTTTTTATAAAAGCCCTCCGGGTCATAAATGGGCAATAATTGCTGCAACCAATAAGTCAAATAAATATCGTGCTGGCCTAACCTAATATTATTAATATTTAAATGATCCTCGTCTACAAAAAAACTAAAACAAAAAGTATCCTTTCTTTTATTATCATCCGGCCTTAAACCAAATAAACGCACCCAAAAAACTGCCCAAAATCTAGCTATCCAAATTTTGCCATGTGTAGTTACGATAAATAAATCAATGTCACTTTCATATTTGGCGTTGCTATAAGCCAAAGAATTGCAAACGGCAATCATTTTAATAAAAGGTGCGTGTCTATAAAGCTTAGCCAACCTCACAGCTTTGCTCAGCTTCCTATCAGCCCAATTGTTATTTTGTTTACGCAACAAATAAGTATGCTCACGTCCCTTGATAGCATAAAAACCCTCAATCATAACTAAGCGCGATTGCAAAAATTCACTATTATCTAAAGTTTCTTTCACTTCTAACAAGCTATAGCTATGTTGCGGATAATATAAATATTTCCAAACTTCATTAAGTGTTAATGGATAATTAAAAATATCAAAATAAGCAAAAGTTTTAATAATAGATTTTTCCAAATCAGTTAACATAAGCTTATCTTATCGCGAAAAACAATTTCTGACAAATAAAAAACTCTCAAAAAGCTAGAGCTTTTCGAGAGTCTCAAGATATCACGATTGACGGATTAGGACGGCGCCAGCAAACAAAATAATAATACCAAAATAAAACAATGGCCTACGCAAAATCATATCTTCTCCACCCCATTCACCAAAAACACTTGCCATAAAACCCGTAAGCAATAAAGTGACTATCAGCCAATTAAAAACTGGCATAAAGCCAAGATAACTTGCTAACAAAATAATAGCAATTATTAAATAAATAATAAATATTAACTTTAATTTAAGGGTAATAAAACCCTCCTCAACAGTAATCCACACGAGCTTCCCTCCTAAAGAACGCCATTTGACAAGGGACCAATAAAACAAGCCCAGTTTACAAAAAATAAGACAAGTAGTCAATAAATAAAAAAGGGCTCAGCTAGCCGAGCCCTGTAGTATCTAGGTATACATATTTCTTATTAAACGCACTGCTTTTTCTGTGGCTTGATATTTGAGCAAATAAACACCGCGTCCCCAAACAATGTGGGGGCTAATAAAGCCTTTTTTTAGCAAAGACTTAGCCACACCGCTAGGCACAAAAACTGCGCTTGGATTTAACAACACTATACTACGCAAATATGATAGCTGCATAGGAGTCAAATTTGGTTTACGCTTAGACTTACGCTTCATGACAAACACCGAAAACTAACAAAATAGCGTTTCAATATTCTACCGCGTGAATTAGGTAAACAAATGTAATAAGCCGCAAGATAATTAGCTGTTATTTGTTTATAGTCAATCAAAATTGGTGAATATATATAGCCTTTTCTATATAAAGACCTTGCCACATCAGCTGGCAAATTACATTTGCCCTGAAATATCTTCAATAAGAAATACATTTCTACCTGTGTCAGGTAAGGCATACGTACAAGTCTTCGCCTAGGCCTAGCGCACATCAAAACCACCTCTTCCTAAGTTAAAGAACCAACTCTCTGGGGAACAAAACTATATTTAACATATTTATATAAAATAATCAATAACAAAAACCGCCCAGCCCTTCGCGAAAGGCTGGGCGGAATTAAAATTTATTTTTCTTGAGCAAACATTTTAGCTAAATATTGACCAGTAAAACTATTTTTTACTTTAGCTACCTGCCTAGGCGTGCCTTCGGCTACCAAATAACCTCCTTTATCACCGCCTTCTGGACCTAAATCTATAATCCAATCAGAACTTTTAATAACATCTAAGTTATGCTCAATTACTAAAATGGTATTGCCTTTATCAACCAAGCGATGCAAAACTTCTAATAACCTTTTAACATCATCAAAATGCAAGCCAGTAGTTGGTTCATCTAAAATATATAAAGTCTTGCCCGAAGAACGTCTGGAAAGTTCAGAGGCTAGCTTAATACGTTGCGCTTCACCGCCAGACAAAGTTGTAGCTGACTGACCTAATTGAATGTAACCCAAGCCTACATCGTATAAAGTTTTTAACTTGTTATAGATATTGGGAATATTAGCAAAAAAATTCATTGCCTCTTCTACGGTCATCCGTAAAACTTCAGCAATATTTTTACTCTTATAATGAATTTCCAAAGCTTCCGCATTATAACGTTGACCATGACATTCTTTACATTCTACATAAACATTGGGCAGAAAATTCATTTCAATTTTAATAACACCGTCACCCTGACAAGCCTCACAACGACCGCCTTTGACATTAAAAGAAAAACGACCAGCTTGATAGCCACGAATTTTGGCTTCAGGTACAGCTGCAAACAAATCTCTAATATAAGTAAAAACTCCGGTGTAGGTAGCTGGATTGGAACGGGGCGTACGGCCAATTGGTGACTGATCAATATCAATTACCTTATCAATATACTCTAAGCCCTTAATAGCCTTGTGGGCACCGGGATTATCTTTAGAGCGATAAAAATACTTAGTCAAAGATTTAGCTAAAATTTCGGTCATTAAAGTAGATTTACCAGAGCCAGAAACTCCCGTAATACTAATAAATTTACCCAAAGGAAAATTAACATCAATGTCTTTCAAGTTAAATTCCTTGGCACCTAAAACTGATAAAAATTTACCATTGCCAGCACGTTGTTTTTTAGGCACTGGGATAGATTTAGTACCAGCTAAATATTGACCAGTTAAAGAATTTTTATTTTTCTTGATTGCCATTGGCGTGCCTTCGGCAACAACCTTACCGCCATGCTTACCAGCACCAGGACCAATATCAATTACCTGATCAGCTGCTAAAATTGTTTCTTCATCATGTTCTACCACAATGACCGTATTACCTAGATCGCGTAAATCTTTTAAAGTCTGAATTAAACGATCATTATCGCGCTGATGTAAACCAATTGAAGGCTCATCTAAAATATACAAAACACCAGTTAAGGATGAGCCAATCTGCGTAGCCAGTCTTATTCTCTGCGCCTCACCACCGGACAAAGTATTGGCCGCCCGATCTAAAGTCAAATAATCCAAACCAACGTTGCGCATAAAATTTAAACGCTCTTTGATTTCTTTAATAATTTGTTTAGCGATAATAAGTTCTCTTTCATTTAAAACTTTAGGCAGTCTAGTAAAAAATTCTAGAGCAACTACAATATTAAAATTAGATACTTCCGCAATATTTTTAGCATCTATTCTGATACTCAAAACTTCTGGTTTTAAGCGCTTACCCTGACATTCCTCACAAGGGTCAATGCGCATGTAGCGCTCAATCTCACCTCGAATATAATCCGAATCAGTTTCTTTATAACGTCTTTCTAAATTAGGAATAATGCCTTCAAAAACGGGACTATAATTACCAGAAAATCTTTCAGTAGAAAAATTCAAATTGTATCTAGTGTCTCCCGTACCATTCAAAATAATATCCAAATGTTTTTTTGATAATTTAGCTATTGGCGTACGCGTAGAAAAACCTTGCTCTTTAGCCACGGCTTCTAATATAGCACTGTACCAACCTTGATTAGCAGCTGTTCTGGACCAAGGACGAATAGCGCCTTCAGCAATAGATAATTTTTTATTAGGAATCACCAGCTCTGGATCAACTGTCAGTCTAGTACCTAAACCAGTACAAACAGGACAAGCGCCGTGCGGGCTATTAAAAGAAAAACTGCGCGCTTCAATTTCTGGAAAAGAAATATCACTATGATTGGGACAGGTAAAATGTTCGCTAAAATTTAAATCTTTATTTTCTTTTACTAAATTGATGGTGATATTGCCATTGCCTAAATCCAAAGCCGTTTCCAAGGATTGATTCAAGCGACTTTTAGTTTCTTTGCTACCATCACGACGTAATCTATCGATCACCACTTCAATTGTGTGTTTTTTATATTTATCTAAATCCCTATCTTCTGCTTCTTCCAAAGCCAGCATTTCACCATCTAAACGCAAACGACGATAACCAGCAATCTTAATGCGTTCTAAAATGTTACGATGCTCACCTTTTTTATCTCTAACCATTGGCGCTAGTAGCATAAACTCCGTCTCGGCTGGAAGCTGCCAAATTTTATCAGCAATTTGACTTTTACTTTGTTGGATAACTGCTAAACCACATTTATAACAATGCGGAATGCCAATTTTTGCAAACAGTAAACGTAAATAATCATAAATTTCTGTTACAGTTCCTACTGTTGACCGAGGATTACGAGAACTAGAACGTTGATCAATCGAAATAGCTGGTGATAAACCTTCAATGCTTTCTACGTCCGGCTTATCCATTAAACCTAAAAATTGCCGTGCATAAGACGACAAGGATTCTACATAACGACGCTGACCTTCAGCATAAATTGTGTCAAAAGCTAGAGAAGATTTGCCTGAACCAGAAAGTCCGGTAATCACCACCAATTTATCGCGCGGAATCTTGACACTAAGATTCTGTAGATTGTGAACATTGGCGTTTTTGATGGTGATATATTTGGGCATACTTTTATTTTTAAGAAAAATAATCTAGAAAAGGATAACACGAAAAACCCCAACAGTCAATAACTAATGCTTGCCCGTCTATTTTAGCTTATGTTATAGTAAAACCATGTTAGCAGATTTCGAAAAAATCCCAATTAGCCCTGGTATTTATTATTTTTTAAATAAAGCCAATACTATTATATACATTGGCAAAGCTAAAAATTTAAAAAGCCGTGTTTCTTCTTATTGGCAAAAAACAACTGAACTCACCATTGCCAAAAAACAAATGGTAAATGAAGTGGCTCATATTCGCTATACCCTAGTAGATAATGAAACCGAGAGCCTACTCTTAGAAGCTAGTCAAATTAAAAAGCATTTACCCAAATACAATATTGTTTTAAAAGATGATAAAAAGTGGGGCTACATTGTCATTACTACGGAAAAATTTCCTCGCATTATCGTAGTCCATGGCCGCCAACGACGCAAAGGTCAATATTTTGGACCATATACTTCTACTCTATCTGCCCGCACAACAGTGCGCTTACTGCATCGCTTATTTTCCTTGCATACTAAAAATAGTGATTTAGTGAAAAAGGACGGTCAAATATTTTTAAAAGAAAAATTCGGCGGCTTAGACACTGGCTTAAATTTAATTGACCAACAACAATATCAGAATACAATAAGCAGTGCCAAAAAAATCATCAGCGGACAAACAAAAGATTTAGCCAACAATTTAAAAAAACAATTAGAACTCGCTAGTAGCAAACAAAATTATGAGTTAGCTAAATTAAAAAAAGAACAACTCTTGGCTTTAAATAATTTAAAACTGAAACAAAAAATAATTAGCGAACCAAGAATAAATCAAGACGTCATTGCTCTTGCCCAATCTATAAAAACTATAGCTGTTACTGTTATGCAAATCCGCGCTGGCATATTGGGTGATAAATTTAATTTTTTAATTTCTAACCCCCTACAATTAAATGCTGCTGAAATTTTAAATAATTTTATTAATCAATTTTATACTAATCGGGTTGATGTACCGAAAAAAATTATCACCAGCTTCAAATTAAAAAAAGAAGATTTATTGTTGCCAAAAAATGTTAAAATAGAACAAGCTCTTAATGGTAAAAATTTAGCCCTGCTCAAATTGGTCCAAAAAAACGCTCAAGACTACTTAGCTAAAAATACCAAGCCAGCTTTGGAACAAAAACTACTGGCTTTACAAAAATTATTATCACTCCCCAAAATACCTCAAAGAATAGAAATCTATGACATTTCTAATATCCAAGGCGAATTTGCTGTTGGCTCTATGGTTGTTTGTATTAATGGTCAAATGGCTAGTGATCAATACCGCATTTTTAAGATAAAAACTATCTCTGGTCCAGATGATATGCATAGCTTAGCCGAAGTATTATCTCGCCGCCTTAAACACAGCGAATGGCCTGAACCTGATTTAATTATTTTAGATGGAGGCAAACCACAACTAAATGTAGTTTACCCCATCTTAACAAAAGATTGGCAAAACAAAACAATTGCCTTAGCAAAAAAAGAAGAAGAAATATTTTTACCAAAAACCAAAGAGCCAATCCGCCTAGCTCGGAATCATGAACTGTCTCTTTTTATACAGCATCTACGCAATCAAGCTCATAAATTTGCTATAAACAATTATCGACGTCAACATCGAAAAAACTATCAATAAAAAACCTCGTGATTAACACGAGGTTTTCTTTATACATTATCTTAATTTAGACCAGAGACGATGACCATAACGAAGCTGCAACCAAGCTCCTAGCAACCAAAATGCTGGTACAGCAATAATGTGTAAAGAAAAAATAATAGAAGTAGCAATATCGCTAGTAAGTACCGCTACTGCTACCCACAAAGGAGCAACGCCAAGCATCAATCCGATAGCTGTTAGCCACTGCCAAGACCAAGGAAATTCGATCTTAAACAAATAGCCACCCAACAAAACCACGGGCAAGGCAAAATGAACAAAAAAACTAAGCATCAAGCCAAGCAATACCGAAACTGCAAAAAACAAAAAAGAAATTGACCAGTTTGTTTTGGACACAAAGCACCGCCTTGTTTGGGGTTTAACAATTGCAAAGAATAAGGCTATAACTATGTATTATAATAAATTACCATTTATGTCAATCTTACGCCTTGGGCCTAAAAATAATTAAACAATAATATAGATACCCAGGGCTAAATTAAACCCAAGTAAAAAGCTGATTGATATTTATATTATTATATCCATTCTTGACAATATATAATATTAATGCTAGTATATAAAAGAATTGTTTAACTTCTACAATGAAAAATATCCTATACACGGTACAAATTGTCATTTCGATTCTTTTGATTGTCGCGATTCTTTTGCAACAAAAGGGATCTAGTTTAGGCATGACCTTTGGTGGCGATAGCTCTATTTATCGCACCAAAAGAGGCGCTGAAAAATTTATTTTTCGCCTAACTATTGTTTTGGCTTTCTTATTCTTAGCTACCGCTACTGCTAGTATTTTTATTAGTTAGAAGCTTGCTTTAACCATCTAAATATATTAAAAGCTTTATCAAAAAATTGCAGTCTTTGTGGTTTTTGCCAAAGGAAAAAATAAGTCCTTTTATTTCTTCTTGGTCTAAAAAAATTTCCGCAAATCTACCCAACAAGCCAACTGATATCAATCAGCAGGTTTTGCTTAAATTAAACCGCAAAAAAATACCAAATTGGCAACAGATTAAACAATTACCTAAAGTTTTAAACCCTTTAGAAAAAATCCAACTTAACACTGCCATGATCGTCTTAATATTAGCTGTAATCACCCTGGGTTGGCGTTTTTATATGAACACATCCCAGACCGAAGCAGCTAGAGGTGGTAATTATACCGAAGGTCTAATTGGTAGTCCTAATCTGATTAACCCAATCCTGGCCACTAGTGACGTTGACCGTGATCTAGTTCGCCTTATTTATGCTGGCTTAATGAAGTTTGATGAAAATGGAAATCTGATGCCAGATTTAGCCAGCGCCTATAATATTGATGCTAGCCAAAAAATATATACTTTTGAATTAAGATCAAACCTAAAATGGCACAATGGTGAAAATATCACCGCTGAAGATGTTGTCTTTACTTTTAATTCTCTAAAAAACCCGGAATTCAAAAGCCCTTATCGCACTAGTTTTAATGGTATTAATGTCAGCAAAGTGGATGATACCACGATTCAGTTTACCTTAGATAAACCAATGTCTAGCTTTCTATCACTGCTAACTATTGGTTTAGTTCCAGAACATTTATGGTATAGTATACCTGCTGTAGGTGCACCACTCTCTGACTTAAATATAAAACCAATTGGAGCTGGCCCCTATAAATTCAAATCATTAACCAGAGACTCCAGTGGTAATATCAAAAATTACAATTTGACTGCCTATAATGATTATCATCATGGCACCCCTTTTATTAATGAACTTACTTTTAAATTTTATCCTGATTATGAAACAGCTGTAACTGCTTTACAAAATAAAAATGTCGAAGGTTTAATCTATTTACCAAACCAATATAAAAATACCTTAGCTAGCAATAGCTTAAAACTCTATAATTTACATTTCCCTCAATACACCGCTGTATTTTTTAACCCCGCTAACAATAGCTTATTAAATGATGGTGATTTCCGACGTGCTTTGGCTCTTGCTATTGATAAAGATCGTATTTTAAATGAAGTATTAAATGGTGATGGCCAAACTCTGGCTACCCCTATTTTGCCAGGAACACTTGGTTTTGATAACGAATTAAAAGCCGAAAGCTATTCACCTGACAAGGCTAAAGAATTATTAGAAAAATTAGCTTGGCATACCAGCCCTGATCACGCTTTTCGTGTTAAGGAAAATAAAAATGCCAAAGCAGATGACCCAGTTCAAGAACTAAGTATCAAACTTACGACCATTGATCAAAGTGATAATACTAAAATAATTTCTCTAATTAAAGAGGCCTGGGAAAATATTGGTATTAAGACCGAATTAGAAATTATTAGTAAAGATCGCATCCGCCAAGACGTTATCGAAACTCGTAACTACCAAGCTCTAGTTTTTGGCGAAGTCTTGAATAATGCTTCTGGCCCCTACCCTTTTTGGCACTCTAGTCAGACAAAATATCCTGGGCTCAATTTAAGCATTTTTAGTAATAAAGAAATTGATAGAAATTTAGAGATTGCCCGTGGTGCTGGTGACGATGCGGCAAAAATAGAAGCCTTAAAAAATTTCCAGAAAAAATTATTAGAATTAAATTATAGTATTATTTTATATAATCCTACTTACACTTATCCGACGGCAAGCAAAATTAAAGGATTGGATTCTCTCCAATTTATCAATGCTCCTGCTGATCGTTTTAATAACATTAACACTTGGTATATCAAAACCAAACGTGTACTAAAAAATAACTAAACTAAAAAGAAAAAACTATGTTAAGACATGTTGATTCGACAGAAAATCTGTTAGCCGAACGTCCGACTTTTGGCAAAACAACTAAGAAAAGCAATCATCCTAAAACCAGAAATAAACCTGGTCATAAATCTCCTAACAAATTCAGTCATCGCTCCAAAGTGCACAAAACTGGCGCCAGTGACCACAAAAGACCAATTACTAAAATTAGTCGCAGTGCTGCCGCTAAAGCTCTTGCTGGTAAATTGCGCATTATTCCTGTAGGCGGTTGCGAAGAAGTTGGTCGCAATATGACTATTTTTGAATATGAAAATGATATTGTTATCGTTGATATGGGCTTACAATGGCCAGAAGAAGATATGCCTGGCATTGACTACATTATTCCTAATATTACTTATTTAAAAGGTAAAGAAAAAAATATCCGCGGTGTCATTATTACTCATGGTCACTATGATCATATTGGCGCCGTGCCACACTTAGTACCAGTTTTAGGTAATCCCGTAATTTACGGCACGCCACTTACCCTAGGCATTATTTCTAAACGCCAAGAAGATTATAAAACTGGCCCCTTAAGACTAAAATCAATTGCTCGCGATACTGTTTTGCAACTAGGTAAATTCCGCGCTACCTTTTTTGGCGTTTCCCACAATATTCCTGGTTCTTTAGGCGTCATCTTAGATACCCCCGTTGGCAAAGTAATTCATACTGGAGACTTTAAATTAGATGCCCAACACTCTGGCGATGCTCCAGCTGAAATTGAAAAAATTAAAGCTTTAGGCAAGCAAAACGTATTAGTTTTGATGGCTGACTCTACAAATGCCCCTGAGCCAGGCAAACAACTTGCTGAACATGACATCCAAGGCAACATTGATGAAATTATTAGTGCTGCTCCTGCCCGTTTGATTATCGGCACCTTTTCTTCTCTTTTAGGTCGTATCCAACAAATTATTTGGTCGGCTGAAAAAATGGGTAAGAAAGTTATTATTGAAGGCTACAGTATGAAGCGCAATGTAGAATTAGCTCAACAGCTAGGCTACATGACTGTTAAAAAAGGCACGATTATTGATATTAAAGAAATGCGTAATTACCCTGATAACAAAATTGTTATCATGTGTACTGGCGCCCAAGGTGAAGACAATGCTGTTTTGATGCGAATTGCTAATCATGAACACCGTGTCTTAAAAATTGAACCTGGCGACACAGTTGTTTTCTCTTCCTCAGTAGTCCCAGGCAACGAACGCTCTGTTCAAAGATTAAAGGATTCTCTTTATCGCGAAGGCGCTGAAGTTATCCATTACAAAATGATGGACGTCCACGCTGGTGGTCATGCTAAGCAAGAAGACTTATTTGAATTAATCCAAATGGTCAAACCACGCTACCATATCCCTGTTTATGGCAACCATTCTTTCTTAAAAATTCATGCCAAGGTTGCCATGAGAGCCGGGTTAGCTGCTAATCGCATCTTTGTTCCTGACAATGGCCAAGTAATAGAGTTTGATAAAACAGGATTAGGAGTTTTAAGCAAAGAAAAAATACCTTCTGATTATGTGTTTGTTGATGGCTTAGGCGTAGGTGATATTTCTAGCATTGTCTTACGCGATCGCCAAATGATGTCTGAAGATGGCATGATTGTAGTCATTACTACCTTGTCAGGAAAATCTGGTAAATTAGTGCATTCACCTGATATTATTTCTCGCGGCTTTATCTATATGCGTGAACAAAAAGAGTTAGTTGAGACTATTCGTACTAAAGTTAAAAATATTATCAACGAACATAATAAAACTAACTCCCAATTAAACGAAACTTATATTAAAGAAAAAATCCGCAATGATCTTGGTCAATTCATTTTCCAAAAAACTCAAAGAAGGCCAATGATTCTGCCGGTAGTAATAGAAGTTTAAAAAACAACAAAATAAAAAACCGTCCGCCAGCTGGCGGACGGTTTTTTTGTTAAACAATTTAGGCAAGTGGTGCTGATTTTTTATCAGCTCCAC
>CAZWIT010000004.1:93625-95931 GCA_964633905.1 uncultured Gammaproteobacteria bacterium | reverse complement strand
CGGTTTTTTTGTTAAACAATTTAGGCAAGTGGTGCTGATTTTTTATCAGCTCCACAATTTTTACAAGTTGACTTATGAGTTAATAGTTCAAATAAAGCCGATAAACCAACTAGGGTATAGATTAATCGGGAAATCATGGCCGTCTGACCACCAAACAATTGTCCTATGTCCCAAGCAAAAATACCAACTAATAACCAATTTAAACCACCAACTACTAGCAGTAAAAAGGTTAACATGTGCATTGCTTTCATAATTTTCTTTTTTAAAGATTAATTAGTTAAAATATATAAATTAATTATTAAAAACTTTTTAACTATTAATTAAGGAGTACCTCTAACAACTCTTACCCAACTGACGGTCAAGTCACCTGGCCCCATATTAACCAACCTAAAATCCATGTTATTAATAAATTGATTAGCAAAATTTGGATTATTTAAAGTAAAAGTGTAAGTTTTTTTCTGACCATCATTAATATTGACAATATTATTAGTTGAAACAATACTACCACTACTATTATAATAATCTAAATGCCAACTAGTTTGCGAATTATCAAGCATCTCTACTTTAATTTGCACTGATCCATTAGCTGTAAATCTATCATCTAGAGCAAAAAACATATAATTATTATTAGAAGCAAAATCTGTTCGACGAGCAGTATAATCATACCAAAGAGTAGATGAGGCATAAGCTCCACCGGCATCAAAAACACGATTCACTTTTTGTGTTGGCACGGTCATACCACCTGCCATATCGCGTTGAATTAACCATCTCTCGAAATTTTTTACCGGAACTCCGTCAAGCTGCGGCGATTGAAATAGAAACGACCAAGCATCAGACGAATTATAGATATTTTTACCAAATGATAATCTGGCATAATTACTTAAAGCTGCATTAATAGTTTCTGTATATGCCGTGGTCCACAAAAATCTCATTCTAGCCTGCAAGGTACGCATAATAGCAAAACGATATCTTACTGGGCTACTATGATCAACGCCATAACGAGTAAAACTTGGTCCATATTCTTCATTTTCATCGCCCCAATAACGACCATCAAATCTAATAGAATCTTCATTAACATAAATATAGCCATTACCATCCTTATAATTAGACCACAAATAATCACCAATTTTATCAAGATAACACTCGACTAAGCCAGCTCTTGCTCCAATATTATGAACAGCAGCATAATCTATCAAATTTCTTGCTACAGCTTCAAAGTCTGGCCTATTATTCCAACTCAAACCAGTGGCGCTGCCTACCCAAACTAGCTTGCGCTCTTCACCAGAAAAAGCCTGCAGCCAAGCTGACATACGTGACTCTAGCCAAGTTTGTAAAACTTGTGGTGTTAAGCCCCAATCATTCTCTAAAGTAGTTAACTGTGGCTTTGCTATATATAACTCTTCGCCAGAAGCGTGAGAAACGGCTGTAATATATATTGATTCTATAGTATTATTATTTTTATAACGAGCACCAATAGCAGCAATTAGTTCTTCGAAACGTGCTCTTATCTCTGGACGCCAAGAAGGAATAATATGAATCTGCGATGTTCCGCCCATATTCACCAGTTGATCATAAGGCGGTAAATTAAATTCAGTATATACCCAATCTGGCACAGCGCTTCGTTCATTGATACCTCCTGCTACTGTGCTATGAATCATTAAACTTACTTTTTTACCATTAGCGGCGGCTGTTGCTAATTGACTATCTACATATGCCCAATTATAAGTACGAGGGTTAGTATTTTGAGGTTCAAAAGTAGCCCAATTAGTCCAAATAAAAGTAGTGCTAGCATTACTGCAGTTAGAGCAAACGTAACCGGAAAAATTGCTGGCTGTAACACTAGCTGGCAAAGCATAGTCTTCGCCTATCACCTGACTAATAGTATAATCTCCTTCTATGTCCGCATTTACTACATTAGAATAATTTGATAAATTTCCAGCTGCATCTTGAGCCCGTACTCGATAATAATAAGTTGTGTTTTGTGTTAATTCGGTATCAATATAAGAAGCAGAAACTACATTAAAAGTATGAGTGATATTGAAATTTATAGAAGTTGAACGCTCAAGACTATATTGAGTTACCGCAACATTATCTGTTGAGCTTGCCCAATTTAAAGTAGCCTGGAGACCGCTGACAATAACTACTAAATTAGTTGGAGTTGTTGGATTTTGAGTATCACTAAAAATAAGACTACTGGTCGTACTAGCTTGTACTATATTTGAATAACTAGATAAATTTCCAGCTGCATCTTGAGCTCTGATGCGATAATAATAAGTAGTACTAGTATTTAAACGATTATTTATATA
>CAZWIT010000004.1:0-93525 GCA_964633905.1 uncultured Gammaproteobacteria bacterium | reverse complement strand
GAGCTCTGATGCGATAATAATAAGTAGTACTAGTATTTAAACGATTATTTATATATGAACTGGCAGTAGTTGTGGCAAGTGATAAAAAATTATTTGATGAAGATACTGATCTTTCAATAAGATAGCCACTAACACCAACATTGTCCGTAGCATAATTCCAAGTTAAAGTAATTTGAGTGGACGTAGCCGTGGCTACTAAATTAGTTGGAGCGGTTGGAGCTTGTGTATCAGTAGTTGGTATAATTGTACTATTGGGTGTTGTCGCAAAAACAATACTTGAAAAATTTGATAAATTACCAGCTGCATCTTGAGCTCTGATGCGATAATAATATCTTGTATTAGCGCTTAAGCTAGAATTAATATAAGAATTATTATTAGAAGTGGCAATTTGATTAAAATTAGCATTTGCTACTAAAGATCTTTCAATTAGATATCTACTAACGCCAACATTATCAGTTGAAGAATTCCAAGTTAAAGTAATTTGAGTGGATGTCGCCGTGGCTAATAAATTAGTTGGTACTGTTGGAGCTTGCGTGTCACTATTTATTACTACTGGTGGTGTAATTACTTGTTCTGGTAAATCTTCCGTAACAAAATTTGATATTAATATTTGACTTAAATCTTGATTAGTAATACCTAAAGATAAAAACCTCATAATCTCATAAGCTGACGGCCCATCTGGCATATAATATTTTTTACCATCCGCTGGATTAACATACCAAGCTTCACCGTGTGATTCTACTTGCAATAAAATTTTTCCCCTTAAACTATTGGCTAGAGTGTAATCAAATTTTAATTTATCTTTACTGGCAGATAAAGGATTATAATTATTTTTAACTTCTAGCCCGTCTAAAAAACCATCCCTATCAGTATCGGGATTATTAATATCTGTCCCTAAACCATCTTCTAATTTATTACACAGGCCGTCATTATCATTGTCTGTACAGACAAAACGATTTTCAATGCCAGTAGGTATTTTGGCTAAATTAGCATTAGTAATACCTAAACCTAAACGAGACATTACATTATAGGCAACCTCTCCATTTTTTAGATATATTCTCTTACTCTCAGCAGGATTAACATACCAAGCTTCACCGTGTGATTCTACTTGCAATAATATACGACCATTTAAACGCTCTGCTATGGTAGCTGCCTGTGCAATATTAAAATAGCTTAAAGTTAAGCTAAAAATAAAGAGAAATGATAGTAATAAATACTTTTTCAGCATATTGATATAAAAAAAGGCCTAAAGTTTTGAGAAACTTCAAGCCAATTTTATACTTACCAATCTATTATAGCACAAAAAAAAGAAAAAATCAAGCCCTAATAATATTTTTTATCAGCTTTGACTGACAACAATCTAAAATATTTTCAATAGTTGTATCTAAAATCCTTTCTAGGGCTTCCTGACTATTAAAAGCATTGTGCGGCGTGACAATAACCTTGTCTGAAGTAAGCAAGACGTGACTTTCAACTACAGTTTTTAAAAATTCTTGAGACATTTGACCTGCTCCTGAAAAATGTGGTGATAATAATTCCCTTTCCTCTTTTAGGATATACTTTTCTTCTTCCAAAACATCTAAACCAATACCAGCTAACTTGCCTAAACGTAAACCGTCAATCAAAGCAGTAGTATCTATTAAACCACCTCGCGAAGTATTGATCAAAATAGAGTTTGGTTTTAATAATCTAATATTGCGACGATTTATCAGGTGTTTGGTTTTTTTATTATAGGGTGCATGTAAACTAATAATATCTGCTTTTTTAAGCAAATTATCTAAAGTGGTATAAGTAAAATTTAAATCCTTAGCTAAACGAGCGTTTCGTTTTGGATCAAAAACTAAAACTTTCATAGCAAAGCCGTGAGCCATGCGTATCACGTGCTGGCCAATATGCCCAGCACCAACTATACCAATAGTTTTACCAGCAATATCAAAACCGCGTAATCCCGCCAAAGAAAAATCCCCTCTTACAGTCCGTTCGTGGGCAGTATGAATTTTACGTGATAAAGATAAAATCAAACCAAAAGTATGCTCAGCCACAGTATTTTCACCATAGGTAGGTACATTAGCTACTTGTACACCTAATTTATTTGCTGTTTTAAGATCAATATGATCATAGCCAGTCGAACGCGTGGCTACTAATTTTAAATTTGGTAATGATTTAATAATATCGGCTGAAATCTTACTATAAATAAAAGGTGATAAAATATTAATATCTTTAATTTTGGCCAAATTTTTTTTATCCAAAATATCAGGAAAAAATTCGAGTTTAAAACCCTTTAATCTTTTTTTAAGATATTCTTGTTCCCAAGGCTCTGTTTCAAAAAAAGCAACTTGAGGCTTAAACTTACTCTGCATATATGGCATAATTTATTTATTTAATATTTAAACTAATAGTTTTTGCCTTAATTTTACGGCCTAAATATTTTTCTGCTGATTTAACAAATTTTTTATGATCATCAGTAGTCAAAAATTCTCTTTTTGCTTTAACATTTTTTACTGGCTTTACATATTCTGGATGACGTTTTAAATATTCTACTAATTTATCAGCTACTATTTGTCCACTATCCAAAACTTTTATCTTTCTGCCAAAATAACGAACAATATCGGCTTGCAACCAACCATAATGAGTGCAGGCTAAAATTATCGTATCTGGCTGATAATTTTTTAATGGCAAAATATATTTTTTTAATATTGTTTTAGTTTCCTTGGCTTGCTCCCAATTTTCTTCAATTAAGGGGACTAAAAGCGGACAAGCTTGTTGAAAAACTATAATTTTTTTATTTTGCGCTTTTAATTCTCTAATATAAGATTTTGATTCGACGGTACTACGAGTACCCATTACGCCGATCATTTTATTTTTACTTAGAGCGGCTGCTACCTCGGCCAAGGGTCTGATTACACCTAAAATATTTTTACCAGGATATTTTTGAGGCACATATTCTTGTTGCAGTTTACGCAAAGCTTCAGCCGAGGCTGTATTACAAGCTAAAATTACCAAATTACAACCTTGGGCAAATAAAAAATCGATAGCTTGTCGAGTATATTCATAAATCACCGACTGACTATTATTACCATAAGGAGCTCTAGCATTGTCCCCTAGATATATATAATGATAGTTTGGTAATTTTTTCTCTATTTCTTTAAAAATAGTTAAACCACCAAAACCAGAATCAAAGACTCCAATCATTAATTTTTAATTATTGTTAAAATTTCTTGCTGGTGTTTTTTTACCTCTACTTCATTTTTAGCTTCAACCGTAATACGTACTAAGGGCTCAGTATTTGATGGCCTAATATTAAACCACCAATCAGAAAATTCAACGGTAATGCCATCAATTTCATCCCGAATTTGATCTCTAAAATTATAACGAATTTTATCCATGGTCGATTCTAAATTATTTACTGGAACGTTATATTCATCAGCTCTAAAATAAAGTTGAAAATCTTTGACTATTTCAGAAAGTTTTCTACCATCTTCAGAAATTGATTGTAGGGCAATCAACATTGCCAGTAAGCCTGAATCTGCATAAAAATTATCACGCCAAGCAAAATGCCCAGAAACTTCCCCGCTCATTATGCCAAATTCTTGATGCATGTGTCGCGCTAAATTAACATAACCAACCTCACTCCGAATTGGCTTACCGCCCCATTTTGAAACTAGCTCTGGCACTGCATGTGAACAAATTAAATTATAAACTATGCCTGAATCTGGATGTTTAGTTAGCATGGCCTTTGCCAATAATAACAAAGTTTGATCTCCCTTAATCATATTGCCTTCCTCATCTAATAAAAACATCCTGTCACCATCCGCATCAAACATAATACCTAAGTCAGCCTGCTCGTCTCTAATTTTCTGACTAATAGACTGCGAGGCATTAGCAGCCAGCGGATTGGGTGGACGCGAAGAAAATTTAGGGTCTAGATCTGGAAATAAATGTATAAGCTCACAAGGTAATTTTTCAAAAATCTTTGGTAAAAGTAGTCCAACCATACCTGAACCAGTATCTACTACCACTTTTAAAGCTTGAATTTTTTTAAGATCAACAAAAGAAAACAAATGCTTTAAATGGTCTTTGCTAATGTCCTTATTTTTTAATTTAGCAGATTTTTTAGCTGCTACTAAATTAGATCCGGCTTCCATATCTTTCAAAATCTGCTTACCACTAATAAACTGAATACTATTAGTATATTCTGTATTATTATAAGCCATTTTAAAACCACCATATTGAGGCGGATTATGCGAAGCTGTTGCCATAAAACCACCGTCATATTTATAATGACCGGTAGCAAAATAAAAATCATTAATTGAAGCTAGGCCAATATCGTGCACCTCGGCCACATACTTGGAAAAGGTTTTTATTGCCACTGGCAATAAAGATCCCGAAGCTTCTCGAATATCACGTGCTACTAAAATTTTTAAGCTACTAACCGGTTTATTCAGTTTTCTTTGCAAACGTGCTAAATAGGCCAAAACAATTGCCTCAGTACTCTCGGCATCTAATTCGTCAGGATACACTCCTCTAACATCATAAGACTTAAAAATATTAGCATTCATAAAAAATATTAATTAGATTTTTGATTATAAAAATAATAAAATATTGCACCCCAAGCCCAGAGATAAAAAACAAAACTTATTACCCAACCAATAATTGGCAATTTAACCAATAAAGACATAATCACAATGCCGGCTACCAGTAAGGCCCAATCTTTGCCTTGATATTTTTTCCACCAAGTTTGTTGGACAAAGCGTACTAACAACCAAGCTGCTAAAATTTTAGTTAAATACAAGCTAACAAAACAAGTAACTAAAAATATTAAAGCCAAAGGTATGCCAATTACTGTAAGCATTAATAAAATAAATAAGACTGGTATGGCTAGTAAACTCAAAAATCCAATTAATAAACTTTTACCTGGATTTTTCTTAACTATCTCATAGCTCTGATGAAAAAATTTATTTTGCCAACGCCACCAAAGCAAAGCTACGACTAACATTGATAATATCTGCCATAATAAACCAAATAAACTCAACTGCGGTTTAATTTTATTTTTAACAATTTCCGTAAGCTGTTGATGTTCTATACCTTGGGAAACTTTAGCTTGATCTAAGTTTAAATTTTGATCAGACCAATATTTCAAATGACCCTGAATGTTAGCGCCATTAAGCAAGTCAATATTAGCTGCTTTATTATTACCTAAATAAACTTCACTATCACCTACAATCTGCCCGCTTAAACGTAAATTTTCTAAAGCTGATTCAAAACGACCACCAACCCAACCATAAATACCAGCCATCTGACCAGCAAAACTAACGTGACCATAAACCTTGGCGTCTTTATTTAAATCTAAATACTGCCCAGCTGCCAAAATATTTCTTGAGATCTCACCATTAACCACTAATTTCTGACCAACTAAACGCAAAGAGCCATTAATCTTTCCCTTGATACTAATAGAATTACCGGCTGCAAAAATATCACCATTAATATTTTCTGAATCAATAACAATATCGCTACCAGCAACAAAAATGTCGCCGTTAACAGTGCCTAAAATTTCCACTCTATTGCCAGCAGCATAATAATTACCATTAATCACTTGATCACTAGCTAAAGCAACATAGTCATTTGTTTTAGCCTCTATAGCCAAAACGCCAAAAGGCCAAGCTAGTAATAAAGCCAATAAAATTAACTTTAATTTCATAATTTTAATTTAATAATTTTATTAATACCTATATTTTATCATAAGCTAGCTAAAAATAAAAAGCATTTTTAAATTTAAAATTAATTAATTTGACTTTAATGTTAAATTATTATAACATTATGTTATAAATAATTAACATTAAATTTATGAGTCAAAAATGGTACAAAATTATTAAATTAATAATTGCCATGCTAATCGCCGTCTTTGTTTCGATTGCTGTTAGTCTGCATAATTATTATCTGCCTATAGCAATTGCTTTAGCAGGAGCTGCTCTGCTCTATTTATTACGCCGTCAGGTAAAGGGTGTGCTGGCTGACGAAAGAGATTATCTGCTTGCTGGGACTGCTAGCCGCTATACAATATTTGCCATATCTATAATCGGCTTAATACTTGTTTTTATTCTACTTGAGCTAGGGCAAACAAATAACTACTACCAAACTTTAGGAAACCTACTGGCTTATTTCATTTGCGCTATAATGCTGATCAATGCCATTATTTTTAAATTTCTAAACCATAAAAAATAATATGACTAATCATATTAAAGAACTACGAGCCAAATATAATTTGACTCAGGAAGAATTAGCAGCTAGCGTTGATGTTCGTCGTGAGACAATTATTCATCTAGAAAAAAATAAATATAACCCCTCTTTAGAATTAGCTTACAAAATAGCCAAAACCTTGCATACTAGTATAGATGAATTATTTGAATTTAAAAATATTTAATTTTACTGCCAAGCTAAAAATAATTACTTACAAATTACTAAATAATATAAATATCATAAAATAAAAAACCGCCAAAAATGGCGGTTTTTTATTTTTACTCTAATTAAATGTCACTGGATAACCACTGCTATTTACATTACCATTACTATCAATAACATACAAATAAACTGTTTGGCCACTGCTAAATCCTCCCTTATTAGCAGTAAATTGTATGGTACTACCCCAACTCGTTGGCACCTGTATTTCACGACGAGTAGAAGCTCCATATGTAGAAGCATTGCCAATTTCTATACGGGCAATAGATTTATCAATATAGATGTTGTCGTAGAAAAATTCATCTTGACGAGCTGGTAGCCAGTTATCATTAACTACTGAACAACCAGATGCTCCTGCTGGACATTGATCACAGCGAGAATCACCTGGACAGCTAATCCATTTATATATTGGCTCAATGGCTGAATCAACATCCTGATAGTGTCCAATGTAGAGATTATCTAAATAGTTTCTATCTGGATCACAAGAATAGCTACCGAAAGTGCTACGATTTGTCACTAAAATACCATCATACCAAATGCGTAAAGTACCGTGATAGTCTGGACTACCAACTATATTAGTTGGTCGCCTATATTCAATCTGTACATGACGAGGAGTCAAAAATTCATTAACACCCCAACCATTATTATAAGTAATAGAAACAGGCTCATTACCACAAGAATATTCAGAAAAAGCAAATGGTGGCTCATCTCCGCCTTGGGTAATCTGCCAAAAAGCAGTATTGGGACCATCTTCGCTAATACCAGCGTTAGCGCTCCAAATCATTACCTGCTTACTCGATCTCTGTAATAATCCCTCGCCTCTGACTGCTTTAATATAATAATCTAAATATAAATGCCTATACTCATCATCTTCTATCATAGTTCTAGTAGTGCCGCCCGTCACTCCATCAACAATACCCGATCCGGTTCTGACTCCCATAGAACCATCAATAGCGCCCTGATAATACCTAGGACCACTAGTATTATCACTACGTATTCTATCCCATTTAGCAGTTGTGGGTTGTAATAATTGACCATTAGCACCATCTTCAAAATTATCCCACAGTACTGGTGGACCAACTATGCCACCAACGGCAATTTTGGTACCAAAACCACTACCAGAAATAGTAATAGATTGCCCATTAGAAATAGTATTATCATTTACACTTGTAATACTAACACTACCGGAACTTGAAGCGGCGCCAGTAGTAAATGTGGTCACATTAGAATACAATGACATATTGCCGGCTGCATCTTGGGCTCTAACTCGGCAAGAATAAGTAGTGTAATCAGCTAAGCTCATGCTATAAGATGTATTGCTAGTAGTACCAACTTGGCTATAGCTGCTACCACCATTGCTTGACCTCTCCACTAAATATTGCGTTACGCCAACATTATCAGTAGATGAATTCCAAGATAAAGATACATTATTACCAGAAACAGAAGAAGATAAATTGCTAGGCGCAGTCGGAGCCGAGTCATCTGCTTGACTAGCAATATTTACTGTTACTTGATTTGAGTTCCCAGAAACATTACCAGCTGCATCATAGGCTTTTACTATATAATAATAAGTTCCAGCACTTAAGCTTGATTGCGTATATAAGTTAGTGCTAACAGTAGCCTGCTGAGTATAACCTGAACCACTAGTAGTAGATCTCCAGATTTGATAACCACTTACTCCTACTGCGTCAGTAGAAGCTGTCCAAGACAAGGTTGCATTACTGCCTGAAACTGAAGCTGAAAGATTGGTAGGAGTACTGGGAGCTTGTCCATCAGAAACCCCATTTGGCGTTTCTACATAGGCAGTAGCACTAGATCCAGATTCCAATTGAGCGCCAGCTATATAAGTATAAGCCCCAGCCGTTGAAGACGAGCCTGCTGGCGTGACCCTAAATGAAAATGGATGGCCTTTAATGCCTCTGCTATTTAAATTATAAGTCAAAGTTAAACGATACCAACCATTACCAACACTAGTAACAGTATGTCCATCTTGCGGATGGGTATTGCCACTAGACCAAACTGGAACACCACCACTAAAAGTAAAGGTCTGTTCAAATTCACCTACGGATGATGCTACGTCAGTTTGGGTAATACCAAAAATTATATTAGGAGCGCTGCCATACTTTACATAAATAGAGGCTGTTACTGTATCATAATTTAAAACTAGATCAGGCGTAGTATCGCGCTGTTGCCAACCACGACTACTATTAGCTAAAGCCACACTAAAAGCTTTGTTAGTGCCAAACGGATCACTCTGCCCACTGGTAAATATAAAATTACTTTTAGGTGACCACTCCAAAATATCCCCATCCCAAGCTGCGCTTGAAAAATCCCAACTATTAGCTAACAAATTTGTAGTGCTTACTGGATTACTAGATATTAATACTGTAGCTTGATTTGAATTTCCAGAATAATTAAAAGATGCATCATAAGCTTTAACAATATAATAGTAAGTGCCAATTGGAACATTGGTATGTGTATACGAAGTAGTATTGCTATTGGCAATAAAAGTATTATAAGGACCACCATTGGTAGTAGATCTCCAAATTTGATAACCACTTACTCCGACTGCATCTGTCGAAGCTGTCCATGTTAAAGAAACGTTACTACCCGTTACTGAAGCAGAAAGATTAGTAGGGGTAGTAGGAGCTTGGGTATCAACAACTAAAGCACCAGTCGTTGCATTAGCTGAAGCATAAGAACTAGAAATATTACCAGCTGCATCTTGAGCTCTAACTCGGTAATAATAAGTAGTGCTGTTAGCCAGTCCTGTATTAATATATGAAGTTGTGTTAGAGGTAGCTACTTGAGTAAAGCCAGAAGAAGCAGAAGTTGATCTTTCAATTAAATATTGAGACACACCAACATTATCAGTAGAAGCCGTCCAAGTTAAAGATATTTGAGTTCCTGAAGCTGAGGCTGAAAGATTAGTAGGAACAGTGGGCGCAGTTTGATCAGTAGTAGTGCCAGAAATAGTTACCGGGTAACCATTAGCATTAACATTGCCATTAGCATCTACTACATATAAATAGGCTGTTTGACCAGCAGTAAAAACACCAGCGTTAGCAGTAAATGAAAGCGAACCATTTGACCAAGTGCTTGGTATTTGTATTTCTCGGCGAGTATTTGCTGACCAAGTTGCAGCATTGCCTAATTCAACACGAGCTTGAGTAGTATCAAAATAAACATCATCACCAAATACTTGACCAGTGGCCAGAGGACTCCTATCGTCCATAGTATGATAAGCGCCCAATAACCACCATTGATACCATTCATCCATTGTATTTCGAGTAATCACATTATTACTAGAAATATCTAAAGTAATACCTTCTCCGTCTGGTTTGTGTACCCACATTTTATAAATACCATCAGCAACATTAGGAGCACTACTTTGCTTAACATACATCTCCATACGCACCCACTGACCCTGTATCTCATCAATTGGCGAATCATAACTCAGCCAATCAAACATATTTGAATTTAATTGCTGCCCAGTACCACCACCACAATCTGTGACACTAGCCCTCAAATAACCATCACCAACCAAAGGACTACCAAAGCCAGAATAAATGCTAGGACAAATACCGCTGGTACCAGTACCAAATTCATCCCACGGTTTTATGTTAGCTGACCATTGATTGCTAGTTTTATTATATCGCCACCAAAAAGTAAAATAAGCACTGTCTGCTGTAGTATAATATTGTAAAAATTTGGTATAACCAGTACTTCCAGAAAAATCAAATAAAGCACTACGAGCAGAATTCGCTCTATTATTAGTACTAGTATAAACTGGATCAGTGCCATTAGTCCAAACATTCCACGCTGGACCTATTACTGGGTTAGTATTGCGGATTGTGGCATTATTGATTCCATCTTCAAAATTATCCCAAATTAAAGGATTGGCTTGCGATTTACTGCCAAAATTACTGCCGGAGATAGTAACAGTTTGACCGCTAGATAATGTGCCGGAGACACTGCTAATACTTGGATTAGTTGTGGCCACAGTGCCTACCGTGACACTGCTTACATTAGAATAACTAGAATTATTGCCAGCCGCATCTTGAGCCCTAACGCGATAATAGTAAGTTGTATTATTAGTTAAACCAGAATCAATATGTGAATTAGTACTTACTGTAAGCAAAGAAGAAAAATCATTACTATTAGAAACGGAGCGTTCAATTAAATATTGAGTCACGCCGACATTGTCAGTTGAAGCTGTCCAAGTCAAAGTTACTTGCGTACCAGACACATTAGCAATCAAAGTAGTTGGAGCGGTAGGTGATAAATTATCATAAGGCGTTGCTTGAGCTTGACTTGAATCAAATGAAACATTGCCAGCTGCATCATAAGCTTTAACTATATAATAATAAGTAGTGCCATTAGTTAAATTTGTATCAACATAAACCGTGGTATTAACAGTAGTCTGCTGAACATAGCCAGAACCATTGGTAGTTGATCGCCAAATTTGATAACCGACTACACCGACATTATCCGTTGAAGCTGTCCAAGATAGAGCAGCTTCCCTATGAGCAGCTGTTGCTGTTAAACCAGTAGGAGCCGTTGGCCTTTGAGTGTCTGCTGGAACCGGTACGGTAGCTTGAGCTTGAGTAGAAGTAGCCGAAACATTGGCAGCTGCATCATAAGCTTTGACTACATAATAATAAGTAGTGCCAACATTCAAACCATTATTAGTATATGAATTAGTGTTGGCAGTAGCAATCTGAGAATAACCTGAGCCATTAGTAGTTGATCTTAAAACCTGATAACCCACTACGCCAATATTGTCAGTTGAAGCTGTCCAAGCAAGAGAAATACTGGTGCCAGAGGCCGTAGCTGTAAGACCACTGGGCATGGTAGGCGCTTGGTTATCACTAACAACAATACTAGTATTAGTAGTCGCCGAAACTACCAAGGAATAATCGGAAATATTACCAGCAGCATCTTGGGCTCTTACTCTATAATAAAAAGTAGTATTAACTGCCAAATGAGTATTAACATAAACTGAAGTAGTGCTAGTAGCAAGTGGGACAAATCCGAAACTATTAGAAGTATTTGATCTTTCAATTAAGTATTGTTTTACACCGACATTATCAGTTGAAGCTGTCCAAGCAAGAGAGATTTGCGAACCAGAAGCAGTGGCACTAAGCCCGCCCGGTACACTTGGCGCTTGATTATCAGCAGCTGTTGCTTGAGCTTGAGCAGATGCTAGCGATACATTACCTGCTGCATCATAGGCTTTGATTACATAATAATAAGTAGTGCCAACATTCAAACCATTGTTAGTATATGAATTGGTATTAGAGGTAGTAATTTGTGAGTAGCCTGAGCCGTTAGTGGTTGATCTTAAAATCTGGTAGCCTACTACGCCAACATTATCAGTAGAGGCTGTCCAGCTTAGAGAAATACTAGTACCAGAAGCTACAGCCACAAGACTATTAGGTGCGGTGGGAGCTTGTCTGTCAGATGATGGCGTACTGCCGCCGCCTCCACCTCCGCCGCCTCCACCGGAGTTATTATTGTTAGGAGGGGTAGAAGTAGAATTATTATTACCATTATTACTATTACCGTTATTATTACCACTACCATTGCCATTACCAATAGTCTTAAAAGTTCTAGTAGAGTTAGGAATTAAGTTTAAGTTAGTATTAGTAATACCTAAAGATAGATAGCGCATTATTTTGTAAGCAGCCTCTCCATCTCTCATATAATATCTTTTACCGTCTTTAGGATTTAGATACCAAGCCTGACCTTGTTTTTCAGTTTGCAACAAAATATAACCCTTTAATCTATTTACTAAAGCTGTATCATAAACTAATTTATTTTTATTCAAAGGATTATAGCCACTTTTTATTTCATCACCATCTTTAAAGCCATCATTATCTGTGTCTGGGTTATTAGGATTAGTATCTAAACCTTCTTCTAGCCTGTCGGCTAGTCCATCTTGGTCAGTATCTTGATCATTAAACCTAGCCTCAATGCCTACTGGTATTTTAACTAAATTAGCATTAGTAATACCCAGTGATACTTCTCTCATGATTTGGTAGGCAACTGAACCATCTTTCATATATACCTTCTTTTGTTCAGTAGGGATTACATACCAAGCTTCGCCGTGGGATTCTACTTGTAGCAAGATGTAACCTTTGAGACGAGAAGCAAGAGAGGGAGCTGCTTGGGAGGCCTTAATGCCAAAAACAAAGACAAGCAAAAAAAGGCCAATTAATATGGCTTTATTTCTAATAATATGTCTATACATAAATATATTAATAACTTTAATTATAATCACTTAATAAAGTGATTATATCATATAATATACTTATTTCAATAAAGAAATGAAAAAGAGGCTTTTGACCTTAAGCAAAAGCCCCCTTATTTAGCAAAGATCATTATTCAACAACCTTTCTAAAAAATCGAGAGGCCATCTTGGCTGGAGTGCCATTGTTGTGATCCAACAAAATCCAATTGCTATCTTTTACTTTTACCACTACCAACTGTTTAGGCAAATCCTGGCAAATACTTGTTAGCTGATGTTTTCCTTTTTTACCACAAACACAGGTACCTTTATCATTATCATAAATTTGAACTACCACAAAAGGTCCTTTTTCCTTATGCCAAGGAATTCTTTGAAACCAATCAATTTCATCACCAACTAGAAAAATCGGTTCTATCGGAACCATGCCAGCCTCCTCTGTTAAAGAGCAAAACTTGGCGGGGCAAGCCAAACTATATATTAATGGTAAGATAAGCACTAAACATTTGTCAATAAAAAACTCGGTCAAAGCCTGACCGAGTTGCCTAAACAACAACTAGTGTTGCTTAGGCCCAATGTCTAACACAAAAGGAAAGGCAGGAAAAATTTTCATCAAAATATTGATTGAAACAAATCCCCCTAAAAAACCAAGTGTAAATAAAAAGGCAAACACAATGCTTACCATTACTTGTTCCGCGCCGCCAATACTATTACTTAAAACAATTGGCAATAAGCCAACCAAAAGACCAAGCTTAGTTGATTTAATCGTTATAGCTAAAACCAAGCCGAAAAATAAGCCAGCCACAAAGCATGTTTCTGTAATGTTCAAATAAAAATTAAAAGGTTTTATTTTTATCAAAAAACTATAAATTATCCAAGTTGCATTTACTGCTATGCCACTAAATAATATTGCGCTCAACAATTTCTTGGATAGTCGCATGCCTTGCCTCCCTTTTTGTTAAGGTGCTAACTATTAGGTCACAAGAGCTTGCAACCTAAACTGTGGGTATTATTAGCCTTTATCAAAACTATGTCAATAACAATACACTTTAAGATTTTTTAGCTAAAGCAACTAAATTATATTTAGACCAATAAACTCCTTTATCTAATAAACTAAAACCGCTAGACTTTAATAAATTAGTTAATTCTCGTTTAGTAAAATGATGATAATAACGCCAATATTTTTGCTTACTACTAGCTAAAGTATAAGGCACAAAACAATCGTTCCAAACTTTTTTTTGCCAAAATCGATTAAACCAAGAGCTTAAATATTTTCTTTGCCCTAAATTCCAGTTAGTCATAAATAAAATGCCCCCTGGTTTTAAAATATTATTAATTTTTTGCAATAAAGCCTGACGTTCTTTTTTGGTATAAAGATGATGAAAAGAAGCAATCATTATAACCACGTCAAAACTAGCAGCCGGAAAATCAAGCGCTTGCATATCATTTAATTCAAAATTATAATCTGGCCATTGCTTTTTGGCCTGATCAATCAACTGTTTACTAAAATCTACGCCTAGATAATCAAAATCTTTAGCGCTATCTTTTAAGACCGAAAGTAAACGACCATTACCACAACCCAAATCTAAAACCTTGAAACTATTGGGCAGATATGGTATAAAGACAGACAATTCTGGCCAAGCAAATTTACGGGTATCGGAAAAATCCTTGGCAATATTATCATAAGTTAAACGTAAGTTATTTTGAATATTTTGACTCTTCATGGCAGAAAATAATAATAAAATTTATCAAGCAATTGTCCTAGAGTTGGCTAGCAAAAAATATGCCACCAGCTTAGAATTTAGCAAAGATTTACGCCAGGCTTTTTCTAGTCGCAACATCGCTCCTGTTACTAAGGCTATACTGATTTCAATTTATCGTCAATTACTCAAAAATAAAAAAATAAAAGCGGATAAAAATTTTGAACAACTCTTAAAGAAAAGGGCGGTTCGGACTTTATCAGGTGTATCCGTTATTACTGTTCTTTCTAAACCATTTGTCTGTCCTGGTCGTTGTGTTTATTGTCCTACTGAAGTTGGTATGCCCAAAAGTTATTTATCAAATGAGCCTGCAGCAGCCAGAGCCAAGATGAATCTCTTTGACCCTTTTAGACAAGTGACCATGCGCATTCAAGCTTTGCAAAATAACGGGCACTCCGTTGATAAACTTGAAATTTTAGTCTTGGGTGGCACTTGGTCAGTTTATCCAGAAAAATACCAAACTGAATTTATCCGTGATTGTTTTTATGCAGCCAATATCTTTGGTAAAAAAAATAAACGTAAAGCGCTTAGCTTAATACAAGAACAAAAAATAAATGAAACCGCCAAATATAAAATCATTGGTTTAACTTTAGAAACTAGACCTGATTTTATTAATCCTACCGAAATAAAACGGATGCGAATTTTAGGCACAACCAGAGTTCAGATTGGTGTCCAGCATACGGATAATAAAATCTTAGACTACATTAAACGTGGCCACACAATTGAGCAAAGCATTAAGGCTACTCGCCTACTAAAAGAAGCTGGTTTTAAAGTTGACCATCACTACATGCCTGACTTACCAGGTTCGACTCCTGCTAAAGATTTAAAAATGTTTAAATATGTTTTTTCTTCGCCGGACCTACAGCCTGATCAAATAAAAATTTATCCTTGTATTGTCAATGAATACGCTGAACTAAATAAATGGTATCAGCAAAAAAAATATAAACCCTATAGCACCAAACAATTACTTGATTTACTCTTGGCCGTTAAACAAATCGTGCCCCCTTACATGCGCATTAACCGACTTATCAGAGATATACCCGAAGAAAGTATTATTGCTGGTAACAAAATTACCAACCTGAGACAATATCTACAAATCGAATTAAAAAAACAAGGCAAAGCTTGTCGTTGTTTGCGTTGTCGTGAAATCCGCAATGATCATTTAGCTGGAAATAAAATAGAATTAGTTACTAGAAAATATCCAGCAAGTAATGGTGCTGAATATTTTTTAAGTTGGGAAGATAAAACCAATGATAAGGTTTATGCTTTTTTAAGATTACGTCTAAATAATAAAAAATTAAAAAATATTTTTCCAATTTTAGATCAAGCTGCTATTGTTCGCGAGTTACATGTCTATGGTCAGATGATTCCTGTCTACCACGAAGATAATGACGATGAATTAAGCCACACTCAACACCTAGGCTTAGGCAAAAAATTAATGGCTGAAGCAGAAACTATTGCTAAACAAGCAGGCTACCAAAAAATTGCTGTTATTTCTGGTATTGGTGTTCGTAATTATTATCGAAAATTAGGCTATCGTTTACAGGATACTTATTTGGTAAAAATATTGACAAAAAATTAATTATATTATTAAATACTTAATCTTAATTAAGTACCTTGCCATTTAACCCTAAACAGGAGGTCAAGCATGTCCGGACAATTTTCCACCATGTCCATGGGGAAATGGTGGACAGAATTATCACCTGACACCCAACGCGCCTTTATGATTTATATCGAAGTGGCTTGTGCCAACGGTTTGGTGCAACCGCCACAAAGAGCTAAATTCATGACTGATATCTGTTTGCGAGTATTAAATCCGGAAGAAGGCAATGGTGAAATCAATGAAAGTAATATTGCTGATTTGGCTAGAACAGATGGCTATAATGAAGGACATGTTGTTATCTTTACCAAGCATCTTTTTGACCGCTTCAAAGCACCAACCGATACCAAAGAAGCTGCTAGACTTTTAACTGGCTTTGCTGATATCAGAGAAATCCAGACACTCTGCCGCAAAGGCCGGTTGCTAGCCAATAAGAACAGACTAAAACATTGGCGTATTGACCAAGAATCAATTATTGACTATTTGCTTTTCAAAAAAAGAGAAGCCTAAATCCAAGCTAAGAAAACCTCCTGATATCAAAACCCCCGCCGGCTGCTAAATAAGCAACTAGGCAGGGGGTTTTTAATTTTTCAAATATTTTTTATTGTTGAGTGGGCACAACTCCTGGTTTAGTAGGAGTGGGCGTTGTATTTAAAATAGCTTTTAAATCTTCCCACTTAGTAATACAGGTTTTACCAATACAAATGCCGTTAGTAGTAATACCCTGATCATTAATTGTTAAACGATTATCACCGTGCCAAAAATTTAAAGCACCGCCAGTCATATTCTGATAAATTCCCCAATGAGTATTATTGCCACTTTGAATATCTAATTCAGCATTACCACTGGCAGTTTTTAGATGCAAGTTAGCGTTAGGACTAACTGTGCCAATACCTAAACGATTATTAGAAGTAAAAATAAAGTCACTCAAACTATTAATACCCCAATCATCAATCCGACCAGTGCTAGGATTATGATCAAAATTAATTCCTAAAGTAGAAGCAACATTAGTATTAACATCAATTCTGGGATTTAAATTATTAGAAAAAATTAAATTACCAGCCGCGATTTCTGTTTCACCGTCAAATCTAGCTGCCAAAGCATTAGTTGCCCCGCTAGCAACCGCGCCATAGACACCGATACTATTATTACCAACCGCTCTACCATAAACACCCTTAAATCCTTGCCCTAAAACGCCAGTACCGGAATCACTCAAAGCGCTACCAAAAATACCACTATTAGCCCCTATACTTACGATGCCTTCATCCTCCAAACAAGCGCCTGGATCTTCTAAATTATTGCCAACACAAATTTTAGTAGTTCGTAAACCATCAGTTGCGACTACTCTACCATCAAAATAACCAGCATAAGAATCTGGATACTCGTCTGGCCAAGTAACACCCCAAATAGCCTTACCGTTACCATAAGCAGCTTCGCCTTTAACACCATTAACACCCCGACCTAAAATACCAACTGTATCATCGCCACTGCCATATGAAAAACCAACAATACCAAAGGTATTACCAGACACGCCTAGACCAGTGGAAACTGCCGGCGGTGTAGTTACTGAATAACTATAAGGGTTATTAATAGTTAACATACCTCGATCAATATCAACATTGCCCAAAAATCCTCCAGCAAAACTATCATCGGGAGTAGCTACACCTCTAATAGCCGTACCGCCGTTTACTAAGACTGTACTTAAAATGCCATTACCCTCACTAGCACTGTCTACTTTGATAGTACCGTGATCAACTACTAAATCACCATTGGTAACTTTAACTTTACCATCAAAATAACCAGCATAAGCAGAACTGCTACTAGCACTACCGGGCAGTGATTCAACTTTAGCAAAGACAGCATAGCCACTTGGCCCAGCTGCCACAAAACTACCGGCTTTAGCATTAGCGCCGGCAACAGTAAATTGACCGGCTGTTGACCTATCTCCGTAAGAATAAGAACCTATGGCATTAACATTAACCTCATGATTTTGAACATTAACCCGCGGAGCATATAAAGCCCAAGGCCATTGTCCATTTTGTAAACTTAAATTACCATCAAGACGAATAGTACGATCAGAATTTGAATTGATTATTTTAAAATTACCAGTATCTAAATCTGCACTCAATGGATTAGTGACGCTAGTATTAACAGTAGCTGTTGTGGCCGCTGGATAAGTTTGAGTAGTGGTTTTAGTTTCTACTGGATTTACTGGTGTAAGTTCCTTTGTGCCGTCAGTAGCTGTAACTCTAGCAATACCAGCATTGTAGCCCTGTAAAAATAAAATTTGTTTTTCAGCGTCACTTGGCCCAAATAAAGAAAAAGCTAAACTGGGCTGTGGTACTAGCCAAACTAAACTTAAGTTAGCGATTAAGCAAATGTTTAATAACTTACTTTTAATCATAAATTTTATAATTTTAGTTTTATATATAAATATATAAATTAGCTAATAATATTATAACATATTTTTAAGTCTCCCACTATACTCTATTGCCAGTAGCTAAAATTATGCTAAACTAAATGGTGTTAAATTACAAAAAATGCAATATTTAGATAAACAAGACCCTGAAATAGCTAAAATTTTACAAGCTGAATTAGAACGTCAGCGCCAAGGTGCCGAAATGATTGCTTCGGAAAATTTTGTTTCCTTAAGCGTATTAGAGGCTGCTGGCTCAGTACTAACTAATAAATATGCTGAAGGCTACCCTGCTAAAAGATATTATGGTGGCAATGAATTTATTGACCAAGCAGAAAATCTAGCTATTGAAAGAGCAAAAGAGCTATTTAAAGCTGAACATGTAAATGTCCAGCCTCATTCTGGCTCGCAAGCTAATGCCGAAGCCTATATGTCACTGGCTAATTTACATGATACTATTTTAGGATTTTCTTTAGCGCACGGCGGACACTTAACCCATGGTCACCCGGTAAATTTTTCTGGCAAATCTTATAACTTTGTTAGTTATGGAGTAAATAAAAAAACTGAGACTATTGATTTTGATGAAGTACTTGCCCAAGCCAAAACTCATAAGCCAAAAATAATTTTAGCTGGCGCTTCCGCTTATTCTCGTCAAATTGATTTTAATAAATTCAAAGCTATTGCCGATGAGGTTGGCGCTTATTTAATGGTAGACATGGCTCATATTGCCGGTCTAGTAGCCTGCGGCTTACATCCTGATCCAATTCCAGTCGCTGATGTTGTAACTACTACAACTCATAAAACTTTACGCGGGCCGCGCGGTGCTATGATTTTATCAAAAATTAATGATCGTTTAGATCCTAACAATAAAAAAAATTTGGCCCAAAAAATAGACAGCGCTGTTTTCCCAGGTTTACAAGGTGGACCCTTGGAGCATATTATTGCCGCTAAAGCAGTGGCAATGCACGAAGCTCTGCAAATTGATTTCAAAAAATATCAAGAACAAGTTTTAAAAAATTGTAAAACTTTAGAAAATAAATTTAAAAATACTGGTCTTCGTCTGATTTCTGATGGCAGTGATAATCACCTATTATTAATTGATGTTACTAGCTTAGGTTTATCTGGTAAAGAAGCCGAAAATTTACTTGACCAAAACTATATCTACACTAATAAAAACATGATTCCTTTTGATAGTAGAAAACCAACCGATCCTTCTGGTCTACGTTTGGGCACCCCTGCTCTGACTACTCGTGGTTTAAAAGAAAAAGATATGGAAATTATTGCTCAAGTTATCATTGATACTTTAAAAAGTAAAACTGTTAGCAATAATAATAAAAATATTATCCTGGAATTAATGAAACAATTTCCTCTTTATCCTGAATTATAAATATGGCACAAATAATAGACGGCAAAACAATAGCTGAAAAAATAAAAGCAGATCTAGCTCAAGAAATCTTTACAAATTTTTTACGACCTAGCCTGGCTGTACTTTTGATTGGTGATGATCCGGCTTCTAGACTGTATGTTTCTTTAAAAAAGAAAGCCTGCCAACAAGTTGGTATTCAATTTCACGAATATTTATTACCAGAGACAATTAGTGAGGATAAAGTTTTAGAAAGTATTAATTTTTTAAATCAGGATGAAACTGTTGATGCTATTTTAGTCCAATTACCATTGCCAAAACATTTAAATACCAATGTTATTATTGAAGCTATTAATCCTAATAAAGATGTCGATGGCTTTCACCCAGCTAATATAAAAAAAATACTGGCTGGAACCAATACTTTTATACCAGGCTTAGCTTTGGGTATTATAAAATTATTAGAAGCCACTCAAGAAAATTTAAGTGGCAAACAAGCAGTAATTATTGCTAAAAATGATGTTTTTTATCAACCCTTAACTAAAATACTGGCTGACAAAAAAATTAGTGCTCAATTAGTTGACCCCAAAAATCCCGACCTAAGCAAATACACAAGCCAAGCCGATATTTTAATTGTGGCTATTGGCCAAGCCTTTTTCATTAAAGCTAATATGGTAAAAAACAATGCTATCGTTATCGATATTGGCACTAATAAAGTTGGTGAGACTGTTGTAGGCGATGTTGATTATAGCGATGTTTTTGAAAAAGTAGGACACATTACCCCGGTACCTGGTGGTGTCGGACCGATGACAGTAGCTATGCTTTTATATAATACCGTACAGTTGCATAAAAATAATAAAAAATAAAAAACTACTAGCACAAACTGTCATGTTGAATTTATTTCAGCATCTCCAAATTATTTTAGTTAGTTGGAGACCCTGAAGCAAGTTCAGGGTGACAATAAAAAAGTAGTTTTTTTATTTTACAAATTTGGCTAAAATTTTTTCCTTAATCTCTACTGGCTTTAAATCAATATTCTTAAGATCAGTCAAATTTACCCAAATCGGAATATATTTATTATTTTCATTTTGCCGACTTAATTCTGGCTCGCCTAATTTTAATTCGCCTAAAAAATTTTTAACTAAAAAATAATTATCCTCCCTACCTCTATTATCAAACTGCCAGAGAAATTCTAAATTATCTACGTCTAAATTTGCTTCTTCTTTAATTTCTCTGACTAAAGCTTGCTCTAAATTCTCACCATCTTCTATACTACCACCTAATAAAGTATAATACTCCTCACCATTTTTAAAACGATGCATTAATAGTAATTTATCATTTTTAATAATAATTGCTGCTACTCTCATTTTTTTAAAAAAATATCTGACCTCTAGAAAAATGCCATAATTTGCTAGCGGAAATCGCGCTTATTTTTGCGCTGTCTGACCCTGAGCGAGCGAAGCGAGTCGAATGGGGAGTTCGCAAAAATAGCGATTGAGCGTAGCAAATTATTTAAATTTTTCTATTGGTCAGTGGCTTTTTCTGGCTACTCTTTTTGGCCATACAAAAAGAGTAGCTAAAGTAAACTCCCCTGCCAACTATTCATTTTACCAACTGCTTTTACATCTTTGATCTTATCTAAATCAAAAATCCGAATTGCCTCGCGCAAATGACAAAAAGCTTTGACTTTAGTTCCTTTGATTTGCTGAATATCAATACGCCGATGACTTACTTTACCTTGTTCATCGATATATTCTATTTCTAATTGCTCTCCCTTACTTAGGGCTAGACGCAAACGTTCTTCTACGGTTGGTTTATTATTTTGATACCAACGGGCCATAATTTTTTCTTTTTGACCAGAATTAGTATACCAGATATAACCATGATTTAGACCGTACTCATATACTTCACGCGTTACTTTTACATCATCTAGACAATATTTACTTAAACTCTCCCAGTCTTGCTGATGATAATACATAATAGCATCAAGTCCCGAGCCAGACTTACCATAACCCAAAGTACTTTGAGCAACAGTTTCTAACTTTAAACGATGCCCTAAAGAAAAAACTATTTCTTCTAAAATATCTAAATGTTTAATCTGACCTAAATCAAAACCTTTAAAATACGGCTGTAAAACAGTGAAGTCAAAACTCTTACTATTAAAACCAATAACTAATTCCGTATCTTGCAATAATTTTAAAAGCTCTGGAAATTCTTCTTCTCTAAAAGAACGATATTTATCACGATTATAAGAATAAATACCCACTAAAGACACTCCTAATAAATGACGGTTATGTTGGCCGCCAACTTCATCAAAAGTTTTTTTAGTTTCTAAATCTAAAACTATTTTATCTGGCATATGATTGAATTTATTATAACAAATTTAAGAGATATTACCATTCGCTAATATCTGGCAAAAAACTATCGCCATTTTTCACATTGTCTGCATCCACTACATATTCTAAGCCATCTTGACTAGCCCCCAAAGTGGTGCTAGCTAGTTTATTATAATTTAAATTTTGACTATCAATTTCATATAAAAAAGGCGACGGTTGTAAAGTTTTTTCCGTACCTCTGGTCCAAGACATTAGCGGATATAATAAATAAAGATAATCCTTGGCTCTGGTAACTGCTACATAAAACAAACGTCGCTCTTCCGCCTGTTCCTCTTCGCTCGTTGCTAGTGGGTGCGGAAAAGCTTGCGTAGTAAGATTGATTAAAAATACTGCCGACCATTCTAAACCCTTGGCTTGATGAACAGTACTCAAAACTATAGCCGGAGTAAATTTATTGGTATTAGTTAAAGTATAATTTTCTTGCAAAACCACCTCGCTTAAAAACTGATCTAAAGACTCATAAGTCCCAGCGAAATTAATCAATTGCTCTAAATCTTCTTGACGCTGACGATAGTCAGGAAAAGATTCCAAAAGATAATCATGATAATGTTCAATGATTAACTGCATTAATCTTAATAAATTTTTATTTTCTTCCTTAAGTAAAATCGTAAGTAAATTTTTAGCCTGTTGCCAACCAATACTAGCTTGAGCACCTAAGGCTAAATCTTGCTGAATAGCACTACCCAAATCATCGGCCTTACTTAAAGTTTTATAAATTGTTTGCGCTGCTTTTGGTCCAATGCCTTGATACATTTGTAAAATTCTTAAAGCTGCCACTTCATCGCGATGATTATATAAAATCTTTAACCAAGCTATTACGTCTTTGACATGAGCTCGTTCAAAAAACTTCAAACCCCCGCGCATTTCATATTTTAAAGCGCGCCGATTAAGTTCCATTTCAATATTTTGAGCGTGATGCGAAGCGCGAAATAAAATCGCAATGTTACTGGCGGTCACACCTTGATTCAACAACTCCTCTATCTTATTAACTATAAATCTAGCTTCGGCTAAATTGTCGTTTACGGCAACGAGCTCTGGTCGGACAAAATTCTGACGCTGAGCTTTTAGCTGTTTACTAAACTCGGGTAATTGATTAACCACAATCTGATTGGCCACCCTAATAATTTCTGGTGTAGAACGATAATTATTTTCCAACTTATAAATTTGGCAATTGCTAAAATTTTTAGGAAAATCTAAAATGTTTTGAATATTAGCTGCCCGAAAAGAATAAATACTTTGAGCATCATCTCCTACTACTAAAATATTTTTATTTTTTCCTGCTAAATTAGTAATAATCTTAGCCTGCAAAGTATTAGTATCTTGGTACTCATCAACTAAAATATGCTCCCACTTAGCTTGCATGGATTTTAGAGCTTGCTCATTTAAGGTAAGTCTATACCACTGCAATAATAAATCATCAAAATCTAATAAATGGCTAAGTTTTTTGCGCTGTTGATATTCGGCTACAATCTTTTCAAAATATTGATAAAATGGTTGCCACTCAATAAATTTTTGTTCTAAGCTTTCTGCCAAAGAAAGTTGAGCATTAATACTAAAACTAAGCGTTTCTGAAATAACTGCTGGCGAAGGTGCTGGTTTAATACCCAAATTATCCCAAAAACCTTTACTAATACTTTTAATCAAGGATTTCCTATCTTCTTCATCAATAATACTAAAGTTAGCAGGTAAGTCTAAATAGTGTCCGTATTTTTTTAATAACCTATTGGCTACACTATGAAAAGTGCCACCCCATAAATATAAAGGCTCGTTACTTTTTTTACCCAACAAGCTCTGCACGCGCGCCATCATTTGATTAGCGGCTTTATTAGTAAAAGTAAGTAGCAATATTTTTTCAGGATCTACTCCTTGATTAATCAACCAAGCTACTCGATAAACTAAAACTCTGGTTTTACCAGAACCAGCACCAGCTAGCACCAAAGCCTGACCGTCTGCAGCACTGACCGCTCGGTATTGTTCGTCGTTTAATTCATTTTTAAAGTCAATTGTCAGCATCAAAAAATTTAAGTAGCCTTATTATAACCAATGATTGCTTTTTATACAAATTTATGATTTAATCAGTTTACTTTTAACTAAATTTATTGCTAAATTATGTCTTTTTCTCTAGGTATTGTCGGCCTACCTAATGTCGGCAAATCAACTCTATTCAAAGCTTTAACTAAAAACAAAGTAGATATTGCCAACTACCCTTTTTGTACTATTGATCCTAATGTTGGTGTGGTAGCAGTCCCTGATGAACGTCTAGATAAACTAGCTGTGCTTTCCAGTTCCGCAAAAATAGTTCCTACTACTATTGATTTTGTCGATATTGCTGGCCTGGTCAAAGGAGCCTCCGAGGGCCAGGGTTTAGGTAATAAATTTTTAGCCAACATCCGTGAGGTAGATGCCATTGTCCAAGTCATTAGACATTTTACTGACAAAGACGTAATTCATGTGCATGGTAAAATTGATCCTGAATATGATAAACAAATTATTAATCTAGAATTAATTTTGTCAGACCTAGAAACTTTAACCAAACATTTAGATAAAGTCAAAAGTAAAATGAAAGGTGCTTATGACAAAACTTTGGATAAAGAAAAAATAGTTTTAGATAAAGCTAAAACACTACTTGAAAATAACCAACTCTTAAATCAAAACGACTGGTCAACTGATGAACAAAAAATTTTAAAACCCTTAAATTTATTAAGCAGTAAACCTATTATCTATTTATACAATGTTGATGAGGCTGATATTAATAAAAATTTAAATTTACCAGCTAACTCGATTGCGATTTGCGCTAAAATCGAAGCCGAGCTAGCTGACTTAAGTCCAGATGAAGCCCAAGAATATATCAAAGAATTAGGCATCAAAACCAGCGGTTTAAATAATTTAATTCAAGCTAGCTATGAACTTTTGGGCTTAATTACTTTTATTACCACTGGCCCCATGGAAAGTAAAGCTTGGACAGTAAATAAAGGCGCTAAAGCTCCTCAAGCTGCCGGTGTAATTCATACTGATTTTGAAAAAGGTTTTATTAGAGCTGAAGTTATTAATTGGCAAGATCTATTAAATTGTGGCTCTTGGATAGGCGCCAAAGAAAAAGGCATGTTACGTATGGAGGGTAAAGAATACGAAATCCAAGATGGCGATACGGTACATTTTCATTTTAACTAAACTTCTTTAAAAAAACGATCATTATCAAAGCTTGCCTCAAAAAATAAACCATCGTGCTCGCCCCGTCATGAGCCGTAGGCGAATAGGCGGGGTCCATTTTCATTTTAACTAAAAAATCAAAATAGGTATGGCAAATTTTCAGTTTACAGTGTAAAATTAAGCTAATAATCTACCATGCCAGAGGAAGCTAAGAAAAAATTTAATATAGTTATTCCCGTCTTTAATGAACAGGAAATCCTACAAGCAAATATCAATATTTTGCAAACTTTTTGCCAAAAAGAATTAGCCAGCTATGATTGGCAAATTACCATCGCTGATAACGGCTCTACTGATGAAACTCCAATTATTGGTAAAAAATTAACTGCCAATACTAATATAAAATACCTATACTCATCTGAACCAGGCCGGGGCCAAGCACTTCGTTCTGCTTTTTTAAATTCTACAGCTGACTATTGCGCTTATATGGACATAGACTTAGCCACTGATTTGATTGCTCTACCATTATTAATAAAGAAATTAGACGAAGAAAATTTTGACTTAGTGATTGGCTCTCGCTTTCATCAACAATCAAAAATACAAAGATCAATTTTAAGGGAAATAATTTCTCGTTCTTATATATTTTTTGCTAAATTAATAGTTGGCACCAAGATCTCAGATTTACAGTGCGGTTTTAAGGGTTTTAATCAAAGAGTAATTCAAGAATTTATTGCTAAAACTAAAGATGATAAATGGTTTTTTGATTCCGAACTCATATTCTTAGTTGAGCGAGCTAAACTAAAAATTTGCGAGATACCGGTCAACTGGGTAGAGACTCGTAATATTGGTCGCAAAAGTAAAGTAAAACTAATTAAATCAATTTGGGAATTTATAAATAATTTAATAAAATTTAAAATATATGGATAATAAAGAATTTTTAGATTGGAATGAAGAAATGTTTGTTAAATATAATAATGAAAGATTATATTTACACCCTAACCCAATCGTACGTTGGATAGAAAATAAAAGACTAAAAACTATCCAAAACTTTATCAAAATAAACAAGGACCAAAAATTTTTATCAATTGGTTGTGGTGAAGCCTACATTGAAAGCCGGATTAATGAAGGCTCGTTGTATCTAATGGATATATCCAATGAAGCCATTAAAAGGGCTAAGGAAAAATTGGCTGACAAAAAAAATATTGTTGAAATAAAAACTGGTGATGGTTTAAATATAGACTACCCTGATAACTTCTTTGATTATATCTTATGTTCTGAGGTGATTGAGCACGTTTTAGATTATGATAAATTGATATCTGAAATAACTCGGATAGCCAAAAACGACGCTAAAATCATTATTACTATTCCTAATGAGAAAAAAATAGATTTTATTAAAAATATTTTAATTAAAACTAAATTATTTTCTCTTTTCTTTAAAAATATCCCGGTAACGCAAGAATGGCATTTGCATGCCTTTGATTTAACTTTACTAAAAAAAGCAATTAACAATAAACTAACACTCTTACAAGCCAGGGCTATCCCCTTGTTCTTCCTGCCCTTAAGATATGTTTGTTTATTAACTAAAAAAAATAAATAAATCTCTAGCCATGATAGTTAATCAATTTATTGCTAAAATTTTTCAGGCTCCCCAAATTTATCAAACCAACCAATGGCTTTGGGCTGGAGATTTTTTTAAACAAATCAGTGAATTAAAAGAAATAAAACCTGAAGAAAAAATATTAGACATTGCTTGTGGCACATCCAACGCTAGTAAATACATATCTGGCCAGTACTACGGTGTCGACTTAAACAATAATTATCTTGGCTACGCTCGTAAAAAATATCCTCAAAATCAATATCTCTGCCAAGATTATCAAAAAATAGACTTCCCCAAAAAAAATTTTGATAAAGTCTTAATAGTCAATTTTTTACATCACCTTTCTGGTGATGAAGTGAGACAATTATTATCTCATGTAAATATACTTGCTAAAGATAAAATTATTATTGCCGACCTAGAACCTAATCCTAAAAATCCACTCGCTAAATTATTATACAGTTTGGACCAGGGTAATTTCATTAGAATGCCAGAAGAACTAAGAAATATTATTAAACAACACTTTGATATTGAAAAAAGTTATAGCTTCTTTTCACCCCGTCATATATATAAACACATTGTCTTTATATGCAAACCCCGCGACTAAAAAATAAACTAATTACTATTTTTTATTTTATAATAATACTAGTTATTCTAGTACTAATTAAAATAAATACCACCAGTGACATGGGCGATGAAGGTCTAATCTTAGCTGGAGCTGAACGAGTTTTATCTGGCAAAATTCCTTTTCGAGATTTTTTTAGCCTAGTGCCACCTGGTATTTATTATCTACTCGCTGGCGCTTGGGCTATATTTGGCAAATACTATTTAGTCACTAGCCTGCTCACTATTTTTATTGCTTGGTTAATCTGCATATTTATCTATTTAAACAGCCGTTTGATCTTAAATAAAGCTTGGTCAATGTTGGCTGTTTTTATATTCGCCGTGCTACTGCATACCTCACATAATATTTTGTCCTTCCACTGGCTCGCTACTCTAATGACCTTAATATCTGTTTGGCAATTAAATAAATATATTACCAATCCTAAAACAAAATATTTAATAGTTAGTGGTATTAGTCTTGGCTTAGGAATATTTTTCTTACACACCAAGACTGTAATAGTTGCTATTATTATAGCCCTTTGGATATTGTGGCAAGAAAAAAAACAAAATACTTGGAGATTTGCTCTTAAAAAAACTGGAATTTTTTGTCTAAGCGTTTTATTGACTTTTACTATATTAATAAGCCCATTTATACTAAAGTCTGGTATTGCGACTGTCTGGCAAAACTTGATAATCAGCAATATCTATTATTATCCTAAATTAGGTTATATAAAATTAACCAAAAATTTTTTATTTTACCTATTTATTATTAATCAACTTTTCTTATTACTATTAATATTTATTAAAAATAAACCCCGCCAAATATCTTTATATCTAGTCATTAGTCTTGGCTTATTTTTATCCTGTTTATATCGCTTTGACCTTATCCACCTAGCCTATATTTATCCTACTTTTTCTTTAATTTTAATATTTTACTTAATAGATAAAATAAATATCCCCTATAAATATTTTCCTAAAATAATACTCACTATTTTTCTATTCATCCAATATATTTTACTATATTTCCCCTGGATAGATATTTATACTCAAAAAAATTCTTGGTACCCAGTCAGCACCGATATTGGTCAAGTATATTTTGGTCTCCTACCCAGCACTATAGTGAAAAGTGTTATGGAAGTATTGAAAAACATCCCGGAAAAAGAAGTGTTTATCTATCCTTATGCTGCTTATTACTATAATTTTGCTAGCAAGGCTAATCCGACTCGTCACGATATAGTTTTTGAAGACTACCTAAGTGAAGAGGCTAAATATGAAATTGTAAATGATTTACAAACAAAAAATATAAAATATATTGTTTACCTGCCCGCTACTAACCCTAATCATGAACAGCAAACAAAAATTATTTATGATTATATAGCCAAAAATTATACTGAACAAAAAATAAACTATGGCGACTTTGAAGCTTATTTTTACCTTTATACAAAAAAATAAATATACTTAACTAAAATATTACCCCTAATCACATGGCCGAAAAGAAAAAAATAATCGCCGTTTTACCAGCCTACAATGCTGCCAAAACATTAAAGCTTACTTTAGATGATATACCCGCAAATACAGTTGATGAAATTATTTTAGTAGATGATGCCAGCCAAGATAACACTGTTGCTATAGCCAAACAATTAGGTCTTATAGTTTTTGTTCATCCTAAAAATAAAGGTTATGGCGCTAATCAAAAAACTTGTTACAAAGAAGCCCTAGCGCTTGGTGCTGATATTGTGATCATGATTCACCCTGATCATCAATATAACCCCAAATTAGTTCCGCAAATGCTAGCTCCCTTAATCAACAATGAATGCGATGCTGTTTTTGGCTCACGAATGTTAAATAAACAAGATGCTTTAAATGGTGGCATGCCTAAATGGAAATTTTTAGCTAATATTTTCTTAACTAAAATAGAAAATTTTATTTTGGGCATCAATTTATCTGAATATCATTCTGGTTTTCGAGCCTATTCTTGTAACGCTCTAAAAACTTTACCCTTAGAAAAAAATTCCGATGATTTTGTTTTTGATACGGAAATTATAGTTCAATTAGTAGCAAATAATTTTAAAATTAAAGAAATACCAATAAATACTAGCTATTTTAAAGATGCTTCGAGCATCAGCTTAAAACGTAGCATTCAATATGGCTTAGATATATTAAAAACTTTAACTAAATACAAATTAGAAAAATTAAAAATAAGACATACTAGCCAATTTGCTAAAATAAAAAATAATGAAAATTAAATTTGATTTAGAAAAAAATTATAAAATATTTCTACTAGCCATTATTTTACTTGGTTTAAGTTTACGATTAATTAATATTAATAAAGGTTTATTATGGACCGATGAAGCAGAAACAGTTATTAACTCTCTGCAAGTAATAAATGACGGCTATCCAAATGCCTATTTTGAAGGTGAACCAATCTATGAAAACGGAGAATCTATAAAAGCACCAATTAATGACCCCGTATATAAATATGCCTCTAGTAATTATATTGGCTCAAAATACGAGAATAATAAAGGCTGGTTTACTTATTATTATTTAGCACCTTGGTTAAAAATATTTAATTGGTCAGAGTTATCAGCTAGATTACCATTTTTATTATTTTACATTTTAACAATACTTTTAATCTTCTTACTCTCAGAAAAATTATGGAAAAATAAAAAAATATCGCTACTTGCCTGTTTTTTATTTGCCATCGATTTTTGGTCAATCAAATATGGCCAACAAGCTAGATATTATTCTCCTTTAATTTTTAGTAGTTTACTTACTATATATTTTAATTATTTATATATATTACATAAAAAAAATAAATTTCTATTTTTAACTACCAGCGCATTACTTTTAACATTTCATATTCATATTATAGCTTTTTTAGTACTTACTATATTTATTTTCTACTATGATCTAATAAAAAACAAATATTTAAAAATTAATCGCCTATTTTTATATAATTTTTTATACTTATTATTTGGTACTTTACCTTGGCTGATTTTAGTAAAATTTTGGATAAACTTTTATACACACCTAAATGGTAAAGACGTAGCCAATAATGAAGCAACAATAGCCAAATTATTTTGGTTAATAATTATTTTACTAGTATATTCTAATTATAAAATATTAAATAAAATTTTGCCCCAATATAGCACAATAACAAAAAAAATAATCCCCGAATATTTATCAATCTTTACAATTATTTTTATTATTTTTATACCGCTTTTAATACCGGGGGAATCCTGGAACAGTAGAATATTTATTCCACTATTACCAATTATAATGATAATGCTGGCTAATATTCTGCATGAAATATTCAGTCGCTATAATAAATATTTTAAATATTACCTTTTTCAAATTATTATTTTATTTGGTCTTTATTTTTTACTATTCTTCGCAATGAATAATCAGATAAACGCTTATAAAACTGACTGGATAAAAAAAACCCTCACCTACAGCGATAACAATGGATTTCAAAAAAACGATATCATTCTAACTAATTGGCAAGTTTTATCTTTTATTTTATATAGCGAAAAAAAAGTTTATGATATACGAGTCATTAGACCAGACTTTATAAATAACTACCCCTATAGAATATTGGCTGTTTTCTGGCTAGCAGATGAAAGGGGCATTATGAAAAATGCAAGCTTTGAAGAAAAACAAAATGGCAAATATTATTATCTGTCTGAAAAATATTTCAAAAATATAGAAAGATTTAAAAATTGTCAAAGAAATGATATAGATGAAAACGTAATAATTCTTGACTGCCCACCTCTAAGCAATACAACATCAAGCCCGCTTAAATAAGCCTGACTTGACATTAAGCACAAAAGATAATAGACTGATCGGTCTATTCAATGATCATTAAATTATATAAAAAATAAGGTCAGACCAGTTCTCACAATCCTGGGAGGAAACATGGAAAACGAGCGGCCTAGCACTGTTATATTTTTGGATGCTGAAAATATTTTTTTATCTCTACACCTAGCTAACCGCGACTGTCGACTCAATGTATTTAGTCTAGTTTATTGGTTGCAAGAAAAATTTGGACCATTTCAAATGTATGTCTATGGACACTTTAGCTCCACTAAAGGTCTACCTCCTTTTATCAGGAGAATTTTGGATAATTTCCCTAATATTTTTGTCTTTGAAACCAACATTGATGATGCCCAAGAACCACAGCCTCAAGAAGCTGATTCAGCTATTATTGCTGCTATGAGCATGAAAGCTATTGGCCTAGAAGCCAATGCTAATACCTATAAGCAGGTTATTATTATGTCAGGAGACGGTAGCCTTTTTGGTCAAGCCATCAAAGCCAAGAGTCTAGGCATGAAAGTCACTATCGTGGCTGCTAGCCAAGACAATGTTAATGGATTGTATAGTCAAGCTGGTTTTGACATCATTTTTCTGAACGACCCCGCTGAAAAACAAAAATTTTTAAGCCCCAAGGCCAGTATACCTGCTGACTTTAATTTTAGTAGTCTGCCGCGAGCTTAAATATCACCCCCAGTCCGCAAATACGGCTGGGGGATTTTTTCAAATTATGCTATAATAAATAAGTCTTAATAGTTCTTATTTAAAATTTTAAATCAATTTGCCAGCACAACTAAAATTGTCTCCTTAAAAAAGACATAAAAATAAAAAACTAGTTGTCCTAGTAATTTATGATTTAAAAAAGATTACAATTAAATACAAAGCATGGAAGTTTTTTAATCCATCCAGCTGCTCTCTAGTAGTTGGATGGATTTATTTTTAACGATTTTTAGTAATAAACATGGCATCGCCAAAAGAGAAAAAATGATATTTTTTACTAACAGCTTTTTTATAGGCTGACAAAATTTTAGCCCGCCCAGCTAAAGCTGACACCATAAAAAGCAATGAACTTTTAGGCAGATGAAAATTAGTAATTAATTCATCAACAAAACGATACTTATAGCCTGGGTAAATATAAATATTTACCCACTTCCCGCCGCTCTGCAAATCACCTTGACTAGTGGTCATAGCCTCTAAGGTGCGCGTCGTAGTTGTGCCAACAGCAATAATATTTTTACCTTGCTGTTTTAATTTATTTAAATTTTTAGCAGTCCGAGGATCAATTTGCGCCCACTCTTGGTGAATCTGATGAGCCTTAATATCTTGAACTATGACTGGCGCAAAAGTACCTAAGCCAACATGCAAAGTAACTTTAAAAATCTGCACCCCTTTTTTCTCCAGCTTTTTTAAAAGCTGCGGCGTAAAATGTAAGCCGGCGGTCGGCGCAGCCACCGAGCCTCTGTTTTTAGCAAAAGTAGTTTGATAACGTTGCCTTACTAATTTAGTATCTTTGATTTTAATATAAGGTGGCAAAGGTGTCTGCCCATACTGCTCTATTTTTTTATTTAAAATTTGACCAGTCACATTAAATTGAAACTGCCAAATATTATCTTTTTCTTGCTTTATAAAATGACCGTAAAAATTTTTGGCAAAATTAATTTTATCACCAGGCTTAAAGCGCCGACCGCCGACCATGACTTGATAAATATCACTTGCTAACTCTTTTAGTAAAAAAATTTCTAACTTACCGCCAGTTGTTTTAGTAGCTTTTAGACGCGCTGGAAAAACTTTAGTTTCATTTAAAACTAAAACATCGTCTTTGCCTAAAATATCTACTAAATCATAAAAATATTTATGTTTTAGCTGGCCGGTCTTTTTATCCAAAACTAAAAGCCTTGAATGATCGCGTGGTGAACTAGGTTTTTGAGCGATTAACTCATGCGGTAAATGATAATCAAATAGTTTTATGTTCATATTTTTATGCTGTCATGCCGAATTTATTTCGGCATCTCTAAAAAACTTTAACGTATTGGAGATCCTGAAACAAGTTCAGGATGACTACTATTTCTTTTATTATTCTTGGAATATACGCAACCACAATAATCTTGGCGATAAAAATTCTCTTGTTTAGACAGTTGCGAGGCTATTTTAAAACCATCTTGTTTTTTCCAATCAGCTGAAATAAATGGCAAAGCAACTAATTTTGCAATACGCTCACCTATTTCATTTATTTGACGAGCACTTTTGTGCGGACTAATTGATAAAACTGTAGTCCAGATATCAAAATTTTGTTCTTTAGCTAGCCGTGCTGATTCAAATAAGCGAATATCAAAACAAACTGCACAACGCTTACCTTTTTCTGGTTCCTGCTCTAAACCTTTGGTTTTTTCCAACCACTTAGCACTTTCATAAGGGCCCTCAATAAAATCTAAATTTAATTTTTGAGCGTATTGTTTTAATTCATCCCGACGTAAATTATATTCCTTTCTGGGGTGAATATTGGGATCATAAAAATAAATTGTCACCTCATAGTCAGCTGACAATTTTTGTAAAACATAGATGGAGCAGGGTGCGCAACAAGCGTGCAGCAAAAGTCTAGACATTATAATAGTTTAAAGAAAATATAGAACCATTCCAAAAATTACAACTGCGATTGACAAAACAATACTAAATGGCGCCAGGCGCTGATAAATTTTAACTGCCCTTTCCATTCCCAATATCTGGCTCAAAAATATTTCATTATTTTTTAAAACACCCCTAGTATAATCTTCATCGCGCCAAAATAAAATTGACCGAATTAGCGTTATTAATCCTAATAATATAAAAAAAATGACAAAAATTAAATTGCCCGCCATATTGTTCAAGGTATAATTACTAATATGGAGCAAGCTATATTCTTCGTCCTTAAAAAACAATACTATTACTGCTAACACTAAAATCAACAATGATACTCTTAAAAATTTTTTCATATTATTCAAAAATAATTATTTACTCTGAATCTTTATTATACCAATCTGGTACTTTTGCATCTTCAAAAATCTGGACACGTAAGGCAATACCTTCTTCTGGACCCAAACGAAAATCTTGACAGATTTTAGCAAGTAAGTCCGCTCCCTGCACGTCCCATTTTATTTTTTCACCTTGAGCTAACTTTTCAATAGCAGACAAATCTTCCTCATCGTACAAATCTGGCTCTGCCTGCATCTTGGCTTCATATTCAATTAAAAATTGAGCCAGAACTTTTTGTTTAATTTCTTCTCGGCTACTTGATTTCTCAAAATTTGGCATATTTTAAAAATTAATTAATCGTAAACCACTGACCTTCACTAATAATTTCAACCTTACCATCTACAAACTTTAAAGCCGAATTATCGTCTAAGGCATAAATTTTCTTTTTTATATCTTTAGCCACTTCTCTGATAAAACTATCATTCCTTACTTTAAAATGAGTAGAATTTAAATGTGGTAAAAAATAAAAATCAACATAATTTAAACAATTAACGTTATTTGGTTTAGGGGCATCTTCTTCGTAGAGCCACATAGTCAATTTTAGTGCTAAATCTGGACATAAAATCATACTACCAGCACTAATGCCCATATACACTTTATTAATCAATAAGTCTACCAATAAATTAGATAAACCAGATTTATTGACTTGCTCCATTAGATATCGAGTATTCCCTCCTCCAAAACACAAAACATCAGCCTGCTTAAACCTTGGTAGCCAAATTTCTTGGTCAACTGCTGCAATATCAATAATTTCAATAGATTTAAAATTTAATTTTTTTAGATTAAATAAATCATTTATCAACCAACTTTTATCACCAGGCTCTACATTTGCTGCTGTCGGTATAAAAACTAAATTTGTATCTTCTGGCTTTTTATTAGTTAAATCAAAAAGGGCCTTAGCAATTGATTGATTGGTAATCCCCCCTGATGTTAAAAGTAGCTTCATATTTTAAAACAATCTATTTTCCGGCACGTCTAAACCTAAATATTTATAAGCTGCTTGAGTAGCTACTCTACCTTTTGAGGTCCTGGCTAAAAATCCTAACTGCATTAAATAAGGTTCAAAAATTTCTTCGACTGTGCCCGGATCTTCTTGCAGGGCAGCTGCTAGTGTACCTAAACCCACTGGACCGCCATTAAAATTTTCAATTAGTATCTTAAGCAATCTCCGATCAAGTTCGTCTAAGCCATATTGATCAATGGCCATTAAATTTAAAGCTTGTTTAGTCAAATCCAAAGAAACATCACCATTACCCTTTACTTGAGCATAATCACGTACTCGTTTTAAAATACGATTAGCAATCCTGGGCGTGGCCCGACTGCGATCAGCTATTTCTTGCCGAGCTTCTTTGGTAGTTGGCACTGTCAAAATATCAGCTGAACGCTTAATAATTTCTGATAATTCATCAGGACTATAAAAATCCAAACGAAAAGTAACACCAAAACGATCACGTAAAGGCGAAGAAATAAGATTATATCTAGTAGTTGCGCCAATCAAAGTAAATTTGGGTAAATCTAGACGTAAAATTTGAGCCGACGGACCTTTGCCTAAAATAATATCTAAAGCAAAGTCTTCCATGGCTGGATACAAAACTTCTTCAATAACTTTAGGTAAGCGGTGAATTTCATCAATAAACAAAATATCGCCTTGCTGTAAGTTAGTAATAATAGCAGCTAAATCGCCTGCTTTAGAAATAGCTGGACCAGAGGTAACCTTGATCCCGACTCCCATTTCTTTGGCAATAATATGAGCTAGCGTTGTTTTACCTAAGCCAGGAGGGCCGTAAAGCAAAACGTGATCCAAGGACTCTTGTCGATTTTTAGCAGCTGATAAAACAATTTCCAAATTAGCTTTGACTTGCTTTTGACCAATATAATCAGCCATGCTTTGCGGACGCAAAGTCAAATCCCACACCTTATCGGTGTTTTGTTCGACTGAGGATATAATACGTTCGGACATTTTGTATTAGTTTAGATAAAGGTAACCGATGACACCTTGTCATCATTGTCTTTAAAGCGCATTAGTCTAACGCCTTGAGTTGCCCGTCCTAAAACACTAACTGATTTTATTGGCAAACGAATAACTTGCCCTTTGCGAGAAATAATAATAATATCTTGAGTTTCGGTATGAGAACTAATAATCCTAGCGCCAGCCACTGGGCCAGTTTTAGAAGTTACTTGAGCAGTCTTAATGCCCGAACCACCACGGCCCTGAACTTTATAAGCATTTAAATTAGTGCGCTTACCAAAACCGTGGCTCATTACTACTAAAACTTGTTCATCCTTGCCACTTTTACCTTCATTAATCAAATCAACGCCCACTACTTCATCATTTTTCTTTAAGCGTATAGCCCTAACCCCAGAAGCATTTCTTCCCATATCACGTACTTCTTTTTCTTTAAATCTAATTGCTTGGCCATTAGCAGTCACAATAATAATATCATCCTTACCAGACGAAGGCATAATCCAATTTAATAAATCGTCACCTTTGAGCTTAATAGCAATCAGGCCCGAACGGCGGACATTATCGAATTGATCAACGGCTACTTTTTTAATCACACCCAAACGAGTGGCCATAACAAAATATTTAAAAGCCGAGACATCTTGACTAGATAGAATTGCTGACACTTTTTCATCAGGTGAAAGTTGTAAAAAGTTTACAATATTTTGACCTTTGGCCGTACGAGACATAGCTGGCACTTCATAAGCCTTGAGTTGAAAAACTCTACCCTTGGTAGTAAAAAACATTAAATCTGCATGCGTATTAGTGGTAGTAAAAATTTCTACCTCATCTTGCTCTTTGGTTGTAAGGCCTAAAACACCTTTGCCGCCCCGGCCTTGGGTTTTAAAAATTTCAGGCGATAAGCGCTTAACGTAACCATCATAGGTAATAGCAATAACTGCGGCTTCATTAGGAATTAAATCTTCCGTGTTCATTTGACCAACTGCTGATTTTACTACTTTAGTGCGACGTTCATCGGCAAAACGATCTTTTATTTCTGCCAATTCTTCTTTGATCAAATCCAAAACTCTAGAACGGCTATTTAAAATAGCTGTTAATTCTTTGATCAACTTTAATTTTTCTTTAAGCTCTGCTTCAATTTTTAATCTTTCTAGGTTAGCTAAGTTTTGTAAACGCATTTCCAAAATTGCCACTGCTTGCCTTTCGCTTAATTTGAATTTACTCATCAAATTATTTTTGGCAACTTCCTTATCTTTAGAAGCGCGTATTACTTTGATAACAGCATCAATTTTATCTAAGGCAATATTTAAGCCTTCCAAAATGTGAGCTCTGTCTTTGGCTTTGTCTAAATCAAATTGCGTACGTCTCACGATCACAACTTGGCGATGTTTGATGTACTCTTCTAAAATATTTTTTAAAGTAAGCACCCTAGGTTGCAGACCGTCCACCAAGGCTAGCATATTGACGTGAAAAGTTTCTTGCAACTGAGTATATTTATACAAATTGTTTAAAACTTTTTTAGGATACGCTTCTTTTTTAAGTTCAATGACAATGCGGACACCATCTTTATCTGATTCATCACGCAAATCTTTAATGCCGTCAATCTTTTTATCTTTAACCAATAAAGCAATCTTTTCAAGTAAGGTAGCTTTATTTACCTGATAAGGCACAGAAGAAACAATAATCTGAAATTGACCAGCTTTAGTTTCGCTAATATCAGCTTCGCCCCTGATCACAATACCGCCCCGACCAGTGGCATAAGCATTTTTAATATCCGCTTGATTATAAATAACGCCACCAGTTGGAAAATCTGGGCCTTTTACTAAAGCTAAAAGATCATCAACTGTACTATCAGGTTCATCAATTAATAAATGAATAGCGTCAATCAGCTCTCCTAAATTATGCGGCGGAATATTAGTAGCCATACCAACCGCAATACCAGTAGCGCCATTTAAAAGTAAGTTTGGTAGTTTAGCTGGCAATACTTTTGGTTCTTGTTGAGAGCCGTCATAGTTTGGTATAAAATCAACCGTGTTTTTATCAATATCAAACAACATTTCTTCAGCTACAGCTTGCAATTTTGCTTCCGTATAACGCATGGCAGCAGCGCCATCGCCATCCATAGAACCAAAGTTACCCTGACCATTGATCAATGGATAACGCATAGCAAAATCCTGAGCCATACGCACCATTGAATCATAAACAGCTGAATCACCATGAGGATGATATTTACCTAAAACTTCACCGACAACGGTAGCTGATTTTCTAAATTTAGCACTATGCCTCAAACCAATGCTCCACATGGCATAGAGAATGCGACGATGCACTGGCTTTAAACCATCTCTAACATCTGGCAAGGCACGAGAGACAATAACGCTCATGGCATAATCCAAATAGGAGGTTTGCATTTCTTCAACAATGGACAAAGGCTCGATGCGACCACCATTTAATACTGGCTCTATGGCTGTTGCTGATTTTTTATTTGTACTTTTCATAAACTGCTCTAAAATTATTCAACGGTAGTAGTACTCAAAGTAGTACTAGCGGTTGTTGATGATAAATTATTTAAATATTTTTTAGTAAAATCTACTATTTCTGCTTCTTGTTGTTCCCTTTGCAAGGCTTTGTTTAAATTCTCTAATTGTATCTTGCCAAGCTCCCAACTATTTTGTATTTCTGCTTTAGTGCTGCTAGCCTCTGGAAAATCAAAACTATTTTTTACAATACCGAGATTTTCTCCCCAAGGCTTTAGCTGCCACCATTGCCAAACAATAAAACTCGTAAATATTATTGTTAAAACAACTAAAGCAAAAAATTTGTTTTTATTTTGACTGAAAAAAATCATAACTGCGGCTCTAAGACAATTAACTTAACATCATCTTGAGGTAAATCTTTTTTACTAATTTTCCACTTATCCATGTTTTCGGCTTTTACTCCAAATTCTTTGATAAAAGCATCAACGCTGTCAGCTTTAAATTTTAATTCCTTAGTACTAAAACAACTAGGCACAACTGCGCGCGGCTCTACTTGGCTAATAATTTTGCTAGCCTCTTTAGCAGTAGTTAAATCACCACCACCAACCGGTAAAATCAAAACATCGGCCCCTTCAATTAATTCTAAATCCTTATCACTTAATTCTTGGTGAGCAAATTCCCCCAAAAAAGCAATTCTAATACCTTCAAAAATAACTAAATAAATAATTTGGCCATTAATAGCCTGCCCATAAACAAAAATATCCTTAACCTCATATTCGCCTGGAGCCGCAACTACCAAAGACTCTTCGTCTATTTTTACGCCAGCCACTGCTTTAGCATTAGAAAAAATCACAATATCCCCCTTGGCTTTACCGTATTTAGTAGTATTATCCAAGCTATAAGGATTAAAAACAATGCTTTGTTGACTATTTTGAATGCGAAAATAGTTAAAACCCTGCCATGAAATTACCATAATAAATCTCCTAATTTAAGCTATTAAAACGCTTTTAGTTTAACATAAAATAAGACAAAAATCAAACCCCAAAAGTCTAAAAATTCCTTGATAATTAAGGGTAAAATAGTACTTTTTAAGCAAATTAAAACTTAGGCTAAAAGCAGATAAAAAATTAAGCTTGTCATTAAATTTTCAATATTTTTTAGAGCTAATTTTTAGCCAAAAATAGCTTTTGGGCTAGGCCTTGATTTTTTTGAGCATTTATGTTAATCTAAGGCAGCTAATTTTATTAATCAACATCCTAAAAACTAACAAATTTTTAGGAGCTTGAGCTCAAATTTAAGCAGCTTAGGCTAATATTTATTATTAAAAATGACAAAAAATCAAACTCCTAGCCCTAGCACTAGCAATCATCCTATGGATTTGCTTTTGCAAAAATCACCTGATATCAAAGTTCCTAAAGTTGGCGACTTGGTTGAAGGTACTATTATCAGTGTCTCCAAAAATGAAATCTATCTAGATTTAGCCGGTATTACTACCGGTATTATTCGTGGTCGCGAAGTCTACGATGAATCCAGTGAATTTTCTAACTTAAAGATTGGCGATGAAATCCAAGCCACTGTCATTGGTTTAGACAATGAAAATGGCTATATGGAATTATCTCTTCGTGAAGCTGGCCATAAAAAAGCTTGGGATCAATTAGAAAAATATTATAAAGAAGGCAAAGTGGTTGATAGCAAAGTTATCGATGCTAATAAAGGCGGTTTAATGATCAAAATTGGTAATGTTATCGGCTTTTTACCTGTTTCTCAACTTACTATCGAACATTATCCCCGCATTGAAGGTGGCGATAAAAATAAAATTTTAGGACACTTAAAAAGCTTTGTTAATCAAATTTTACGTACTAAAATTATTGATTTAAACGAAAAAGACGAAAAATTAATTGTTTCCGAAAAATCTGCTTGGGATGATAAACAAAAGAAAGCTATTTCTCAATATAAAGTAGGTGATAAAATCAATGGTAAAGTTACTGGCGTAGTTGATTTTGGTGCTTTTGTAGAATTTGGTGAAAATTTAGAAGGCTTGGTCCATATTTCTGAACTAGCTTGGCAACGTATTGATAACCCACGTGATATTATCAAAGTTGGTGATGCGGTAGAAGCCGAAATCATTGAAATCGAAGATACAAAAGTTTCTTTATCTATCAAAAAATTACAAAAAGATCCTTGGATTAAGGTCAGTGAACGTTATAAAGTAGGCCAAAAAGTAAAAGGCATGGTCTTGAAAGTAAATCCTTTTGGTGCTTTTGTTGAGCTTGATAAAGATATTCATGGTTTAGTTCATATCTCTGAATTAAGTGATAAAAAAGTTAACAGTCCAGAAGCTTTAATCACTGCTGGCAACGAATATGATTTTTATATCTTGAGCATTGAACCAGAAAATCATCGTTTAGGTTTATCTTTAAAAGCTAAGGCTGAAAAAACTGAAAAAAAAGTAGCAGCCGAAACTGAAACCAAGACTGAAACAGCTAAAACTGAAGAGCCAAAAGAATCTCCTATAAAAGCTGAAACTGAAAAAGCATCTGAATAAAAACTCTACTCTTTTTAATTAAAGAATGCTAAAATAAAGATAAATAATTAATATCCCTATGTTTAACATACTCAAAAAAATCGGCATCTTTTTTTTACTCTTAGTCATGATTGGCGCTATTTTTAGCTTTTTTGATGCTAGTAATAAAAAAACTAGCGAAGTATCAATAGCTAAATTAGTCCAGCAGATTAATAGTGATGAGGTTAAAGAAATTAATGTCATTGGCAACAAATTAGACATTACTTTAAAAAACAACGATAAAGAATTTGCTAAAAAAGAAATCAACGAATCTTTAAGTACTTTGCTTAAAAATTATACTGTTGCCCCAGAAAAAATCAGCGCTATTGATATCAAGGTAAGTGATGAACCAAATTCTGGCATTTTTATGTCCACAATTTTACCATTTTTATTACCAGTCCTTATTATCCTAGCAGTTATCTGGTTTATGATGCGCCAAGTACAAGGCGTAAATAACAGAGCCATGACCTTTGGCCAAAGTGGCGCTAAGCTTGCTAACAATCAAGGTAGTCAAGTTACTTTTAATGAAGTTGCTGGCGCTCATGAGGCTAAAGAAGACCTAAAAGAAATTGTTGATTTTTTACGTCACCCTCAAAAATATATTGCCGTTGGCGCCAAAATACCTAAAGGAGTTTTACTCCTAGGCGCACCTGGAACTGGTAAAACGCTGCTGGCTCGGGCTGTGGCTGGTGAAGCTAAAGTGCCTTTCTTTCATATTTCTGGTTCTGAATTTGTGGAAATGTTTGTGGGTGTTGGCGCTTCCCGAGTTCGTGATTTATTTAAAAAAGCCAAAAAAGCTGCGCCTTGCTTAATCTTTATTGATGAAATTGACGCTGTCGGTCGCCAACGTGGCACAGGACTTGGCGGCTCTCACGATGAACGTGAACAAACCTTAAACCAAATCTTGGTAGAGATGGACGGCTTTGATAATCAAACTAATATTATTGTTATTGCTGCTACTAATCGACCAGACGTCTTAGATCCTGCCCTCTTGCGTCCTGGACGTTTTGATCGCCAAGTAGTAATCGACCTGCCAGACGTCAAAGACCGCGAAGCTATTTTAAAAATTCATGCTAAAAATAAACCTTTAAATCCTGAAGTTGATTTAAAAATGTTAGCTCAACGTACTCCTGGCTTTTCTGGTGCTGATCTTTCTAACTTACTTAATGAAGCTGCTATTCACACTGCTAAACATAATCAAAAAACTATTGATAACCAAGTAGTCTTAGATTCAGTAGAACAAGTAATGTTAGGCCGTCAAAGAAAAAGTCATATCTTATCTGAAAAGGAAAAGAAAATTACTGCCTATCACGAAGCTGGCCATGCTTTAATTTCTCACCTCTTACCACACTCTGATCCAGTGCATAAGATATCTATTATTTCTAGGGGAAGAGCGGCTGGCTACACTATCAACTTGCCTGATGAAGATAAAAAAATGCAAAGCTACTCTGACTTTATCGATAACATGGCTGTCTTATTAGGTGGCTATGCGGCTGAAAAAATATATTTTAATGAAGTAACCACTGGTGCTTCTAATGATTTGAAAAAAATCACCCAAATGGCCAGAAAAATAGTTACCCAATATGGTATGGACGAAAAACTTGGGCCCCGCACCTTTGGCGAAAAAGAAGAAATGGTTTTCTTAGGCAAAGAAATTCATGAACGTCGTGATTATAGTGAAAAAACAGCCGAAGCCATTGATGAAGAAATTTCCCATTATATTAAAACTGCTCTAAAAACTGCTGAGACTACTATAAAAAGCAATAAAGATAAAATGGAAAAAATAGTAGCCATGTTACTAGAAAAAGAAACTATTGAAAAAGCTGAATTTGAAGCTCTAATGGCTTAAAAAAACATCAACCATATCCCGCCCAGCCGCGTTAAACGCGACTGGGCGGGATTTTTATTTACCTGATTCATTATTTAAGCTATAATTTCAATAGCTATCTAAAATAATAAAAAATTAAAAATATGAAAAAAACTAAATTAATTATCGTGGCAATAATTGCCCTGACACTTATTTTAAGCCTTGCTTATTTTTTTTATAAAAAAGCTAGCGCTATCAGCAATGCTGAATTAAAAGTAGCTATAGAAAACTTAAAAAAAGTAGATCCTAAAACAGTTGATGAAAGTACTTACCCTAAAATACTAGGTAAATACGCCGAAAATGGCCTTACTTTAGTAGAAGCTTATCAATGCGCCGATGTTTGCCCTGATAATGCCAGTCTTGAAATAATTTATAGCGATGTAAAAACCAAAGAAGACTGTACTAAAATTAACGGTCTAGTACTAGGCGATCCAGTTTGGGGAATTTATAGAGCTTGTACACCAAAAATTGAATAATAAATGCTAGCCTTAATATTTATAATTTTTATTATTATTGTTGCAATAGCTGTTTATCTAGGTGTTCAAGAAGATAAACATAAAAAATAATTAAAAAATTAAAAAACTATGCCTGAAAATTTTGAAAATCCAGCAACTTTATTAGACGATAAAAATAAAGATATCAAAGAAGTCGCTAAAAACAATTATGATAAATGGGGCGCTGCCTTATTAGAAAAAGATCCTGAAATAGTAGCTAAGCTCTACTCTGATGAATCTACTTTTTTACCTACAGTTTCGCCTGACTTTAAAAAAGGGCCCAATGAAGCTGCCGAATATTTTACCCACTTTTTAGAAAAAAATCCTAGCGGTAAAATCATTTCTGAGGAGATTCAAGAATTAGGACCTGATAGCTATTTGCATTCCGGTCTTTACGATTTTGAAGTCGGACCACCTGACAATAGACAAGTTATCGAAGCTCGATTTTCCTTTGTTTGGAAAAAAAATGAAGCTGGCGAATGGGAAATAGTTCACCACCATTCGTCAACTAAGCCTCAAAATTAATTAATAAGATAAAATATAGCTCAAATTTTGAGTTATATTTTTTATAATGCTATGATAATATAAAACATGAATAAAAATATTCAAAGCATTGATTTGATGAAATATCTTGGTTCTATTTTAATTATCGCTAATCATACATCTTCATTATACGAAATATCACCTAATTTAAATTTTGTTATTATTAATTTTTTAAGCCGCTTAGTTGTGCCTTTCTTTTTTATTGTAGCTGGCTATTTTTTCTATAAAAAAATAAAAAATGAAAATCAACCCAAAAAAATATACCTTAGCTACCTTAAAAGATTACTAACTATTTATTTAGCTTGGACAATTATCTATCTTCCCTATGATTTAATCTACCCTCTAATCGACAGCTCACCAAAAACTTTTGAAAATTACTTAAGTATCATCAGTGACTATTTGATAAATTTTATTTATTGGGGTAGTCATTTCCATCTATGGTTCTTCCCTGCCTTGATTATTTCTATTACGACTATTTATATAATAAAAATTAAAAAAATACCACTTAAATATCTTCTGAGTCTTGCTATAATTTTTTACTTCATAGGAATTATAGGAGATGCTTATTTTTTTCTAATCGCCAACTCACCACTAGAACCATTAATTAGCTTCCTTAGATCAATATTTAAAGAAAATAACACGCGCTTATTGCAAGGTTTAATTTTTGTGTCCCTAGGAGCCTGGTATGCCAAAAAACAAATATTAATGAAAAGCTACTCTTTATTTAAAATATTTTTAATAAGTATTTTTTTGTTTCTGATAGAGGTAATAGCTCTTCTTTACCTGCAGATTAACTACCCACACAAAAATGATTATAATATGTCTATATTGTTAGTGCCAGCTGCTGTATCACTATTTTTATTTTTACAAAAATTCGAACCAAAACATAAATTTGACTCCCTTAAATATCGTCAATATAGCATTATTATGTATTGTTTTCATATTATACCTTACATTTTTTACTACTTATTTATTTATGATCGAATTAATTTTAAATATCCTCACTACTTTTATTTTTATTCGTATTATTATCGTCTCATTTTTTTGCAACTTACTTAATAAAATCAAAATTAGCCATCAAAAAATATTTATACTAAATATTGCTTATTAATGCTATTACTAATTATAAAATAATCTTTAAACTAGGGTATATATTTTTTCTCTAAAATATTGTATAATATAGTTAATTGAGATTTCTTTATATTTTAAATAAAAATCAAATTATAAAATAAAAATATGGATACATTTTATCGTAAAATTTACGGTCAAGCTTGGCAACTACTTAAAAAAAATCTGCACTTGCTCTTCTTTGGTTTATTTGCCTCGCTACTGGGATTTAATGAAATTAAAATTGCCTTTGACTTTGAAAACCCAGGTCCAACTCTTTTAAGTTCTTCTGTAACTGGTTGGTGGGAAACATTTACCACCATTACGAGAGCTAGCTTAAATTGGTCTAACCTGAATTTAACTTTTGCCTTACTCGGTCTATTTATTATACTCACAGCCGTAGTGATTATTGCTATTTCCTCTCAAGCAGCACTGATGCATAGCGCTTGGCAATCTCAAAAAAACAATAAAAGTTCAAATCCAAAATTCAACGCTAGTTTGCAAATAGGCTTAGAAAAATTTTGGCCAGTACTTGGTGTTAATTTAATCAATTTATTAGTTAGCTACTATTTCTTGGTTTTCATCATCCAACCCTTAATAAGCATTGCTTCAATAAAAGGTGGCGTAATTTATTTTCTCTTATTGTTAATAATCATTTTCTTTGTTTTAATACCTTTAATTGCTATTATCTCTTTTGTAACTCGTTATAGCATTGGCTATATTGTAGTCTATAATCAAGCAGTGTTTAGCGCCTTTGTTAATGGCTGGTATTTATTCAAAATTAATTGGCTAATTACTATTGAAAGCGCTTTAGCCATTATTGGCACAACTATTATTTATTTTATTGCCATGCTGGCTGTTATCTTTACTGTTTTCACGCCTTTTGTTATTACCGCCTTTATCGCCGCTGGCAATGAAAACTTAGCTTGGATCATGGTTGGCCTAGGATCATTAATTGGTATTATTATTTTAATATTTGCTACCGCTTTTTACGGTGCTTACTACAATTTACTATGGTCTAATATCTTTTTACGTCTCACTAGCAAGACTCCTAGTCATAGTAAAATCCACCGCCTAGCGCAAAAACATTTTCCTCATATGACTCGCTAAAAAATAAACTCCAAATTTTACCCTGCACCCAAAAAATGCAGGGTAAATTGACTTATAAGACTTAGAAAAGTATAATTAGTCTATAATTTAACTAAAAAATATGGACGATTTAGCCAAATCACCAACTTTTGACGAACAAACAACTGCTAATCTAAAACAAAAATTGGGAGCCATTCAACTTAAAGAAAAAGAAAAAGAAGTTGAAGAAAAAGCTCAACAATTAGGAGTGGCTTATATTAATTTAGATAAATTTCCCGTTTCTCAAGAGGCTCTAAAGCTAATTCCTCAAACCATGGCTGAAAATTTACAAACAGTCTGCTTTTTATATACTGGAGAAGAAATCCGTTTAGCCTCTTTGAACCCTCAAAACCCACAGGTGTCTAATTTATCAAAAGAATTAGCCGATGTTCATCATGCTAATGTTAAAATTTATTTAATTTCGGAAAATAGTTTTGAATACGCTTTTAAAATTTACGCTAAAATACCTACCATCGTCCAAATTGAGGGGGTCAATATTAGCGAAGAAAATTTAAATAAATTTAATGAGCAATTAACTAATTTTGATGCTTTAAATAAATTAGTAGCTGAAACGAGCCTTACTGAAACTATCAATTTAATCATTGCCGCTGGCCTAAAATTCTCTGCTTCCGATATTCATATTGAAGCTGAAGAAAAAGAAGTAAAAATTCGTTTTAGAATTGATGGTGTGTTACATGACGCTCTAAGTCTTGCTTCTGATTCTTGGGAAAAACTAAACTCCCGTATCAAACTACTTGCCCAGCTAAAATTAAATATCGGCAATCAACCCCAAGATGGCAGGTTTACCATATCCATGTCCAAAGATAAAGTGGATGTCCGTGTTTCTATTATCCCCTCAGCCTATGGTGAAAGTATTGTTATGCGTTTACTACGCTCTTCTAGCGTTGGACTACAATTTGAGGCTTTAGGTTTACGCGGAAAATCTTTTAATGACCTGCAAAACCAGATGAGTAAACCTAACGGCATGATTTTAGCCACTGGCCCTACTGGCTCTGGTAAAACAACTACCCTTTATGCAATTTTAAATAAATTAAATAAGCCAGAAACTAAAATTATAACTCTAGAAGACCCAATTGAATATAAATTACCAGGCATAGTCCAAAGTCAAGTTGAAAATAAAAGCAATTCTGAAATCAATAAGGATAAAGAAAAAGAAGGTGCCAGCCGCTATACTTTTGCCAAAGGTTTACGGGCAATTTTACGCCAAGATCCTGACATTGTTATGGTTGGTGAAATCAGAGATTTAGAAACAGCCGACACGGCTATTAACGCTGCTTTAACTGGCCACTTAATGCTGACCAGTATGCATACCAATTCAGCGGCCGCTACTATTCCCAGATTACTTGCCATGGGAGTACAATCATTTCTACTAGCGCCTGCTCTTAATGCTATTATTGGCCAACGCTTAGTGCGCAAACTTTGCCCTCACTGCAAAACAGAAGACAACACGATTGATAATACTAAAATGACCGATATCTTAAATACCCTAAAATTAATTAAACCAGAATCAGGCCAAACATCTACTGACCTGAATAATTTAAAATTTTATCGTGCTACCGGTTGTAACGAATGCCATAATTTAGGCTACAAAGGCCGAACTGGTATTTATGAAATATTCGTCATGTCACCGGAAATTGAAAAAATTATCCTATCTGGTAATGTCTCTGAATATGAAATTGAAAAAATGGCCATAGCTAACGGTATGATTACTATGTTACAAGATGGATTACTCAAAGCTTTAGAAGGAATCACCTCTATTGATGAAGTTTGGAGCAAAGTGAAAGATTAAAATAAAAAATCTAGAAGATCTAGATAATATAATAATTTATATTACAAAAGCAACTTTACCCAACCCTTCGCGAAGGGTTGGGTTTTATTTACTTAATTTTTTTTCAGCTTGTTTTAACTTTTCCTTTAAATCATCAATAACTTGCCTTGGTGCATTATTCAAAAAATCTTTATTAGACAATTGTATCTTTAATTTAGCACAATAATCCGCCAGGGCCTCTCTTTCTTTATCACTCAAACCCTGATCCAAGTCAATCACAATAGTACTTTGACCAATATTTATTGTCTGCCCTTTGTCCAATTTGGGTACTAGCTCTACCCGCGCTAAACGGGCAACTACCTGCAGATCATCCTTGGACAAAGAAATACTGTCCAATTGGCAAGGAGATTTTTGTTGTGGGGCTATCTTGTTAGCTACTTTTAAATTACGAATCTGAGTAACCAGCTCTTGTAATTCTATAAATTTTTTAATAACTGTCTGGTCAATCTGTTCCGCTTTTGGCCAATGCTCTATTACTAAAAGATGCTCTGGCTTAAACTGACGCCACAATACTTCAGTCACAAAAGGAGTAAAGGGATGCCATAATTTTAGTAATCCCTCAAGTAGATACAAAAGAATTTCGTCTTTAGTTTTAGCAGAACTTGGGTTAATATTTTTTTCAATTTTAACAATTTCTAAATACCAATCCGCTAATTTTGCCCAAGTAAAATTATATAATTTTTCAATAGCCGGAGCCAGTCGCCAATTATGGAAATCTGAAGTAATCTCTTTTACTAAAATATCATATTCGGCTAAAATCCAAGCATCGGCTAAACTTATTGCCCGTGGTCGCACTTTTACCCTTTGTACTGTTGCTACTGAAGAAAAAATAAAGCGAGCAATATTCCAAAGCTTATTAACAAAATTACGATAACCAGCAATTTTCTCTGGATAAATTCTAAAATCAGCGCCAGGCGTAGTGCCAGCTACCAGTGATAAACGCAGAGCATCAGCTCCATATTCATTAATAACCTCAATCGGATCTAAACCATTGCCAGATGACTTACTCATTTTTTTACCTTGTTTATCTCTGACTAGGCCGCTCAAATAAACAATACTAAATGGCTTTTCTTGCAAAAGATATTCACTCATAATTATCATTCTGGCCACCCAGAAAAAAATAATATCATAACCAGTCTGCATAACTGTAGTAGGATGATATCTTTCTAAATCCTTGGTTTTGTTTGGCCAACCTAAAGTAGAAAATGTCCATAAAGAAGAAGAGAACCAAGTGTCTAATGTGTCTGGATCACGACGCAAAGTTTTGCCAACAGCCTGTTTTTGGGCTGATGCTTCATCAAGGGCAACAATAACATTGCCAGCTTCGTCATACCAAACTGGCAATTGATGACCCCACCAAATTTGGCGAGAAATACACCAGTCATGCAAATTATTTAACCAATTATCATAAGTTTTAATAAAACGCTTAGGAATAATTTTAATATCTTCACTGTGAACTGCCTCTTGAGCAAGTTGTTTTAGACTCTTGTCCCGACCCGGCACAGTCTTTTCGACTGCCACAAACCACTGCTCAGATGGCAAGGGCTCAATGGCCGTATGACAACGATAACAAAGCGATAGATTATTTTTTATATCCTCTACTTTTACTAAAAGCTTAGCTGCTTCTAAATCTTTTACAAAAGCCGAGCGCGCTGCTAAAACATCTAGGCCTGCATATTTACCACCGCTAGCTAAAATTTTACCCTGTTCATCAATTAATTTAATAACTTCTAAATCATTTTTCTGAGCCCAATCATAATCTATTAAACTATGAGCTGGTGTCACACCAATAGCGCCAGTGCCAAATTCCGGATCAACACTTGAATCGGCAAAAACTTTTACTTTAATATGATGCCCCGCCAAGTCAATATCTAAAGTCTGCCCAATATATTTTTGATAACGAACATCATTAGGATTAACAGCCACACCGGTGTCTGCTAATTTTGTTTCTGGTCTAGTAGTAGCAATTACTATTGGCCCATATTGAATATAATAAAATTTAGCAGCTTGTTCTTTATATTCAACCTCATCATCAGCTAAAGTAGAAGCGCAACGTGGGCACCAATTTACTATCCTTAGACCACGATAAATCAAGCCGTCTTGATACATACGAACAAAGGCAGTATTTACCGCTTGCGACAAACCATCATCAAAAGTATAACGCTCACGCGACCAATCACAACTACAACCAACCTTACGGATCTGTTCTCTAATTGTGCTTTGAGAATCGGCTACATAGCTTTTTACTCTAGCAATAAATTTATCATGACCAAGAGTGTGCCTATCTGTTCCCTCGCTAGCTAATATTTTTTCTACTTTAGTTTGAGTAGCAATCGCAGCATGATCAGTGCCGGGCAACCACAAAGTACGATAACCCTGTAAACGTTTATAACGAATGATAATATCCTCAATAGACAAAATCTCCGCATGACCAATATGTAAAATGCCGGTTGCATTAGGCGGTGGCATAGCCATACTAAAAAATGGACCATCATTGCGAGAATTATCTGGGTTAAAATAATCACCAGCTAACCATTGCTGATATATTTCCGCTTCATAAGCCTGAGGCTCATAAGCTTTAGCTAAAATATCAATCTTTTCCTCTGACATAAAACTATTCAATCACTATTTTTCTTTTATCTTCTTCTAGATAAGTTATTTCGATACGCTTAGTGCCAGCTGGCAAATTACTAATGCGGTCAGCCCACTCAATTACTACTAAATTAGCTGGGTCATCTAAAAAATCTGTTAAACCAATGTCCTGCAAATCTTCCTGCCCTTCTAAACGATAACAATCAACGTGAATTAATCTTTTTATTTTAGGATGTTGGGTGTTATAAACTTTTAATAAAACAAAAGTTGGGCTATTTACTCTATCTTCAATACCCAAAGCTTTTGCCAAGCCTTTTACAAAAACGGTTTTACCAGCCCCTAAATTTCCTGCCAAAGCCAAAACTGCTCCACTTGATAAATTTTTAACTAAATCAATGGCTATTTGTTCGGTTTCTTGAGGATTGCGACTGGTATATTCTGTCATATTTTATTTTTATCTTTAAAATAATTATAAGTTATTTTACAGTTAATTGCCAATTAGCACGAGGCTCCATATTTAATAATGCCGAATCAGATATAATATTCATTTTTTTACTAATTATCTGATAATAAGCAGCAGCTGCTATCATAGCTGCATTGTCTCCCGTAAAATTTTGTTCTGGGGCAAAAAATGCTAAGCCAAAATTTTGCGCCGCAGCCTGCAAACTAGCTGCTAATTTTTTATTGGCCGCTACACCGCCAGCCAGCATGATAGATTTAGCACCAAAACTTTTAGCAGCTGCCATGCTTTTTTTAAGCAACACTTCAATTACAGCTACTTCAAAAGCAGCACAAATATCCTTAACAGATTGTTCGTCTATATCACCCTGTTTTTCTAAGCTATATAAAACAGCTGTTTTTAAACCCGATAAACTAAAATCAAAATTCTGACTATTAAGCATTGGCCGGGGTAAAGTGTAATTATTAGGATTGCCCTTAGCGGCCTTAGCACTGACAATTGGTCCACCAGGATAACCAAGAGATAGTAATTTAGCTACTTTGTCAAAAGCTTCGCCAACAGCATCATCTAGAGTCTGACCTAATAATTGATAGTCGCCATGATTTTTCATTAACGCTAATTCGGTATGACCACCCGAAACGATCAAAACAACGCTAGGAAAATAGGCTTGGCTATTTTTTACTAAAATATCATGACTTAGCCAATTGGAATAAATGTGTCCTTCTAAATGATTAACTGCTATTAATGGTTTTTGACTAGCGTAAGCCAATGTTTTAGCCACATTAACTCCTAACAACAAAGAAGTGATAAGGCCCGGACCTTGCGTTACAGCTAAATAATCAAAATCATTTATTTTTTGACCATCTAAAGCTTCATCAAGTAAAGGAAAAATATTTTGCAAATGCTGGCGAGCAGCTAATTCTGGTATTACGCCGCCATATTTTTTATGTATATCTACTTGCGAGTGGACTAAATTTTTTCGCAAAAGCAAAGAATTCTCGCTAGCTTCTAAAACAGCAATAGCGGTCTCATCGCAAGAACTTTCAATGGCTAAAATCTTAATCATTTATGTATTATAGCAGTAATATACTTTAATTAAAAATGGTCATCTTGTCAATTGGTCTATACATCAATTAATTTTTGTTTTATGATAAAAATATGCCCCGCAAAAAACTACAAAAAATAGAGGCCTTACATCATCTAGATAATGTTATTGAAATAAACGACCCTAATTTAAAAAATAAATTAACTGATTTTTTTAATTATAATAAAAAAATTACTTTGGAACTTGGTTGTGGCAAAGCTGAATATACTTTGGCACTGGCTCAAGCATATCCCCAAGAAAAATTTATTGGCATTGATATTCAAGGCGAACGTTTATGGCACGGCGCTACTGAAGCTCTTAATAAAAAACTAACGAATACCTTATTCTTAAGAATGCCCATAGAAAATATTGCCGAATTTTTCCCAAAAAATAGTGTAAAAGAAATTTGGCTTACTTTTCCTGATCCACAAAGTAAAAAAGGAAAAATTAAAAAACGTTTAACTAGTCCACGTTTTTTAAACATTTACAAAAAAATTCTAAAAACAAACGGGTTAATTAATCTAAAAACTGATAACTATAATTTGTTTATTTATTCCCAAGCAAGCATTAAAGAACAAGCTGGAAAAATTTTAACAGCCAGCACTATTGCCATGGACAATAACGCTGAAACAAAGCTCAAAATCATTACCACTTATGAAAATATCTACCGCAAACAAAATAAAGATATCTACTACTTAAAAGCTAGCTTATAAATTTTCTAGTATTGACAAATGCTTAATTTTATGTAATAATATCATATTAAGCTAAAAATATGTTAAAAAAGCTAACAATTAAAGCTTTAATACTGTTTATTTTTTGTTTGGCCCTACCGGCACAGGCTCAACTTAGTATTGATTTTATTAGTGTTTCTAATATCCAAAATAGTAGTGCAAAGATTAATTGGCACAGTTCTGAGCCAAGTCGTGGCTTAATTTATTATGGTACTAATAGTAATGACCTCAACCAAGTAGTTGACCACATGACTATAGAGACTATACATGCTACTACTATTACTGGTTTAGCTAAAAGAACTATTTACTACTATAAAATAGTTGCTATTAATCCTAGCGGTCAACGCTCAGAATCTTTTGTGCAAAATTTTAATACTGGTGAAATGACTGAAACTGTAAAAATACCTAGCGTACCTCAAATTGCTATTAGACAGGTTACTAATAACGCTCTAGCTATTACTTGGTCAACTGATATAGCAACAAGGGCTAAAATCACCTATTACTACAATGGCGGTAGCGAACAAGTAACTAATGTTTGGAATTATGCTACTGAACAAAATCTTTATATCTATTATTTATTACCAGAACAACATTATACTATAATTATTGATGTTGAAAGTGAAACTGGCGGACATAGAACAGCTAGCGCTGCTTTTAATACTTTACGCAATCCTAATCCTAATGTTAATCCAACAATCAATATCAATAATTTACAGCCCATCAGTATCACCAGCGACCTCATCCAAACTAAGCAAATTACTATTAGCTGGAAAACTAATTTAGTTGCCAAGGCTAATATTTATTATGGCTTAAATCCTGGTCAACTTTATACCAAATTAAACGTCAGCCCTCAAGCTAGTTTAAATCATCAAATAACTTTAAGCGACCTACAGCCTAATACTAATTATTATTATAAAATAGAATTATACGACACCTTATACTACCAATATCTTGTAACTGAAGAAAAAAACTTTATTACCAAGCCATTAAGTCCAGAGGAAATTCAAAAAATAATTTTGGGTGAAAAAATAATTAAAACTCAAGCTGCAGCTAGACTTGATAGTGATAATGACGGTTTAACTGACAATCAAGAATCAGCCTATGGTACTAATCCAAATTCAGCCGACAGTGATGGTGATGGTTTTTATGACAAGCAAGAAATTGATAATAATTTTAACCCACTAGGCTATGGCCGCACTTTAATTCAAATTCAAAGAGCCTTAGTCAATAAAAGAAGTATGGAAACTAAAACTGCTAAACAACTATTTGCCTGGTTACCATATCGTAAATCTATTCCTCCTAATTGGAATTTATTAGTCAACGCTTATATTTTTGGCGGCTATCCAGTTGAAGATATTAGACTGGCCGTTAAAGGCAATACTAAGGTTATTAATTCTTCTGTGCCTTGGAGAATATGGAAAGATAGCGCTGAGTATAAACAAGCTAAAAATTAATAAACTTTTAATAAACAAAAAACACTCACCCTGAGGCTAGTCGAATGGGTGGGTGTTTTTATTAATTATAATAATTAACCTACAAAAAAATACACCACATACAAAAACAACTCTATGCCAAGTAAAATTAAAAAAATTTCTTCTTGTTTCTTTGCTGAAAATTTTTTTACTCTAATAAAAATTACCGAGCAAAGAAACGGGATAAGCGCAAAAACAAATATAGTTGTAGCTATTCTCACTAATGGATTCGATAGCTGTCCTAACATAATAATCCATAAAATAACTAAAAATGTTAAGAGTTGCTTTTCAAATTTAAAAACCTTTATCATAATTTTAATTTAAAATTAAACATCATAAGTATATCAAAAAAACATTCCTTTAGGAATGATTTTTAGTGGTGACCCCACGGGGAATCGAACCCCGATTGCCAGGATGAAAACCTGGTGTCCTAACCATTAGACGATAGGGCCTTAAACAAAAATAAAATAACCGCCAATATTATAAACAAAAAATCAAAAAAAGTCAACTATTAGCCCCTTACTTGACTAATGCGTAAGACTATTTGACTTGGCGATTACTAAAACGTAAAACTCCTAAAATCAAAATTGATGCCAGTACCAAAACGCCCAGAACTTTCAAAATCTTGAATAAAGATTGAGTTAATTCTTGATTATCGCCAATTTCTAAAATTAGTAACAAGGCTATAATAGTAGCCGCGATAACAGCTATAATAATAGCTATTACTAAAATGTTTTTTATTTTATCTTTCATATTTGTATAAATATATTATAACATTGTAAGTCCTAAATGTAAAAAATTATTCTACGGTTACTGATTTAGCTAAGTTCCTAGGTTTATCTACATCTAAGCCCCTACTTTCCGCAATATAGTAAGCCAAAAGTTGCAAAGGAATAATATTAACAAGAGGAGATAACATTTCGCTAACAGTTGGCACAATAATAGTATAATCAGCTACTTTATAAATATCTTCTTGACCAGTATTAACTACTGCTAATATTGTACCGCCTCTAGCTTTTACTTCCTGCATATTACTCAAAATCTTTTGTGTTAAAGTATTTTTAGTAGCAATAAAAACTACTGGCATATTTTTATCAACTAGTGCAATTGGTCCGTGTTTAATCTCAGCTGCTGGATAACCTTCAGCATGAATATAAGATATTTCTTTCAATTTCAAGGCTCCTTCTAGGGCTACTGGAAAATTTAAACCTCGGCCTAAATACAAAAAATTACTAGCATCCTTAAAGATACTGGCTAAACGTTGAATTAACTGATCACTATCTAAAGTCTGTTTAATAAAACCTGGTAAAATTTCTATTTCTTGTAAAATTTGAGCAGGCAAAGGCCAAGCTAATTGCTGTCGTAGATATAAGGCTAGCAACAATAAAGTCAAAACCTGAGCTGTAAAAGCTTTGGTGCTGGCTACCCCAATTTCTGGACCAATATGCAAATAAATACCCGAACCAACTTCACGAGTAATAGTCGAGCCAACTACATTAACTATGCCCAAAGTATTTGCCTGCTTATTTTTAGCTTCTTTAATAGCTGCTAAAGTATCGGCCGTTTCGCCTGATTGAGAAATGGCAATCACCAAATCTTGCGCTCCCAAAATAGGATTACGATAACGAAATTCAGAAGCATAATCAACTTCAACTGGAATCTGGGTTAGAGCTTCGAGATAATATTTACCAACTAAAGCTGAATGCCAGCTAGTACCACAAGCTGTAATAATAATTCTCTTAATTTTATCCGGTTCAAAATTAACTGATAATTTTATTTGTCCATTTTTTATACGGCCTCGTAAGACATTAGTCAAAGCCTCTGCTTGTTCGACAATTTCTTTAAGCATAAAATGCTTAAAACCTTTTTTCTCTAATTCGGTCACCGACCACTTGATATCCTCTACTTGCTTGGAAAGAACTTCGCCATCTAAATTAGTAATTTCATAATGATCACTAGTTACTACTGCCATTTCGTTATCCTGCATATAAATCACTTGTCTAGTATGATTTAAAATTGCTGGAATATCAGAGGCAACAAACATTTCATTTTGCCCTAATCCAATCACTAGTGGCGAACCACGACGGGCAATTATTATTTTATTTTCATTTTTTTTAATTACCGCTAAGCCAAAAGCTCCCTCTACTAATTTTAAAGCTTGGCGAATAGCCATACTCAAATCTCCTTGATAAAACTTTTCAATCAAGTGAGCTAAAATTTCTGAATCAGTTGCTGATTTTATTAAATGCCCTTCTTTGATTAAAATTTCCTTAAGAGCTGTATAGTTTTCGATAATACCATTATGGACTATAGCAATTTCACCACTGCAATCTAAGTGCGGATGAGCATTTATTTCACTAGGCTCACCATGCGTTGCCCAACGAGTATGAGCAATACCTAAGCCACAACCTATATCTTTTATACCTGGATGTTGAGACAATTCTTTGATCCGACCTATTTGTTTAATGGTCTTTAAATTACCACCATCTAAAACACATAAACCAGCACTATCATAACCACGGTATTCTAATTTTGCCAAACCCTCCAAAAGTATAGGGCCCAGAGGCTTTGGTCCAATATAAGCTATTATTCCACACATAAATTTATCTTAAGGCTTATTAGCCTATTATAGGGCTTTGACATCTACTTGGCAATTATAAAATCCATAGCCTAAAATTGCTATTTTTGTTATAATATATTTAGATAAAAAAATATGACTAACAATACCAATAATAATAGCCAAACTAGTAATTCTGGGCGTAGCGAACTTTTGGATGCTGGCCAAATTTTAAAAGATATCCTACAACTCAAGCGAGGTGAAATGGTAGGAGACCTTGGCGCTGGTGGCGGCTTATTTTTATTAGAATCAGCTAGGCTCGTTGGCGATGTTGGGCAGGTATATGCCGTTGATGTAGTAAAAAATATCTTATCTGAAATTGAATCAAAGGCTAGACTTGCCGGTCTTAATAATATCAAAACTGTTTGGAGTAATTTAGAAATTGTTGGCGCTACTAAAATCAGCGAAGGGTCCTTAGATGCTAGCATCTTAGTTAATATTTTATATCAATCAAAAAAACATTATGAAATCTTAGCTGAAGCTACTAGATTATTAAAAAGCGGTGGCCGACTGCTAATTGTTGACTGGTCAAAAAATGAATTAAGTTTTGGCCCACCACCAGAAATGATTATCGAACCTCAGAAAATCATTGAGCTCAGCCAACAACTGGATTTAACTTTAGTCAAAGAATTCAATGCTGGTCGTTATCACTTCGGACTATTATTTACCAAAAAATAAATTAACTCATTACATAAAAGCTCCTAATTTACAAAGGGGCTTTTAAATTTGATGGGGTTGACTTTATCCAATTAATTATCTAATATATGTGCATAAAATAATAATTATGAACTTAACTAAATTCCTACATTGGTCCTACCTTTGGCAAAGATATGCCCCGCTTGGTTTTTCTTGGCCAATACGTATCGTTTTATTAGTAATATTTTTAGGGGCAATTATTCTTGCTATCTTGTGTTACCGAAAAATTAAAAATAGCCAAGGCCCTAAAAAAACCTTACTTAAAAAAATTAGAGCTTGGGGCTTTACTACTGGCATTATCGGTTTATTACTAGTATTTTTCCGAGAAGTCCAAGCTATTTATTTAGCCTCACGTTTATTATTACTCGCTTGGCTAATAATAATTTTTATTTGGTTAATAACTATTATTATTTATTGGCGCAAAGATTTACCAAAAAAACAAGCAGCTATTGCTGCTAAGGAAGAATTTAATAAATGGTTACCCCAAAATAAAAAATAATTTTTATAAAATTCATAATAAAAACAGGCCAAATTTACCTGTTTTTTTATGTTCAAAAAAATATCAAATAACAAATTAGGCCGTCTAGGAGAAGAATTAGCTAGTAGTTATTACCAAAATTTGGGTTATAAATTATTAGGCAAAAACCTAAATACCCCCTGTGGTGAAATAGATTTATTATTAATAAAAAATAATCAAATTATTATTGTTGAAGTAAAAACTCGTACTAGTAAGTATCTGGGATTGCCCGAAGAAGCTATTAATAAACAAAAAATTAAAGCAATTGAAAAATCCTGGCAGTGGCTGCAAAATAAATATAATTATTCTAATTTTTTAATAAGTATCGAAATCTGTTCTATACAAATAAGTGGTAAAAAGGCCAAGCTACAAAGATTTATGATCTAATGCCTGCTCTTGACCCCGTAAAATCCCGCGCTAAATTATTTCTAAGAAAAAAGCTTAATATATATAATATCAATTTATCTTTAAATAATTTTAATTTTAGCTATGCGCAGGGACCTTGCGCTTAGCGCAAGGTTATTTGACGGGGTTGACCAAAATTGACAAAAAGAGTATACTACCATTGTTGTAAGCTAGTTTATTATTAAACTAGCTTATTTTTATAAATTTTTAATCAAACTAAAAATCATGGCACAAAACAATAACCTCCTAACAGCCATCAGACAGATTTGCCAAGAAAAAAATCTATCTATGGAAGCTGTAATCGGAGCAATTGAAGCAGCCCTGGCTGCTGCCTACCGTAAAGAGTTTGGCACACCAAACCAAAACATCAAAGTAGTTTTTAATGCTGATAATGGCCAAACTGCTGTTTTTGATGTTAAAACTGTGGTAGAAGATGTTGACATTGAAGCTCAAGAAGCCCAGTGGGAAGAACAACGCTTGAGCAGAGAAGCCGGCGCTGAAATAGCAGAAGAGGATATTATTAAAAAATTTAATCCTCGTTCTGAAATCATGCTCTCTGAAGCAAAAACTATTAACCCTGATTACAAAATTGGCGATGTAATCGAAACTAAATTAGCAGTACCAGAAGAGTATGGCCGTATGGCTGCTCAAACTGCCAAACAGGTAATCATCCAACGTTTACGTGAAGCTGAACGTGATCATATTTTCAGCGAATACCAAGACAAGCAAGGCGAACTAGTTTTAGGCACCATCCAAAGGAGCGAAGGTCGCCGCTATATTGTAGACCTAGGACAAGCCAATGGCGTCTTACCGCCTGAAGAACAAATTCGTTTTGAAAAATACAATATTGGTTCTAGATTAAATTTTTATATAGTAGCTGTTGGCATGGGTAACAAAGGACCAGAAATTGTCTTATCTCGTACTCACCCTGATATTGTCAGAGAATTATTTGCTACTGAGGTTCCAGAAATTGCTGCTGGCACAGTTGAAATAAAAGCAATTGCTCGCGAAGCTGGTGCTCGTTCTAAAATTGCTGTCAGTTCCTCTGAAAGCAACATTGATCCAGTCGGATCTTGCGTTGGTCAACGCGGTGCTCGCGTCCAAACTGTTATTTCAGAGTTGGGTGGAGAAAAAATTGATATTATTGAATGGAGTGCTGATCCAAAAATATTTATAACTCATGCTTTAAGCCCAGCTAATATTACTTCTATCAATATCAATGAAGAAGCAAGAACTGCCATTGTCAAAGTAGCCGAAGATCAATTATCACTCGCTATTGGCAAAAGTGGGCAGAATGCTCGACTGGCAGCTAAACTTACTGGTTGGAAAATAGACATTGTCCCTAGTGATGGCAAAAAAGAAAAAGCTGCGGATAAAGAAAATAATGAAGCTGAAATTAATAAAGATGAAGAAGAGGTCGAAATAAACACGGCAGCCGCCAAAGAAATTAGCAAAGATGATGATATTAAAAAGAAAAAAGCTGCCCCCAAAATTAAAAAAACTAAAAAATCAGAATAATTAATTAATTTTTAAAAAAGTATGGATACTATCACAATTTTGTCCATTGTCGCTGCCTTGATCTCTATTGCCTTTGGTGCTTTGATGATCAAAAAAATATTAAAATTCCACAGTGGCGATGAAAAAATGCAAGAAATTGCCAAAGCAATTCAAACTGGCGCTAAAGCTTATATTACTCGCCAATACCGCACTATTGCCTATCTAGCCGTGGCTCTATTTATTATTTTAGGCTTTGCCATTGATTGGGCAACAGCTTTCTCATTTATTATTGGCGCTGTGCTTTCGGCTGCTGCCGGCATCATTGGTATGAATGTTTCTGTTCGTGCCAATGTCCGCACTGCTGAAGCTGCCAAAGTTAATATCCAATCTGCTCTAAAAGTAGCTGTCTTAGGCGGCTCTGTTACCGGTATGTTGGTAGTTGGCTTAGCCCTTTTAGGTGTAGCTGGATTATATGCCCTACCTTTTATTACTGTTAAACATTTAGTTGGTTTAGGTTTTGGCGGCAGTTTAATTTCTGTCTTTGCTCGCCTAGGTGGCGGCATTTTTACTAAAGCTGCTGACGTTGGTGCTGACTTGGTTGGCAAAGTGGAAGCTGGTATTCCTGAAGATGATCCTCGAAACCCAGCCGTGATTGCTGATAATGTTGGTGATAACGTCGGTGATTGTGCTGGTATGGCCGCTGACTTATTTGAGACTTACGCTGTTACCTTAGTAGCAGCAATGCTTTTAGGCTCACTTACCTTTCCTCATACTGAAAAAGCTGTTCAATATCCTCTAGCCTTAGGCGCTATTGCTATTATTGCTTCCTTGTTTGGTTTATTTTTTATAAAACTAGATAAAAAACATAAGGTAGAAGAAATAGAAAAAAAAGGCTTAATCATGAACACTCTTTACAAAGGCTTAATAGCTGCTGGTGTATTTGCAATGATTGGTTTTTACTTTGTAACCAAAGCCTTAATGTCTGACTTAATCAGCTATAAATATACTAATATTTTTTATGCTGCTTTAGTTGGTCTTGGTGTTACTGCTTTGATTGTTTGGATTACTGAATATTATACTTCTACTAAATATGCTCCTGTAAAATCAATTGCTAAAGCTTCCGAAACTGGTCATGGCACTAATGTTATCCAAGGACTAGCCATTTCTATGAAATCAACTGCTTGGCCAGTAATTGTCATTGTAGCTGGTATTATTTTAGCCTTTCACTGGGCTGGGCTATATGGCATTGCCGTGGCTGCCATGAGCATGTTATCTTTGGCTGGCGTAATTGTTACTATTGATGCTTATGGTCCAATTACCGATAATGCTGGCGGTATTGCTGAAATGGCAGGCCTTCCAGAAAATGTCAGGAATATTACTGACCCATTAGACGCTGTTGGTAATACTACCAAGGCCGTTACCAAGGGTTATGCTATTGCTTCTGCTGGACTGGCTGCTTTAGTGTTATTTTCAGCCTACACTCAGGAGTTAGAAGCTGTCGGTAAAAATATTATTTTTAAACTAGACGATCCTTTTGTATTATCTGGCTTATTTATTGGCGCTCTTTTACCTTATATTTTTGGTGCTTTATCCATGGAGGCTGTCGGTAAAACCGCTGGCTATATTGTCCAGGAAGTACGTCGTCAATTTAAAGAAAAACCAGGCATTATGACTGGTGCTGATAAACCAGACTACGGCTCAGCTGTAGATATTGTTACCAAAGGCGCTCTCAAGCAAATGATTATACCTGCCTTGATTCCAGTTTTAATTCCAATCTTAATTGTAATTATATTCAAAACAAATGGCTTTGCCGTTTTAGGCGGCACTTTAGTAGGTAGTATTATCACTGGTTTATTTGTAGCTATTTCTATGACCTCTGGCGGTGGTGCTTGGGACAATGCTAAAAAATATATTGAAAAAGGTAACCATGGTGGCAAAGGATCAGACGCTCACAAAGCAGCTGTCACTGGAGACACAGTTGGCGACCCATACAAAGATACAGCTGGCCCAGCTATTAACCCCATGATTAAAATTTTAAACGTAGTAGCATTATTATTAATCTCAATGATGCTATAACAAATAAAAAACAACCCTGTTGCCATAAGCAGCTGGGTTGTTTTTTTATATCTAAGGAATTAACTCGCTCCAACCACAATTTTCAATTGCCTGATTACAGGTATAGCGCACTTTACGCATTGCCTTGGTAGTGCTGGCACTTGATTCAATATGGGAATTACATTGAAAATCCTCGCCACAGCCTTCTGGCCAAGGAGTAATAATTAAATTGCTATTATCAAAAAAGAATCTAAATCCAGACTCGACCGTGTGTCTTTCTGTAAAATAAATTTCAACTAAATTATCACCAGCCGTAAGATAAATATCGCCAGTTTTTACAAAAGCAGCATGCGTACCACTATTATTAACGATCACAATACCATTACGCAAAACCCAAGAATCATCGTCCGAAGCCAAAGAATAGCTATAATTCCCATCAGCTGGCGCTGTTACTTTAGCACGCCAATGCATACCAAAATGATAGTCATGAGCATAACCTTCTTTATTTTCCCAAATAGTCCCATCATAAGGAAACCACATGCTATTGGGCAAAAGTAAATTAGCATCTATCTGCTCATGGGTTTTGTAAGTATCATCATACCAATCATGCTCCGTGGGCGTCGGTGTTGGCCCAGGATAAGGATTAACTTCCATATCAGGATGATTAACAGAATAATTAAAATATTCACCCCACCAACCAGAATTTGGCAAAAACTGACACTGAGCAGGCAGATCACAAGTACCAGCCACTTCCACAAATTGACTATCAACTGGCACGTGACCTACTATCAATTGATCAAAAGAAAAATTATCAGGCTCTTTCCTAAGTTGAAATAATGATTCACTCACTCCAGCCTCAGCTGCATAAAAACTCTGTACTGAATCAACAAAAGATTGCACGCCAGCGCGAGCGTTTAAACTTAAAATTAAAACTGATAATATTATCGACAAAACAACTGCCGAAACCATCATTGAAGCAACTAAAGCTGCCGAACCGTCTGAGCTCTTTAATTTTTTTAAAAAATTAAAATATATTTTCATATTAACGTATGCTAAAAAATGTACTAAAATTTTCTTCTGCAAAACCATAACGATCACTACTGGTGCCGACTTGCAAAGTAAAAGAAAAATTAACTCCTTGATTTTCACGGCCTAAATTATCTTCTAAATTACTTAAAGAAAAATTACTAACTTTAACTCCATTAAAATTTAGATTTTGGGCTAGAGCCGTACTTTGTTCAGGAAAACCAGCACCACTATCCTCTACTAAACGAAAAATTAAATCGCCTGATTCTAAAGAAAAATTAAAACGCTTATCTGGCAAATCATAAAAATATATATCCTCTGGATTCACGCCTGTCTGATCAATCAAATCAACATTATGTACTTTATTTAAAACAAAACTCATAATATAACGAGCGTTACGATCAGTAAGTTCCGCTGCCCTAAATTGACGACGAGCATTAAAAATATTGCTAATCAAGCTGATAATTAATATCAATAATAGACTAGTAATAAATAAATAAGCCAAGGTTTCAATCATAGTAAAACCTTTTTGATTAGAATATCTATTTTTTAATTTATTTATTATCATGGATAAGTAGAATAACTAATAGTTACATCTTCTAAGACTGGGACTTGCAACTCGGAGCTAGTATCTAAATACAGACTATAACGCAAATAGCGCTGATTAGCATGAAAATTATAGTTAATATAATCTATTGATCCATTAGTATAAAAAGTGTTAGACGTCCCATCTGGACCAACAAAATTCCAAGGACCATTGATACTATTACTACTAGCTAATTGAAATCTGATAGAAGTATTTTGCGGAGCAATACCACTCCATTTTATCCAATTATAAATTACTTGATCACTACCAGTATCAAAAATCGAAGAACTTAAAACACCAGAAGAAGCATATTGGCAATTAGTTGCTTCTGTGGAAATAATAGTAAATTCACCAGCATCGCCAGTAGTGGCTGCATAAATAACAGCGCAATTAGCCGACATACCTAAAATGGAACCATACAAATCAAAGCCTGAGACTTTATTAATAGTAGCTGGAAAAGAAATATCAATTACCCTTAACTCCTCCGAACTCAAGGCTACGCCTAATAAGGCATAGGGACCGACTACTGAGAAAGCATTAATATCGTAACCAGTCTCATAAGTACCTAGCAATTGTGGATCAATTGGATCTTCTAAATCAAAGATATAAAATTCGGCATTAGAATTAGCACGCACAGATACATAAGCGCGACTACCACGAATATTAACATCAGTAGCTTGCAAAGAGCCAGCTAAATTAAATTGTCCTGCCAAAAAAATATTAGCTGGATTAGTAATGTCAATTATTTGTAATTCTTTACTAGAATCTTCAGTGGCTACATAAACATAATTTTCTGAGACAAAAATTTCATTGCCGGTGTAGCTGACGCTAACAGAATCTAAAGATTGGGGACTATTAGGGTTAATAATATTATAAGAATAAAGAGTACTGCCTTGGACAATATAAGCCTGATTAGCATTAACCACTATATCTCTAGCGTCGCTACTACCACTTAAATTGACGGTGGCTAGCCTTTGAATACTATTAGGATTAGAAATATTGAGTATTTGAAATTCACCACTATCTGAGCGCGTAGAAATATAAGCATAGTTTCCCTGAACAACTACAGCTGTCACACCAGCACCTACATTATATGAACCCAATAACTGCGGATTATCAATATTACTTACGTTTAATATATAAAGTTCTGATCCGGAACTATTATTTTCGGTTACCACATAAGCCCGACCATTTAATTCAAAAACATCATTATCATCTGAACTACCGGGTGTATTATAAGTAGCAGTAGTAGTTGCTTCATTCCAATCTAAAAACCCCGCAATAAGAGTTGATACACCTGGTATGGTTACATCAATGCCTGCATTTTTAGTATCAAATTTTGTTTTATCAGACCAATTAGTTTGCCCGGCGCCTCCGGACCAATCTATCTGTGACCAACGATTAGCCCTAAAACGATGTAAATATGTTTCAAGCACTTCTTCTTTTTGCTTGCCACCATAGCCAGTCCAACTAACTGTCACTATCACTTTCTTGCTATCAGGATCTAAATTTGAGCTTGAGCTAATATCACCATAAACATTGCCATTGCTAATATTTGTGCGATAAACATCCTCAATCCTAATAGTGCGTAAATATTTATTATCTAACAAATCAGGCTGACTAGTTAAATGCCAAGTATTATTTTCCTGAATCAAACCATGATCGCCGCTTGCCAAATCGCTCCAAACAATCAAACGACTAGCTTCTAGACCCTGGACAGCGTGATATATAGCTTGAGTTCTAGCAGTATTTGTCTTCCTAATATAACTATTAAAAGCACTAATTCTAAAAATTGAAACAATTGTTACAGCAATAAAAGCAATAGCTATCATCAGCTCAATTAATGAAAATCCTGCTTGTTTATTATAAATAGACATTATTGTATTTGACCATTCAAATCAATAGTAATGGACTTGGTATTATCATAATTAGAAGTGGCAGCTATTAATAAGGTTCCAACATTAACGGTATTGCCTGTATACTTAGCAAAAACTACATCTTTAGTATAAGCACCAACTCCATCTGATATAGCTGAATCTAGATTAATTATACTGATACCACTAAAATTGCGCCGCTGATTATTTATATTAGCTTCATCATAAAAACTGCCAGGAAAAATAACATAATAATCAGCTTCTAAATGAACACCCCAATTATTACCTTGAGCAGCAGCCATTGCTTGCCCTTGTGCTAAATTAAAGGCACTCTTTAATTCATCAGTAGCATTTACCAGCATTACGTGTTTCTGCCAAGTATGATAAGAACTTATACTGGCTACTGACAAAATACAAAGCACAGTTATTACCATCATTAACTCTATCATGGTAACACCAATATTATTAAACTTTAAATTATTCAGCAAAACTTTGAGTAAGTTCATACATTGGCGAAATAACTGATAAAGCAATAAAGCCCACGGCAATACCGACAGTCACTAACAAAATCGGTTCAATGATGGCTGATAAATTGGTCAAGACATTATTAACCCTATCCTCATAATAAGAGCCAATTTTTTCTAAAATACCATCCAGTTCTCCTGTCTGTTCGCCAACGTGACATAATTGTACAGAAATAGAACTAAATAACTTAGGTCTATCACCCATTGTATCTGATAAAGAATGACCTTTTTCTAACTCTTTGGCCATTGCAAAAATTTCCTGACGATATTTTAAATTAGGTACAGTCTTAGCTACTATCTCTAAAGAGCGAACAATAGGCAAGCCCGAGGCAAATAAAGCGCGCAAATTACTAGCAAAGCGAGACATGCAATATTCTTTAATCAAATTACCAACAAAAGGAATTTTTAAAGAAAAAATACTCCAAGCCAGTTTTACCTTTGGTATACGCCACAATAAAAAAAGTACTAATATAAAAACCAAAAAACCGAGTGCTACATAATAACCATAATTTTGGAATGCATTGATAATAAAATTAACTGCCACTAAAATAGTGGGTAACTTTACTTCTGCTTCTTCAAAAACTGAAACTAGTTGCGGAAAGACAAAAAATGCTAAAAATAAACTAACACCTATCACAGCTACTATTACTACAATCGGATAGACTAAGGCACCAACAACTTTACTTTTTAATTTTTTTTGCGATTCTAAAATATCAGCTAGATGTGCCAAAGCCTCAGACAAAGAACCACTATTTTCCCCCACTTCAACGGTTGAGATAATCATCTCTGGAAAAACATTGGGGTATTGTTTCATGCCATCTGATAAAGTCTGGCCATTTTCTATTAATTGATATAAATTTTGCAGAACACCACGAAAATATTTATTTTTAGTTTCTTTAGTAAGTGTAACTAAAGCCGGTGCCAAGGCTAAACCTGCTTTTAACATGGTGGCTAAATTGCCTAAAAACAACATTTGATCAGAAGAAGTAACCCGACCAAAAAAAGAATTCTTTTTATTATTAGTTTTCTTGTTTTTTTTAGCAGCTAGCTTAGCTTTAGTCTTATCAGCCTCTTTGATAACTAAACCTAATTTGCTAGCATTTTTTGCTTTATTAGTATCATCAATCTTTTGGTGTTTGATGTTTAAATATTCCATATTTGTTTTTTACTCTCGTTTAACTCTTAAAACCTCTTCAATAGTTGTAATACCTAGTAAAGCCTTTTGCATGCCATCTTCAAAAATCGTAACCATGCCCTGTTCAATAGCAGCTTTTAAGATGTCGCTAGAAGTAGCATTTCTAGCAATGCATTTTTGGATAGCTTCTGTATTTTCTAAAATCTCCATTACTGAAATACGCTTAGAATAACCAGTGCCATGACAACGGCTACAGCCCTTACCCTTATAAAAAGTTAAATCGGAAAAATTTTTATAATCTTCTTTGATAACACCCAATTCATGAAAACGTTTAAGCATAAAATCTAAATCCATTTCAGCACTTAAACTTTTTATTTCATCATTATTTAATTTAAAACTATAAATACAATCCTGGCAGATACGTCTAACTAAACGTTGAGCAATAACAACATTTAGAGTAGAGGAAACTAAAAATGGTTCTACACCCATATCCAACAGACGTGGTGGAGCACCAGAAGCATTATTAGTATGCAAGGTAGATAAAACTAAATGACCAGTAAGACCTGCTCTAACTGCGATTTGAGCTGTTTCGTTATCACGAATTTCTCCAATCATAATAATATCGGGATCTTGTCTAAGTAAGGAGCGCAAGCCATTGGCAAAAGTGTAGCCAGCTTGATTATTTACCTGAGTCTGATTAACACGATGAACACCATATTCGATTGGATCTTCAATAGTACAAATATTTACATCTTCTGTATTTAAAATATTCAAAACCGTATATAAGGTTGTAGTCTTACCAGAACCAGTCGGACCTACTACTAAAATCATGCCGTATGGTTTTTCCACCTGTTTATTCATTATTTTAACGTGTTTTTCGGAAAAACCAATGTCTTCTAAACTTAGATTTTGCGCTTCATCTGTAAGCAAACGCATAACTATCTTTTCCCCATAAAAAGCCGGAATAATAGAAACACGCACCGACTCTTCTTCGTTGGCAATTCTAAAAGAAAAACGTCCATCTTGAGGAATACGATGCTCGTCAATTCTTAAATTGGATAAAATTTTAATACGAGCAATAATAGCATCATGCATCGTCACTGGTAATTCTACTTCATCGTGCAAATCACCATCTACCCGAAAACGCACCACTACCGCATCAGGCAAAGCTTCAATATGAATATCAGAAGCTTGCTCAAACATAGCGTATTCTAAAATAGAATCGACTATTTTAATAATCGGTGTATCTAACTGATTATGTTCAACATTAACATTATCACTAGAAACGCTATTAATAATATTATAAAGTTCTTCTTTGATATTTCTTTGATACAGCCTAAAGGCAAAAGCAAAATTACGAGCGCTAGTCATAAAAGGCTTAAATTTGTATTTCACATTAGCCTGCACCGCTTCGATATGCTCTTGATTACGAGGATCAACAAAAGCAATTTTTAAAATATCATTATCCAAGCTAAAAGGTATGGCTTGAATTTCTTCTGCGATTTTGGCATCCAAACAAACAATAGCCTCTGGATCAATGCGACGCTTACGTAAATTAACATAAGGAATTTTAATCGCATCACCAATTAATTCATAAAGATAACGCTCATTAAAAAAACCACGCTCGATCAAGACTTCCTCGATCCCTCGACGTCTTCTAGCAGCATTTCTTTCTGCCTCCACCCAATCATTGTCTTTGATAACACCGGCAGTGATTAAGATAGACTTAAGTTCTTCTTGACTTATTGGCAAGCTTGAAGCCATAAACTATAACTCTAACAATTTAAATCGTTTTATTGATTTGATTCTTACTATATTATAACATTTTTTTCTTAAAAATAAAAATTTGATGAGTCAATATCTAGCAATTGACTTTGGAGCTATTTCAGGGTATACTGCGTCTACTAAATTTTACAAATCTATACTATGCAAATTACTAAAAATGACCTGGGCAAAAACCAAATTGAACTGTTAATTGAACTAACGGCCGAGGAAGTTGCTCCCCATTTAAAAACAGCTGCCAATAAATTGTCACAAACTAGCCAAATCCCTGGCTTTAGGCCTGGTAAGGCCCCTTATGAAACGATTAAAAATCGTTTTGGCGAAATGGCTATTTTACAGCACGCTTTAGATGATATTATTAGTCAAAGTTTTTTTGAGGCCGTTACTCAAGAAAAATTAGTTACTGTTGGCCAACCTAATATTAATGTTGAAAAAATTGCCCCTGGTAATCCTTTGGTTTATAAAGCTAAGGTTTCATTGCTCCCCAAAATTACTTTAGGAAATTGGAAAGAATTAAAAGTTGCTAAAGAAGAAGTTAAAGTTGAGACTGAAGATATTGATAAAACATTAAAACAATTACAAGAACTAAATGCTAGTGAGACTCCAGTAGATCGACCAGCTCAAAATAACGATAAAGTCGAACTTGATTTTGAAGCCTTAATAGACAAAGTAGTTATTGAAGGCGGAAAAAACTATAAATATCCTGTGATTTTAGGCGAACAACGCATGATCCCTGGCTTTGAAGAACAAATCATTGGTTTAAAAAATGGTGATACTAAGGAATTTGAATTAAAATTTCCCGAAAAATATTTTCAACAAAATCTAGCCGGAAAACTAACTACCTTTAAAGTAAAAGTTATTCAAGTCTATGAAAGATCTTTGCCAGAACTTAATGACGAACTAGCTAAAAAATTAGCCCTAGACGATTTAGCTACTTTAAAAAAACAAATTAAAGAAAATATAGAACAAGACAAAACTAAAAAGGCCCAACAAAAAACTGAAAATGAAGCTATCAAGGCTATTATTGCCCAAACCCAAGTAGAAGATATACCCGAAGTTTTGATTGATAATGAAATCCACAAGATGATTCATGAGCTGGAAGGTGATTTAGAAAGACAAGGTCTAGATATGGTTGGTTATTTAAAATCAATCAATAAAACTCACGATGATCTACATCATGATTTTGAAACTCCAGCTCTAGAAAGAATTAAAGCCGCTCTAATATTAAGACAAATTGCTTTAACTGAAAAAATTGACATCAAAGCAGAAGAAGTTGAAGCAGAGATTACTAAAGAAGAGGCCATGTACAAAAATTATCCAGAAGCTCTAGCCAATATCCGCAAACCACAATATCGAGATTATTTACATAATGCCTTAGTAAATCAAAAAGTTATCAAATTTATTATCGAGACTATTGTAAAATAAACTATTTATTGCCCGGCCGCGTTTGACGCGGCCGGGTTTATTTTTTTACTTAAGGGTGTTAAAATGCTTAAATAAAGCATAATCTATGAGCGATAATAAACCTTTAGCTGATCGGGTACGCCCTAAAAAACTCCCCCAATTCTATGGACAGGAGCATATTTTAGGTCCAGATAAAATCCTGACTCAAATGGTAAAAAACCAAAATTTAAGCTCTTTGATTTTTTGGGGTCCACCAGGAGTTGGTAAAACAACTTTAGCTAAAATTTTAAGCCAAGAATTAAACTATAAATTCATTGCCACTAGCGCAGTCTTAATTGGCACACCGGAAATTAAAAAAATAGCTGATGTTGCGCGCCAAGATGCCGATTTTTTAAAAACTAAAACCTTACTATTTTTAGATGAGATTCATCGCTTTAATAAAGCCCAACAAGATGTGCTACTGCCTTATGTTGAAAGTGGCATTTTGACTTTAATCGGTGCTACCACTGAAAATCCTTCTTTTAGTATTAATTCCGCTCTACTTTCTCGTTGTCGGGTCTTAGCCTTAAAATCCCTCACAACACTTGATCTAAAAAAAATATTAAAACAAGTTTTAGAAGATAAGGATCAAGGATTGGGTAAACAAAAAATAACTTTAAACGAAGCAGCGGAAAAAATACTACTTTCTTTTGCTGGCGGCGATGCCCGTAAACTACTAACTGCTTTAGAAATTGCCGCTTCAGTCAAAGAAAATTACGAGCTCTCCGAAACTGATATTCGCGAAGCTATTCAGAGTTCTATTCTCTATTATGATAAAAATGGCGAAGAACATTATAATATTATCTCTGCTTTACACAAATGCTTGCGTGATTCTGACCCTGATGCTGCTCTTTATTGGTTAGCGCGCATGCTAGAAGCAGGCGAAGATCCCCTCTACGTTGCCCGCCGACTAATTCGCTTTGCTTCAGAAGATGTGGGTCTAGCTGATCCTCAGGCGCTAATACTTGCTACTACTGCTAAGGATGCCGTACATTTTATTGGTATGCCCGAAGGGAAATTAGCTTTAGCTGAATTAGTCGTTTATTTAGCTAAAGCACCTAAGTCAAATATTATTTACGCTGGCTATGCCAAAGCAGCTCAAGATGCCAAAAATACTAGTCACCTAGGAGTGCCCCTAGTACTACGTAATGCGCCCACTCAATTAATGAAAGACTTTGGCTATGGTAAGGGCTATAAATATGCTCCCAATAGCAGTACCGAAGAAATTAAAAAACAACAACACTGGCCAGATAATTTTGAAGCTAAAAAATATTTATAAAAATTTTATTAACTTTTTATCAAAGCGGCTCTGTGTTATAATATTCATACTATGCCTACTTTAGCTGTCATATCTGATGTCCATGATAATTTAGCCAATTTAAATAAAGCTTTAAATTATATTAGAGAAAATAAAATTGATTATTTAATTTGCACTGGCGATTTACAAAGTCCAGAAGCTTGGCAAGAATTAAATAAACTGGCAATCCAAGTTTTTGCAGTCAAAGGTAATGCCGACGATACTTTAGATTTAAGTAAACTTTCTAATCTTAAAATCTGGCAAGGATTTGGTGAAGTTGAACTTAATGGCAAAAAAATAATTTTCTCACACTACCCAGAAATTATCAAAAAATTAATTGAACAAAAGCCTCAATATTATGATCTAGCTCTCCATGGACACAGTCATCAGCCCTGGGAAGAAAAATTTCAAAATACCAAAATACTAAATCCCGGCAATGTCGCTAATATCCGTTATAACCCGACTTTTGCTATAATAAATTTAGATGATCTACAAGCCCAATTAATTTTGCTTAACGAAATAAAATAATATGATATACCAATTAGAATTAGAACAAGCCAAAAAAGCCGCTGTGGAAGCTGGAGAGTATCTGGCTAAAGAATTTAATAAATTTAAGCGTACTACTGCTACCCACAAAAGTCGTCATGAACTAGTGACTAAGTGTGACCAACAATCAGAAAAAATTATTTTAACTACCTTAAAAAAACGTTTTTCTAAAATAAATTTTTTATCAGAAGAATTTGGTGCTAATCACCAATCATCAGAATATCTATGGATAATAGACCCTCTTGATGGCACTAATAATTTTGCCATTCATAATCCTCTATTTACCGTGGCTATTGCTCTAATGCATGATTATAAATTAGTTATGAGTGTAATCTATGTGCCTATGCTCAAAGAGTTGTATTGGGCTACGCATAAAAAAGCTTACAAAAATGGGCATAAATTAGAAGTTGCTAAACATAAAAATACTAAAGATATTTTTATGTGTTATTGTCATGGCAGCTCTTTAGTTGACAATAAAAAGGCGTTTAAGGCCTACGAATACTACCACCTCAATAGCCATGACTGTCGTCATTTTGGCAGTACCAGCTTAGAATTAGCTATGGTGGCTAGCGGTAATATTGATAGTTTAATTGTTTCTGGACCAAAAATTTGGGACGTAGCGCCTGGTATTATGTTAGTTAAAGCCGCTGGCGGTGTCATTACTGACTGGCAGGGTAAAACTTGGTCCAAAGACTCTACTTCAGTTTTAGCTAGTAACAGACAATTGAATCCTTTATTGCTTAAGGAGCTTAAAAAGCTTAAGGTTGCTTAAAATATAAAAATCTGTTAAATTACCTGCACTAAAATAAGGCCACGTAGCCAAGTGGTAAGGCAGAGGTCTGCAAAACCTTTATCGCCGGTTCGATTCCGGCCGTGGCCTCCAATAGCAACATTGGTAAAAATAAAGCATAGCCTGTTTAGGCTTGTTTTTTATTTAAAATAAAAGGCCGATTATTTTTTAAACCGGCCCTCTCTCTTCAGAGTATTTCCCTTAACAAGGCAGTGTAGCGAACATCGGGTTGTTGTAAGCCAATGATTTTACGGGGAAGATCTGAACAATAAATATTTTTATAAGAATGAGTCTCTATCTCCTCAAATAATAAGATAGTTTGTTGTAAACAAAATTTAGAAAAATTAAGAGCCTTCTCGCATGGTATAGATGCCCAAGTAACTGGATCACCAAATGGCAAAATATATGGCAAACCAATATTATTACCTGTAGCTAATAATCTTCCAGACAAAGGTACTCCTGGATAAAAATCACGCTCACAAATTTCATCTATTACATTATCATAAGTACGAACACAAGATATCAAACATTTATCACTACTAATACGCCTTATACCTTCACTAATACCAATGCCAGCATAAATAAATTCTACTTGAATATTTATTTTGGACAATATATTAATAACTCTCTCCATTAAATGCCCACTAAAAATAACATCATCTACAATGGCAACTCTTTTAATATTCAACGCTTTTAACTCTTTAATTTGTTTTAAAAGTGTATTGGTATTTGCCCTATGGCCCAAGCCTTTATTATTACCATTTTCATCAACCAAACGAGCTAATTCAAATTTAATTTTACTTTGAAAATAGGTGTCATCCAGCGAAATTACTGGCAAATCATTTTGACATACCATTTTCTTTAAACCAGCTAAAATTTCTTCTTCTGATATAAAATCAAAATTAATAAAAATATTCTTCATATACTTGATAAAATCCTCTCTTAAATTAACGAAAAAAATATCTGGCGGTAAAATAAAATCATTCTGTTTTGCCCATCTTTTAAGCAACAAATGGATATCAGCTGATACGACGTATGGTAACTTCGTCATTACTCACTCTCCTTTTGTTTATTGTCAAAGAACAACCCCTTCCCAAAACAAAAACCCTTACAGGAAGGGATTGGGTGTGCAGTGATGTAAAATTATCTTCTACTAATGACAAACAATCTCTTCCTACAAGAGTTGTTGTGTATGATGGGTAGTATTTTTTGCCAAAAATATCGATACCATTTTAGTAGCGTATTTTATACTAACAATGATATTGTTATTTTTTATATATTGAGAAATAAAATAAGCAAAAAAAGTATCGCCAGCTCCCAAAGTATTATCTGACTTAATTACTTCTTCTGGTTTAATACTAAATTTCCGACCAAAATAAAAAACATCACAACCTAGTTGCCCTTTAGTCACTAACAAGATTCTTTGTTTTTGCTCTTTTATATAATTACTTGGTAAATATTTTAATTCCTCCTGTGTACTCTTAAGACAAAAAATATTAGCAAATACTGATTTATCTATCTGACAAAATTTTTTTTGACCAAAACTACCATTACGTCTGACATAACCCTGAATATCTAAAAAAACTAAACCCCGAAAATCTGATAATTTTTCTAAATTAAACTCATCAAAAATAGAGGAAATAAGCAAAAATGGTGTTTTTATTTTTTTAAATTCTACAGTTTTGATAAACGGCTTCTTATTAAGCCTACCAAATTCTCCTTTTTTATTTATTAAAATTTCTGTTGTTAATTTGCGACCAGTCAATAAGCTAAAATTTATTTTTTCTTGAATAAAAACTTTTTTTAAATAAAAAGCTGGACCACCTTCCTGTTCAATAAATAATGGGCTTTTATCATTAATAATTTTATCAAGAGCAAATGTAGATAAAATAGTAATTTTATTTTTTGATTTCATAATTTTCTATGGCTAATTTTATTGCCAACTCAACTGCTTCTTTAGGATCTTTAACTGATTCTATTTTTATTCTTTTTCTGGCATCTAAATATTGTTTAGCTAATTTTTCACTCCAGCCCCCAGTATTTTCTAAAACTACAATTGGAATATTAGCCTGATAAGCAATGGCAATCTCTGTCAATGTCCCTGACCCACCACTGATAGCAATAATAGCATCGCAACTTAAAATCAAAGTTAGTTCTCTACCACCTCCGCGCTCAAGACCACTAGCTATTACTACGTCAATATTTTCTTTCTCAAAAACATCCAAGCCCTTCCCATAAGTTATACCAACAGTAATACCACCCGCCTTTTTAGCACTACGGCAAGCAATCGTAGAAAGAGAATCACAATCTTTTTCTGCACCAAAAATTAATGTAACTCCATTTTTGGCAAGCCAAAAACCAAGCTCCTCAGCCAATTTCTCTAAATCTTTAGGGTAATTAAGATCAGCGGCTGAGCCCATAATACCGATCTGTAATTTACGTTTATTTTTCATATATTCTAATTAATAAAAACTCTCCACACTGGGAGAGGCTTGCTATTTAAAAAAATTAAAGCAAAACTTTCCCAGGCGGTAATTTTCCATAATGAGAATTTAATCTTTTCCAAATTAAAGAATAGCCGCCTAAACCATTTTTTAACCAAAAAGAAACACGAGATACAGTTGTAGTACTAGTTTCTAACTTCTTAGCAATATCACGATAGGGCATGCCTTTTTTTAAAAAATTTACCATTTGCCAGCGATCACTCATGTCCTTTAATTCTTGAACAGTGCATAGATCACGAAAAAAAGATTCACATTCATTCTTGTTTTTTAAGCTTAATATTGCTTTAAATAATTCATCAGTTTTTTTACTAAATTTAAATTCAGACATAATTTTGTATTAATGTATTAACACATTATCATAAAATAATAAATCTGTCAAATAATTTAAAAACACGGTCTTTTGACCGTGCTAAGATAGCAATATGCTAAAAATAATTAATCAAGACTAATATTTCTTCTTTTGGCTAATTGCCAGAGATGCTCCGCACAAAGATGATGTTGGAATAGCTTATTCAAACGCTTTTCTGCATCTGACCAAATAATATTACTAGGACCAATATCGCCACCATCACTAATATTCCTAATGATCACTCTACCACTATGATCAAGTTCTTCTCCACATTTTTCACAAGGTTTGCTAACGTTAGATTCTATATCTTCTACATCAAAATAAACTGTTAGCTCCCTGCCACGACACTGAAAATTTGCCTTCCAATGCATCAAAACCCCCTTTAGTTGTTGACTAACTCTATCAGGGAACAATAAATACCAAATAATTATTACATATAAAATAAACTTAGTCAATACCAAAAATAAAAAGCGGTTTGATGTTATCTCCCCGCTCATTTCTTAGGCGTGACCATTTTTGGATAGTAGCCAGGACATAATTAATAGTAATAGTCCTGAAACCAGCCAAGCTGTTTGAATACCAAAAAGCTGAGCCAATAAACCACCAACAAATAAGCCAAACAAACCGCCAATATGGTGTGACATTGATTCAAAGGAAATAAGAGTAGCGCGTAATTGAGATGATTCAATACTATCGTTCAGATATTGATCCTTAAGTGGCTTAAATAAACCCCTGCCAAATTCATGCAGCCAAAAAAATATTAAGGCCGTGCCAAGGGTTTGACTAAATGAAGCCAAGATCAAGCTAATACCAACCATGGCTTGTGATAACAACAAAATTTTCTTTTCTTGTTTAACTCGATGAGCAAAATAAGGAGCTAATATGGAACCAAACATCATAAAAATAGACACACCGCTGAAAATCCAACCCAAATACTGACTGCTAATATTAAAGGTTTTAGCAAAATATGGTTGCCATTGCATATTTGGCGCTTGCACAGCAAAATACTGAACTGTGCCTAAAAGAATCAAAAATCTAACTGCTTTATTTTTTGCTCCCGCTTGCCAGCTAGATTTCACTACTTGCTGCAATGATTGCCAGCCTAGGATCCAAGAAATTTTTTGCTTTTTAAAATATTCCTCTTGCATGAGTAGCTGCGCACTAAAACCCACCACCGCCATACCACAAGCAGCCACTAGCCAAGGCCAAGCTAGGTTTACTTTACCAACATAGGCACCAATTAAGCCGCCGATAATTACGGCTAAATTAACCAATACTTGTTCTTTGGCAAAAATTTTTTTCAGCTCACCATTAAAATTATGATAACCCAATTTATCAACTAACCAAGCTTGAAAAGCACCGCTAGCAAAAGTATGACCAATAGCAATTGTTGCTTCGGCTAGAGCAAAACCCCAAAATGAACCTGATAGGTAATAGAAAAATAAACCCAAGGCTGTCAAATAGCAAGATAGCACAAAAGAAAATTTACGACCAAAAACATCAGCCAGTGCTCCAGTGGGAATTTCAAAAATAAACAAAGTCGCATAAAAAACCATATTAACCAAACTAGTCTCAAAAATAGTCAAGCCGCGACTCAGCAAAAACATTACGTAAGTAGTAAAACTAAAAGCTACGCTAAGCTTACTAGCAAAAACAAGTAGTAAATAAATTTTAATTGTCCTGTTTACCATAGTCTCCCTCCTTTTCCTTTGTTTATGTCAAAGTACAGGTCTAGCTAGTCCTTGAATCTGGCACAAAAAAGCCTTGGACTTTAGCTAGCCAAGGCGTTCTTTAAATGTAATTATTGTCTGTATATTTAACAATTCATCTTAAAACCGCCTAGGCTAAACAAAGCTAAAGTTACCCCTTGATCTTCACGATCGGATTTGATAGTGGGGTGAATCCAACAATTAGCTAAGCGATTTAAATTATTCATAATATTTACTTATATTTTTACCATAACAATTTATCTGAATATTGTCAAGAAAAACAAAAAAGCCCCTCTAAGGCTTATTTTATTAACGAAGTGGTACCGGCGGTCGGAATCGAACCGACACACCCTTACGGGTACAGGATTTTAAGTCCTGCGTGTCTACCAATTTCACCACGCCGGCATGATTGAGTTATAAAATTGGAGCGGGTGAGACCCTTCGGTGCGCTCCACTTACTCAGGGCGAGTTTAACCAATTAATAACGTTATTTAAGATACAATCGACAACCTGAGTATATCGAAAAATTGGAGCGGGTGACCGGGTTCGAACCGGCGACCTTTTCCTTGGCAAGGAAACGTTCTAGCCAACTGAACTACACCCGCTCATTTTAAATAACTACCCTATTATATAATAAAATCATAAAAAGTCAACCCTGTTAAATAATCCCATTCACCTTGGTGAATGGGATTATTCGTTAATATAATGACTAAAAAATTAAAAAAATAACTTAAATTATCTTTAAATATTTAAAAAAATAATTAAAAACAAAATTTAACAGGGTCAATATTTACGCCCTTGTCTAAACCCCTATAAATGCTATTATAAAATAAGAATTTAAACTAAAATAATGGCCAAAAACAACAAAAAATTAGTAATTATTGACTCTAATGCCTTAATGCACCGTGCTTGGCACGCTATCCCCGCACTATCTACCAAAGACGGCTTAATGGTCAATGCTGTTTACGGCTTTACTTCGCTATTACTAAAGATAATAACTGAACTTAAACCAGACTATATTATAGCTGCTTTTGATTTAGCTGGTAAAACCTTCCGTCATCATGAATACACTGATTATAAAGCTCAGCGCGTCAAACAGGCTCAAGAATTTTATGATCAAATACCACTAGCTAAAGAAGTTTTAGAAGCTTTCCATATACCAGTTATTACTAAAGAAGGTTTTGAAGCAGATGATGTTATTGGCACAATTGCTAAAATTACTTATGACAAAAATCCAGAAGTGCAAACTATTATTGTTACTGGCGATCTAGATGCTTTGCAATTAGTCAATAAAAGAACAAAAATTTTAACCTTAAAAAAAGGTTTTAACGATACAATTATTTATGATGAGGCAGCTGTAGAAGAACGCTATAGTCTTAAGCCAAAACAATTAATTGATTTCAAAGCTTTACGAGGAGATAGCTCTGATAATATTAAAGGTGTCAAAGGAATAGGCGAAAAAGGCGCTAGCGACTTGATCAAAGAATTCGGCAGTTTAGAAAACCTATATAAAAATCTAAATAACAGCCAAATCAAAGAAAGAACCCGCGCCTTATTAAAAGAATACGAAAAAGAAGCTGCCTTAAGCAAACGCTTGGTAACAATTGTTACTGACCTTGAGATAAATCTTGACCTTGCCAAGGCTGTTTGGAATCAATACGACGCGAATGCTGTTTATAAAATTTTTCAAAAATTTGAATTTAACTCCCTACTCAAAAAAATCCCCCTTAATCAGCAGTTGAATTTTACTATTCATAGTCAAGCTAAAACCACTGGTGAAAATTACAAAATAATTAGCACTATTACTGACTGGCAAAAACTATTAACTGATATAAAAAAGCAAAAAATATTAGCTCTTGATACTGAAACTACTGGTTTAGATATTTTTCAAGAAAAAATTCTTGGTTTATCTTTAGCTTGGACTTCAGGCACTGCTTATTTTATTTCTTTAACAGAAGAAAAATTTAAGCAGCAGGTCTTAAAAGATTTAAAACCAATTTTAGAAGATAATAAGATTCAAAAAATCGGCCACAATATCAAATTTGATTATAAGGTTTTAAAACTCCTCGGCATCGAAACGCAAGGTTTATATTTTGACACTATGATTGCTGCCTATTTGATCAATCCTAGTCGCGGTTTACGCTTAGATGAACTAAGTTTTTCCTACCTTGGCTATCGTAAATTAAAATTAGATGATCTAGTGCCAGAAACTGACAAGAAAAAAACAATTGAAACTGCCAGTATCCCCTTAGATAAACTGGGTTGGTATGCCGCCGAAGATGCTGATATTACTTTTAGACTTTACCAAAAATTATTACCAATTATCAAAGATAATAAAAATTTGGAATTATTACAAAACATAGAAATGCCTCTAGTTGCCACTTTGGCTGACATGGAAATTAACGGTATCTTGCTAGATCAAAAATTTTTGCATATTATGGAGAAAAAGTTTGATCAAGATATTGCTAAAATTAGTGAGCAAATATTTAAACTAGCTGGTAGTGAGTTTAATATTAGCTCACCACTACAACTTAAAAAAATATTATTTGAAGATTTAAAAATTAGTGTTACTGGTATTAAAAAAACTAAAACTGGTATATCAACGGCTGCTGCCGAGCTTGATAAAATGATGACTTTGCATCCTATTATCCCCTTGATTTCTGAATACCGCGAACTAACTAAGCTACAAAGTACCTATATTCGAGCCTTGCCACTATTGGTAGATAAAAATAGTGGCCGTCTGCATACTAGCTTTAATCAAACTGTGACTACCACTGGACGACTATCCTCTTCTGATCCTAATTTACAAAATATTCCAATCCGCACGGAATTGGGCAAAAAAATACGCCAGGCCTTTGTCGCTCCTATCGGCTTTAGCCTACTTTCGGCTGATTATTCTCAAATTGAGCTAAGACTAGCAGCCGCTTTATCGCAAGATCCCAAGATGATGGCTAGTTTTAAAAAAGGTGAAGACATCCACGCGCGTACGGCTGCTGAAATTCACAAAATTCCCTTAGAACAAGTTACTAAAGAAATTAGACGCACGGCTAAAGAAGTAAACTTTGGCGTACTCTACGGCTTAGGATCTTTGGGCCTAGCTCAACGCACTGGCTTAAATAGAAATGAAGCTAAAGAATTTATTAATAAATATTTTAGCATTTATAAAAAAATAAAAGAGTATTTAGATAATACTAAAACTTTTGCCACTAAATATGGCTATGCTCAAACTATCTTTGGTAGACGCCGTTATTTGCCCGACATCCACTCTTCAATGCCCATGCTCAAAAGCGCGGCTGAGCGCATGGCTATTAATATGCCCTTGCAGGGCACAGCCGCTGATCTGATGAAAATGGCTATGATTGCCATTCACCAAAAGCTAAATAGTGTCAGTCCCCAATCCAAATTAGTACTACAAGTACATGATGAATTAGTAGTTGAAGTGCCTGATAAAGATATCAAAAAAGTAGCTGATTTTGTCAAAAATACTATGGAAAATATTTATCATTTAAATGTGCCCTTGGTAGCTGATGTAGAAATTGGTAAAAATTGGGGTGAATTAAAAGATTTTAATTAAAATGATATTTTTTTACTACGGCGAAAATTCTTTCTTAGCTAAAAATAAGATTGATGCTATTGCCAAGAAATTTAAAAAAGAAATTGACCCTGGTGGTCATAACATAGTTCATCTCGATGGAGAAACTATTAAGGCTGATGATTTTTTTCAGGCTATTTCGGTAACTGGATTTTTGGCTAGCAAAAAATTAATCATTATTAAAAATATTTTTAATAATAAAAAACTAGCCTCTTGGCAAGATGCTTTACTTAATTTCTTACAAAAACAAACTGATAGCCCACAAGAAAATTATTTAATTTTTTGGGAAACAAATAAGCCAGACGCGAGGCTTAAACTTTATAAAAAACTAAAGACTTTTAAATACGTTGAAGAATTTGCTAAACTTTCTAGTAGCCAGCTGGAAATTTGGGTAAAAAAACAATGTCAAAAAGAACAAAAAAATATTAGCCCTCAGGCTATTCGTTTATTAATTGCTTATGTTGGCAATGACTTATGGGCCTTAAACCAAGAGATAAGTAAACTAGTAAATTACAGTCAAGCTAACATTGATGAAAATACTGTTAAAGACTTAGTTAACGCTAAGCTTGATGAAAATATCTTTAACTTTATTGATGCCCTGGGCAATCAAGATAAGAGCAAAGCTTTACAACTTTTAAACGAACAAATGAATGGCGGCGCTAATCCTCAATACTTGTTAAGCATGATTATCCGTCAATATCGTTTACTGCTAAAAGCTAAATTAATTGCTAAACAAGCTGATTATCCAGGAGCCTTAGCACAAGCTTTAAAAATACAACCCTGGCTAGCAGAAAAAACTTTTAAACAAACCAGCAACTATAGCCTAGAACAACTTAAAAGTATCTATCAACAATTATTAATTTTGGATACTAAATTAAAAACTAGTAGCCTAGACCCCCAATTACTTTTTGTAAAAATTATTGGACAAATATAAAAACAGCCCTGCACCGTATGGTGCAGGGCTGAATTATTTAAAAATCAAATAAAGTAAAAATTATTTTTTGCTAGTAGCTAAAGATTTATTAATACTTTTCATAAATCTAGCTTTTTTACGGTTGCCAGCATTAGGTTTAATTAAACCTTTTTTAACAGCCTTGTCTACAGTTTTTTGTAAATCATGACTTAAAGCTTGATGTTTTTCTTTAATAGAACCATCAGCAATAGCTTTTTGGCCTTGTTTTACTAAATTTTTTATACGCCTTTTAACAATAGCATTGACTAAAGTTCTTTTTTTGGTCTGGCGTAAGTGCTTAATAGCAGCTTTCTTATTTGGCATAATACTGAATTTAGATTAAAATTATATTATAAAGACCAAAAAATATTAACATAAATTAATAATTAAGTCAAGTCCTAAAAATGTTAAACAGACACATAACAAGCGGCGAACAATTACATTTTGCTAAAGAATTAGTGCCTCATGCTTTTGATTCACAACAAGCCTTAGAACACTTAAATAAGGCTTCTGAGTCTTTGGGCGTTCATTTTGGACACGAAGAAATGAGTCATACTGAATTTATCGGCCATTTACACAAGCTAGCTGAAGCTGGGCACATAGAACATGAGGCTGTTAAAAAAATCAGTGACCAAATTAAAGGCACTGATAGCTAAACTCATAATTAGAAAATCGGCTAAAATTTAGACAAAGAAGCAAGCACATCTCGAACATTTAAAGCTTGTTTTTTTATTTTAACAAGCGATAAATCTGCCATATCAAGAGCCTGATCTAAATGATAAGGACCAATTTGAGTTCTTTTTAAATCAGTCATTAAAGCTCCGCTTAAAGCCAAATCCCCTAAATCGCTTACCAAGCTGCGGATATAGGTACCAGCCGAACAAGAAATTTCTAATTCTAAATTAGGATAAGAAAAAGACAAAACTTTTAAACTATAAATTTCAATTTTATTCTTAGGCAAATTTTGTAAGGTCTGACCCTGCCTTGCTAACTGATGTAGCTTTTTACCAGCTACTTTTTTAGCTGAATAAATTGGCACTGTTTGTTCTTGCTTGCCTAAAAAATTATTTAAATATTTATCTAAATCGGCTTTAGTAAATTCTTTAGCATTATGATTTACCACTATATCCTGTTCTAAATCAAAACTAGCTGAAGTTTGTCCAAAAATTATATTAGCTTGATAAGTTTTTGGTAGTAGGTGAAATAGATCTAATAATTTAGTAGCTGATCCAGTGGCTAAAATCATTAAACCAGAAGCCAAAGGATCTAAAGTGCCAGCAAAACCAACTTTTTTAATACCCAGTAACTTACGCAAGCTGGAAACAAGTTTAAATGAATGCTGACCTTTTGGTTTATTGATTAAATAAAAAGCAGACTGAGAGTCATTATATATATTTTCCAATTTTGCTTTAGAAAAATTATTTAAAAATTCCGAAACAAGCATTTTATTATTTTTTAGCTGTCAAAATATTTAATTTATCCCTGAGCTCAATCGCTTTTTCAAATTCCCAATTATCAGCTGCTATTTCCATCTCCTGTTTCAAATTTTTGCTTAAAATTGCCTTGGCTTTTTTATCTAAATTCTTAATCTGATCACTAAAATTAGCTACTTTATCAAGCTCCTTTAAGCTCACTTCTTTCAAACTTTTATTAATTGATAGAGGTTTTAAATTATGCTCTTGGTTATATTGCTCTTGTAACTTGCGACGACGCTCGGTTTCAGAAATGGCTGCTTGCATTGAAGCCGTTGTTTTATCAGCATACATAATAACTCTGCCGTCTTGATGACGAGCCGCTCTACCCATTACTTGTATCATGGACGATCGTGAACGCAAAAAACCTTCTTTATCGGCATCTAAAATGGCTACTAGGGATACCTCTGGCAAATCCAAGCCTTCACGTAATAAATTAACACCAATCAAAACATCATATTTACCACTGCGTAAATCGTGTAAAATTTGAATCCGATCTAAAGTCTTTACTTCTGAGTGCAAGTATTGGACCTTGATATCTTTAGCTAGCAAAATTTCTGTTAAATCCTCAGACAAACGCTTGGTTAGCGTAGTAATTAAAACCCTTTGTTTTTTAGCAACTACGGCCTTTACTTCTTTGACTAAATCATCAAGTTGACCAGCCGTTTTTCTGATTTCAACTCTAGGATCTAAAATATAGGTAGGCCGAATCAATTGTTCAACAATATTTTGCGAGCGACTAAGCTCATACTCAGCGGGTGTGGCTGACATATAAATCACTTGCTTGATATTATTTTCAAATTCTTGAAAGGTCAAAGGGCGATTGTCATAAGAAGCTTTTAATCTAAAACCAAAATCAATTAAATTTGTTTTACGCGCTTTATCACCATTATACATGCCAGAAATTTGGGGCAAAGTCATGTGCGATTCATCAATCATTAATAAAAAATCATCGGGAAAATAATCAAGCAAACTATTAGGCGGATCACCGACCTTACGTCCATCAAAATAACGAGAATAATTTTCAATACCATTACAATAGCCAGTTTCCTGTATCATCTCCAAATCATTGTTGACTCTAATATTTAAACGTTCGGCTTCTAAAATTTTGCCCTGCTTTTTCATAGCTGCTACTTCTCTATCTGCATCCTGACGAATACGCTCTAAAATAGTTTTAGTGTCTTCGGCCTGAGCAATAAAGTGCTTAGCCGGAAAAATATAGGCTTGTGTAAGAGAACTAACTATTTGATGACTAAAAATATTTATTAATTCTATGCTTTCTAATTTTTCTCCGAAAAAATTAAGCCGATAAAATTCGTGTTCTTGGCCAGAAGCAAATACTTCAATAATTTCACCCTTAACTGTAAAATTACCTCTGCTTAAAACCAGATCATTACGACTATATTGTAAATTGTTTAAATTTTTTAATAATTTAAAACGATTATATTCCCTACCAACACTTAAATCAATTTTAAACTCAGCATAAGCAGCAGGATTACCCAAGTTATAAATACAAGAAACCGAAGCCACAATCAAAACATCACGCCGAGTAAGCAGGCTCTGCGTACTAGCATGGCGCAAACGATCAATTTCTTGGTTAATCTGAGTTTCTTTTTCAATATAAGTGTCAGACGCTGGCAAATAAGCTTCCGGCTGGTAATAATCATAATAAGACACAAAATAATGCACTGCATTCTCGGGAAAAAAATCTTGAAATTCAGAGGCCAGCTGTGCTGCCAAAGTTTTATTATGCGATATTACCAAAGTCGGACGTTGTAGCTGATTAATAACATTGGCCATGGTAAAAGTCTTACCTGAGCCAGTAACGCCTAGTAAAGTCTGCTCTTTATAGCCCGATTTTAAACCAGCTACTAAACTTTTAATAGCTTGCTCCTGATCGCCAGCTGGCTTAAATTTAGAAACTAATTTAAAATCCATAATTAAATTATCATACTGTTTTTTATGTCTTTTGGCAAGTATAAAAACCCGCCCCAGCCGCGCTTGACGCGGCTGGGGCGGGATAATCTAAATAAAATTAATTACTGAATATTAATATTGAGAACTGGCGAAGTAGCCGTTTGACCAGAATTATCAAGCACTATCATATATAGATGATAACTACCTTTGGCTAGTCCTTGACCCCAAGGAACCACTAAATCAGTAGTGCTGGGATTTTCTAAATAAGAAAACCATTGTGATGAGCCGCCGTTTACTTGATAATAAAAGTCGATTTTTTTAACTGCGCTTGGTCTATCTAAGGATAGTTTAATATTAACTGGCAATGAACTTGCCTCTATTGTGCTCTCGCTAACCGGCTCCACAAATTTCAAATCATAAGAACGATTATTACTAGCAATTTGTAAATCAATATTAATACTCGTTTCTTTAAAATTTTCACTACTGTCAAAAGCAATAGCGCGCAAATTATGTTGACCATTGCTAATAAAAGAATTTGGCGTCCAAGATAAACTATAAGGGCTAGCAAAAGTCTCACCAATTTTTTGTTGATCAATAAAATATTCTACTCGCGCAATACCGTTAGGGCCACTGGCCTGCACACTTAAATTAATTGGCACCTGATTTAAAGCCTGACCAGCATTAGGACTTAACCAAGAAATACTAGGTTGATTAGCGGCCAAAAAACCATCATCAACTTCCGTTGGCGGCTGACTATTAATATAACCTTCTTTTTCTGCCCAAGCTTTGACTGGCGCTTCCCAAGCAGCATACTGCGGATCAGCAGCTGGATTATCAAGCGGTGCACCCATTGGATCATTAGTATTTACGTACTGCAAAATATTGTGTACTTCGTTATATTTTCTTTCTTCAATCAAGGTATAGGGTGTATACTCGCTGGCTAATTTACCATTTTGTTTATTAACTTTGACAATTGTTTCTTTACCTAAAGTGCCACACACCATTGGTTTATTACAAGCTTCTAAGCTTTCTTTTTTAAAATTAGTAATTGGCATTTTAGCAGTTGCTTCCCGCATAAACTTATTCCAAATCGGAGCTGCTACTACCGAACCATCAGCTCCTGCTTTCATGGCTTTATTATTACTATTACCAACCCAAACACCAACCGCTAAATCAGGAGTAAAACCCATTGTCCAGGCATCATGATAATCATTAGTAGTACCAGTTTTAGCAGCTACTGGCCTATCGCCTAAAGTTAAATAATTATTTTCCCCAAAAATATAAGCGCGGGCCGAATTATCAGACATGACATCAGTAAGCATATGAACATATTTCTTGTCCATAACCCGACGGCCTTTTATGTCATTGTTTTCTTTTATGACCTTGCCTTTGGAATCTTCTACTTTTAATATAGAAATACTGTCTTGATAAACGCCCTCGCGAGCTAAAGCTGCATAAGCATTAGCATGCTCAAGTAATTTAACTTCGGCACAACCCAAGACTAAAGACAAACCGCAAGGATTATCTGCTTTAAAAGTAGTATAGCCAAAATCAGCTACTGTTTTTAACACATTATTAGGTCCTGTCAAATACAAAGTTTTGACAGCTGGAATATTCAAAGAGCCAGCTAGAGCCTGACGCATAGTCACTGGACCATGTTCAGCGCCGTCATAATTTGACGGCTCATAAGGAGTGCCGTCTGATTTAATGCCGAACTTAGTTTTTAAATCAAATAAAATAGTGTCTGGCCGAAAACCTTTAGTAAAGGCTGTGAGATATACAAATGGTTTTAAAGAACTACCTGGCTGACGCGGAGCAATAGCAACATTTACCTGACCATCAATATCATCGTCGAAATAATCTTTAGAGCCAACCATGGCTTTGATTTGGCCACTATTTACATCAATGGCAACTAAGGCCGCATTGCCCGCCTGATACTTTTCTTTATTTTTTTCTACTTGTTCGGTAATTGCCTTTTCGGCTGCCTGCTGCAAATCCCAGTCTAAAGAAGTAATAATTTTCCAACCACCTTGCTCAACATTTAAAACTCCGTATTCTTGTTCTAATAATTCCTTAACATACATGACAAAATGCGGGGCCTTGATATTTTCAGCTCGTTTTTTAAAAGTTAATTCTTCTTGTTTGGCCTGATCGGCTTCTTCTTGAGTAATATAACCTTGCTCTACCATTAATTTTAAAACCAAACGCTGCCGACCAATCAAAGCATCCTTATGACTACCATAAGGAGAATAATAACTAGGCGCCTGTGGTAAAGCTGCCAAAATTGTCGCTTGGGCTAAGGTAAGATCTTTGGCGGCTTTATCAAAATAATAATGAGCAGCCGACTCAACTCCATAAGCGGAAGAGCCGTAAGGTATTTCATTAAAATAAAATCCTAAAATTTCTTGCTTACTATATTTTTTTTCAATCCGATAAGATAAAACCCATTCTTTTATCTTACGAGAAATGCGACGTTCATCAGTCAAAATGGCATTTTTAACAAACTGCTGAGTAAGAGTTGATCCACCTTGAACTCTTTCTCCCATTAATAATTGCTTAAAAACACCTCTGATAATACCTCTGATGGAAATGCCCGAGTGATTATAAAAATCTTTGTCTTCTACGGCAATGGTAGCATTGATAACGTACTTGGGCAGGGTATTAATATCAATCAAAGTGCGCTGTTCTAAGCCATGCACTTCATATAATATAGTTTCCCCTTTACTATCGTAGATCTTGGTACTCAAAGGCACTGAACGATCCATAATTTTTCCAGGTTCAGGCAAGCCACTAGAATAATAAGCAATCAAACCGATTAAAAAAATACCGCCCAATAAACATAAATATAAAAAAGTGGGCAACAAGCGCTTAAACAAATTACCTTTTTTGGGTTTATTATTTTTTGGTCTTTGAGCAAAAAATAAGCTTGGTTTTAAAAACCGCCTCTTTTTGTTCTGCCCCAAGGGTCTAGAGCTAAAGCTAGATCCTGATTCATTGTTGTCTCGCATTGATTTAAGTTGAGGTATTGGCATGTAAATATAGATAGTATTTGAATTATAGCAAAAATAAGCTATAATTTGAATATAAAAATTTTAGCCCGTGGAATAGCGCCTGAAGGCATTATTACCCAAATATTAAGGCTAAATTATTATAAAAAATTATTTTAAATTTATTAAAAATTTTTGTGGCGCTAATCCCACTTTAGTGGGATTATTCCACTGGCTAAAACAAACTTATGGCTAAAATTAACACAGATAAGACAAAAATTCAAGAATTATTGACTAGATCAATTGACACTATTTACCCTAATCGCGAATCTTTAGAAAAGCTTTTAAATTCTGGCAAAGCGCTTCGTATTTATATGGGCATTGACCCGACTGCTACCTATGCCCACTTAGGACATGCCACCAACTATATTATCCTCAAAAGACTACACGATTTAGGACATAAAATCATCGTTTTAATCGGTGACTTTACTGCTATGATCGGCGATCCGAGTGATAAAAATTCAGCCCGCCAACGCTTGAGCGAAAAACAAGTCCAAGAAAATCTAAAGCATTTTAAAAAACAAATTGGTAAAATTTTAAATTTTTCCGACAAAAAAAATCCAATTGAATTTAAATTCAATTCCCAGTGGCTAAAAAAATTAAACTTTGCTGATTTGGTTGACTTGGCCTCTCATTTTACTGTCCAAAGAATGTTAGAGCGAGATAATTTTGAAAAACGACTCAAAGAACAAAAACCTTTATACGTTCATGAATTTTTTTACCCCTTGATGCAGGGCTATGATTCAGTAGCCTTAAAAGCGGATGTAGAAATTGGTGGCACTGACCAGACTTTCAATATGTTAGCTGGCCGCACCTTGGTCAAGGCTTACCAAAATCGTGAAAAAATTGTAATCACTACTACTCTTTTAGAAAACCCAGTTACTGGCGAAAAATTAATGAGCAAAAGCTTGGGCACTGGCATTGGTTTAGACGAAAATCCTACTGATATGTTTGGCAAAACTATGGCTTTACCAGATGAAGCTATTATTCAATGCTTTATTGACTGTACTTATCTTAGTATGACTGAAATAAAAGATTTAGAAGCACAGATGAAAGCTGGTACTAACCCGCGCGATCTAAAAGTGCGCTTGGCTTATGAGATTGTCAAAATGTATCACTCTGAAAAAGAAGCAAAACTAGCTCAAGAAAATTTTAATAAGGTCTTTGCCAAAAAAGAAAATCCTGACGAGATGCCTGAATTTATAATTAATAAAAATAAAATTAGCCCCGTTGATTTATTAGTAGAAATGAAATTAGTTAATTCCAAATCGGAAGCCCGCCGTTTAATCGAAGGTGGTGGCTTAAAACTTAATCAGACCAAAGTAGAAAACTGGAATCAAGATTTGCAAATCAAATCAGGCGATGTCATCCAAGCTGGTAAAAGAAAATTTGGCAAGATTAAATAATTCACCCTGTTAAATAAATTTAATATAGGGAAATAAAATAAACTTAAAATTTAAGTTATAAAAATTATATAAATTGAGCAAGTATTAATAATTAAATTTAATTTTTGCGTTATATGCGAAAATTATTTAACAGGGTAAATATGACTAAATCTTTTTTTGAAATCAGTAACGCCAAGGCTACTAACAAACTCACCATTAACACTCTAATGATGTCTAGCGTGTTTCTTATTTTTACCCTGATTTGGTCTTTAAACCCAAACAAATTTAGTGCTATAATTGTTGGTCAATTAATAATGTCTATTCCCTTGCTATTTGCCTCAACCCTTGCCTACACTAAAATTGCCTTCTGCAAAAACAACGAACCCTGGGATGCTTTTGGTTGGTTTACCAATACCGTTGCCAATGCTTTGCTATTAAATGTTATTGGTTTGATGGTCAACCAAATTTTCCCCCACCTAGCTTTATACTATTTTATTTTACTCCTAGCTTTAATGACTATTTACTCAGCTATTAATATCAAATATAACGAAAAAGAAACCAGGGAAAAAATATTCAAATTTTTATTTTTTGTTATTATTTTAATCTATGGGGGAATTTTGCAAATTATTTAAAATACAAAATGCAAAACAATAAAGAAATCAAAACAATCAATCAATATATAAAATTATTTCCCGAAACTACTCAAAAAAAATTAAGGAAATTACGACTAGCAATTAAAAAATCAGCTCCTCAGGCCCAAGAAAAAATCAGTTACCAAATGCCAACTTTTTTCTTAAATGGCAACTTAGTCCATTTTGCGGCTTACAAAAACCACATTGGTTTTTACCCCGCTCCTAGCGCTATCAAAGCTTTTAAAAAAGAATTGGTAAATTATAAAAGTGCTAAAGGCTCAATCCAATGTCCCTTAGACGAAAAATTACCGCTGACTTTAATTAAAAAAATAGTAAAATATCGAGTAGCAGAAAACCTAAAAAAGTAAAGAAAAAAATATGAAAAAAAAATTAAAATTAATGACTAATTTTTTCATCTATGGTATTGGGCCAGTTGATGAGCAAATGGTAATAAGTTTATCAGAACCTTGTTCTCTCAAGAGTGTAACCGTTGATATAAATCCATCTATATCTTATACCAATAATGATGGCAAAGAATATTTAGAGGCAAATTATACTCCGCGCACCAAGAAAAACCTACATTTTGATCTAAAAAAACAATCTACTAAAAAAATAAAAATTGCTAAATCAAACTATACAATTACTTTAACTGACATTGGCAAAATCAGAGGAAAAAAAGATGAAGAAAATTTATATTTTAAATTTCTGATAGTTAGAGACTAAATAATGTTAGTCAAAATATTTAAAAAATTAATATTAAGAATAGTATTTCCTTTATTCAGGCAATACTATTCTTTAATTTATAAACCTTTAATAATCAGACCAAAGACTACTGATACTAATATCTTTACAGATATTTTTATTAAAAAAGAATTACAATTACCAGTCAAACTAGATGCAAAATTGATTATTGATGGTGGTGCCTATACTGGTCTATCAACTTTATATTTTGCTACTAAGCACCCTCAAGCTAAAATTTATGCTATTGAGCCAGAAGAGTCAAATTTTAGAATTTTAGAGAAAAATACTAGCAATTACCCGAATATTTCTAGAATCAAGGCTGCTCTCTGGAGTAGTGACACTAGTTTGAAAATCCAAGATCGCCAAACCGGTCATTGGGGTTTTTATGTTCAAGAAATAAAGCCTGCTGAAAAATCAGATACCAGAGCTATTACTATTGATAGTATTTTAAAAATGTCTGGTTTTGATAAAATAGATATATTAAAGCTTGATGTTGAATGTGCTGAAAAAGAATTATTTTCTAAAAATTATCAAACTTGGCTAAACAAAGTAAATGTTATTATCATTGAACTGCATGATTTTTTGGAGCCTGGTTGTAATAAGGCTTTTTATTCAGCTATTAATCAAAAACAATGGACTAAATATAAGCGCGGTGAAAAAAGAATCTTTATTAGAAAAAATATAGCTTAAAAGAGCTAATAATAGCTCTTCTTTAATCTAAGGGACTTTTAATATTATTAAAAAAATTACGAGCCACGTGAGTATAAATCTCCGTAGTCTTGATATTTTGGTGGCCTAATAATTTTTGAATATAGCGAATATCAACTCCGCTCTCAAGCAGATGAGTGGCAAAACTATGACGCAAACTATGACAAGTAGCCTCTTTTTTAATACCAGATTCTTGCAAGGCATGATCAAATATTTTCTGCGCACTACGCTGGCTCAAATGACTTTCGCCCGCTTGACCAGCAAATAAATATTTTTGGGCGCTTGATAATTTTGGCAAATATAAATTTAATAATTTAATGCTAATAGCACTTACTAATGTATAGCGATCTTTTTGACCTTTGGCATCTTTGACTAATAAACTTTTGCCAGCTAAATCCAAGTGGCTAATTTTTATTTTAACTACTTCTGAGACTCGTAAACCAGAACCATAGAGTAGTGATAATAAAATTTTGTGTTTAAGATTGCGGGCGCAGTTAATAATCTTGATAACTTCAGTCCTGGTCAAAACCATTGGCAAAAATTTTTCTTTCTTGGGCCGACGGATACTAAAAAACAGCTTCCGATGCAGAATCTGTTCGTAATAAAATTTAAGCGCTGAAATTACCTGATTGAGAGAGGTATTGGTATAATTTTGACTCTTGAGATACAAGAGATAATTTCTGATATCCTGGCCATTGACCTCACGAGCTGATTTACCAACAAAGTCCAAAAATCGCTGATTGTGAGATAAGTAACTTTTGATAGTCCTTTTGGAAAATCCTCTGATTATAAGCTCCTGGGCTAGGCTAGTCAAAGGATGACTTTTATTCAAAAATTGAGGCCTTTTAGTCATTTCAAAACCGCTTTTCATAATAGTTTCTGATCAATAATTATTATTTACTTTTTAGCTAATTTAAGCTAAGCTGTCAATAGATACGCATATACATTGATAGACCGAAATCACGACTGCTTTTCTACTAAAATAATATTCCTATAAATAAA